>JAFGHS010000025.1 GCA_016930075.1 Deltaproteobacteria bacterium
CCATTGACGGCATCGCCCAAACCCTTGACATCATCGATGAAGAAGACCGTATCGCCCTTGTCCTGGAAGATTTCGGCGGCGTTTCTTTAAAAGAAGTCCTTCAGGAAGGCAACCTGTCCATAGAACGGTTTCTCGATCTGGCCATACGCCTCTCGGAGATTCTGGGGAATATTCACCGGCATAACATTACCCACCGGGACATCAAGCCCCTCAACATCCTCCTGAACCGGGAAACCGGCATGATTAAGATCACCGACTTCGGCATCGCCACCGAAATTAAGGAGATGTACGATCCGGGCGTTATGGAGGGGACCCTGGCCTATATCTCCCCGGAACAGACGGGCAGGATGAACCGCCCTGTGGATTATCGCACTGATCTGTATTCCCTGGGAATCACCTTTTATGAAATGCTGACGGGGCAAGTCCCTTTTATGTCAAAGGATCCCCTGGAAATCATCCATTCCCATATTGCCAGGGCGCCCGTGCCGCCCGACCGGCTTAATGCGCAGATTCCCCCGCCCCTGTCCGATATGGTGATGCGCCTCCTTTCCAAGGCCGTTGAGGATCGCTATCAGAACGCCTTCGGCCTCATGGCCGATCTCACGGCATGCCTTGATCAACTCCGCACAACGGGACGGACCGAACCTTTTGAACTGGGCCGCCTTGACCATTCCCTGCGGTTTATCATTCCCCAGATGGTCGTGGGAAGAGATCATGAATTACAGATTTTATTTGAGGCCTTCGACTGGGTTAATCATGGAGGCGCGGGAATCATTCTTGTAGCCGGGGAGCCGGGGATCGGGAAATCAACCCTGGTCAACGAAATACAAAAACCGATTGTTGAGGCGCGGGGATACTTTATCTCCGGAAAATATGAACAATTTCGGCGGCATGTCCCTTACAGCGCCATTGTTCAAGCCTTTCAGGCTTTTACCCGCCGGCTTATGACGGAAAGCGAGGAGCGGATTCGGTTATGGAAGGAAAAGCTGCTTTGGGCTCTGGATTCCAACGGGAAGGTCATCACGAATGCCGTCCCGGAGATGGAACTCATCATCGGTCAACAGCCCGATATTCCGGAGCTGGGACCGGAGGAAAACCAGAACCGGTTTAATATGGTCTTCAAAAATTTCCTCCGCGTTTTTGCCGAACGGGAACATCCCCTGGTCTTCTTTCTGGACGATCTTCAGTGGGCCGATACGGCCAGCCTCAAACTCATCCAAAGCATCGCCACAGACCAGGACACCCGATTTATCCTGCTCATCGGGGCCTACAGGGACAATGAAACGGCGGCGCACCACCCCCTCATGCTGACGGTTGATGCCATACGAAAGACGGGACTGACCATAAACACCATCACACTTGGGGCCATCAATCCCAACGACGTGAACCGGATTGTTTCGAGCCTTCTTCAGTGTACGCCCGACCTTTCTTTTTCTTTGGCTCAAATCGTTTATGAAAAAACCAAAGGCAATCCTTTCTTTGTGAACCGGTTTTTGGAAACCCTTTACCGGGAAGGTCTTATCGCCGCCGACACCGCCGGGGGATGGATCTGGGACCTGAAGAAGATCGAAGAGATGGAGGTTACGGATAATGTCGCCCAGTTTATGGCCGATAAAATGAAAGACCTTCCCCCGGATTCCCTTCATATCATTGAGATCTGCGCCTGCATTGGAAACCGTTTCGATTTGCAGACCCTGTCTTCGATTGCACCCCATCCCCTGGATAAAATTCTTTCCCTTATCGACACTCTCATTGAGGAAGGGCTTATCCATCCCAAAGGAAATCTCTATCAATTACGCCATGACCGCATACGGGAAGCGGCCTATTCCCTTCTGACTCCGGAGGAACGGGAACAGATTCATTTTCAGATCGGAAACCTGGAGCTGAAACGATCCACGCCGGCCGACCTTTCCCACCGGATTATTTACATCGTTGACCAGTTGAATCTGGGGCATCGTCTCATTCCCGTGCAGGCCGAACGAAACCGGCTGGCGGATCTTAATCTAAAGGCAGGCGTCAAAGCCAAGGAATCCTCAGCCTATGGCGCGGCGTTGAATTATCTGACCACCGGAATCAATCTGCTTCCGGAAGGGGCCTGGCAGACGGAATACAGCCTGACCTACGCCCTGCACAGCGAGTTGATGGAATGCCGGTACCTCAACCGGGATTTCCCGGAAGCCGAAAGGCTTTTTGAGGTTATTATCGCCAATGCGCAAACCCGTTTGGATAAGGCCCGGGCCCACAATACCATGGTCATTATGTACACCAACATGTCACAACCGCAGAAAGCCATCCAAATGGGACTTACGGCCCTCGGATACTTCGGAATGCGTATTCCCGCCGACATCAGCCGCAGCCGGGTTTTACGGGAACTGGCCAAGGTCAGGCGCCGGATAGGAGAGATCACCCTGGAGAAAATCATTGACCTGCCCCGCATGGATGATCCGGAGCTCTCTGTCATCCATGATCTGATGCTGAATATCGGGACCCCCGCTTATTATGTCAACACGAATTTGTCTTCCCTGGTAAACCTCAAGAAGGCAAACAGCATCCTGCGCCATGGGCATACCCCGCATTCTGCCGTAACCTTCATGAGCGTGGCCACCACTGTTCAGAACTTCCAGGAGGATTACACTTTGGCATATCGCCTGGGCGAGATGGCCCTCAAGCTGAATGAGAGGCTCGATAACCGAAAAATCGCGGGCCGGATTTACCACCTCTTTGCCTTTTTCATCCAGCATTGGAGGAAACATATCCGGCACGATCTCGAATCCTACGCCAAGTGCTACGAACTGTCTTTAAACAGCGGGGATTTTATTTATGGGGGACACAGCATCACAGCCGCTGCCGACATCCGACTCCGGATCAGCCCCACGCTGGACGAGGTTCAGGATGAACTCGAAAAATACCGGGATTTCATGAATCTCCTGAACGATCCCCTGATAACCAATCAATTTCTTCAATTTTCCCAGTATATTGATATTTTGAAAGGTGTGCCCTCGGGAAAGTCGGTTCCTGCCGGGAACGGAAGCGTTTTTTTCGCTTTTATTGATCGAATGAAGAAGGAGGGTAATTTTTTTGGGCTGTGCTTCGCTCTGTCCCCTGTCATTTTGACGTTCATGAGGGCCGGGAAGTACGAGGTGGCCCTCCTGATGGCAGCCGAACTTGATACCTATATTCATGCGACCCTGGGAACCGTTCTGGACGCCGATTTTCATTTCAATTATTCCCTGATATTGACGGCCCTGTTGAAACAGGGAGAAACGGAGCGGAAAAAAGAATTCAAGGCCCTTATCCGCCGCAACCAGCGCAAGATGGCCAAATGGGCCGGACTGTGCCCGGAGAACTTCCAACACAAGTTCGATCTGGTCGAAGCCGAGACAGCCGGCATCGAAGGCCGCTTATGGGAAGCCCTGGGGCTTTACCATAAGGCCATCGATGGGGCGAGACGCAACAAATATATTCAGGAGGAAGCCCTTGCCTGCGAACGGGCAGGCATCTTTTTCCGCGACGCAGGCCTCGAAGAGGAAGCCCGGACCTTCATAACGAGGGCTTATCAGTGTTATGTCCATTGGGGGTCCAAAACCCAAATGAAAATCATGGAAGACCGTTATCCTTCTTTCATCAGCAAAGAATCGGAGACCCGTCAGACCGACTTTTTCGCCACAGCCACCTCAACCGGAACAGCTTCGACAATGATGGATATTGCCACGGTCATGCAGACCTCTCAGGCCATCTCCAGTGAAATTGTTCTGGAGAGGCTTCTCCAGAAAATCATGAATCTGGCCATCGTCAATGCCGGCGCCCAGCGGGGATTTCTCATCATCGATACGGATGGAAAGCTGACCATTGAAGCCGCCAAGGATGTGGAAGACAAGGACATCCAGGTTTTACGATCCATTGCGCTGGATACATCCGACGACCTTTCAAAAGCCGTCGTCAATTATGTCCTGCGGAGCGGGGAAAACGTTATCCTTGGGAATGCCGCGCACGAAGGGGCCTTTAAAAACGACCCCTATGTTAAACGGAATCGCTGCAAATCCATCCTCTGCACCCCCATTATGTATCAGGGCCGGATCACGGGGATCCTGTATATGGAAAACAACCTGACGGCCCATGCCTTCACTCCGGAACGTCTGGAACTCCTCGGCATCATCTCCGCCCAGGCCGCCATCTCCCTGGAAAACGCCAAACTGTTTGATCTGGCCACGACGGACGGCCTGACCAAACTCTATGGCCACCGTTATTTTCAACTCCTCCTCGACAAGGAAATCCAAAGATACCAGCGGTACAAAACGGCTTTTGCCCTCATCATGATGGATATCGACGATTTTAAAAAAGTCAACGACACATACGGCCATCCTGTGGGAGACGACGTCCTGAGAAACGTCGCCAAGACCCTCAAGAAAATCTCCCGGGTCGTGGATATTCCGGCCCGGTACGGCGGCGAGGAATTTGTTCTGATTCTGCCCAATACGGACCTGCCGGGGGCAATGGTGGCGGCGGAAAAAATCCGGAAAGCCATGGAGGGGATGGAAATCCCCCATGACGCGGACATGATTCGCGTAACGATCAGTCTGGGCGCTGCCGTCTTCCCCGACCACGCCTCCGAAAAGGACGGCCTCATCAAATCGGCCGACGAAGCGCTTTACGCATCCAAAAGAAAAGGGAAAAACTGCGTCTCTCTGGGGAAAAAGCCGGACAATGCCTGATCGGTCAAGGGAAATATCAGATCACCGCTTCTTTTTTTACATCCATGCCGCCTGAGGCAGCGCAAACGGCGTCGAAAGCCGGCAACGGTTCATTCATGAGCGGGCGGATGTCACGCACCGTCGCTTTGTCTTTGGTCCTTTCCGGTTTTGTCTTTGCCAATGCCGCCGCCGCGGGATTCTTTTCATAGAAGCAGTCCGGTTCGTACGTCAAACCGTCGGCAAGGCGTTTTTCTTCTTTTTTCATGGCAGCATAGGCGTATCGGCCGATGACCGGCGCAATCGTCCGCGTCAGCCAGCCGAACTCGGCATAAATATCCTTCAGGAGCTTGTCCGCCTTTTCGGCAATCCGCTCATCATGTTGATACCACTTACGTATGGCCCAAACGGCGGCGGCGTATGACGATCTCACGGGAAATGCCTCCCAGGCATAACGGTCGCGAACGGGACCGGGCTCACCCTTGTACATCTGCCAGCCGTTCAGCAGCACGCGGATCAGACGCAGCAGGCTGGGACCGTTGACCGAAAAATCCGTCCGGAAGGCACTGAGGAGATAGGATTCTTCTTCCCCTCCTGTGATATGCGGATGGCGGTAATTGAAGCGATACTGACCGTGAGCGTCGGCATAGGGGAATTCGGATTCCGGATACATCACGCCCTCGGCCTTGAGCTTCTCATAAAGCGGCGTCCCGGCCACGGGCGTATAGAGCATGAACTGGTGGAAAACCGTTTCATGGCTGACGGCATAATCAATGACGGCTTCCATCGTTTCGGGCCGGTGATCTTCAAGACCGATGATGGAAGAGCCCAGGACGCGGATGCCGTGCGATTGCAGGCGCGCCACCAGGGCCTTGGTATCAGCGCCCTTTAATTTGTCGTAGGCGCTCTGTTCCCCTTCCAGGCCCATCCAGACCCAGCCGATGCCGAGCCGGATCAGCTGCTCCATGGTGTAGGACTGGATCACCTTGGCGGAGCTGAAAACGTAGATCGCCCAGCTTTTGTTGTGCGCCTCCATCAACTCCAGAAGCCGGAGCGCCCGTTTGCGGTAAAGGAGGAAGTTTTCATCCAGGGCAAAAAAGGACCGGACGCCGAGATTCTTTTCCAGGCGGCACATGACGTCAAACAACTCGTCCCCCGTTTCATAGAAATGGATCACCTTGCCTTTGCCGCCGAAGAAGGCGGAGGTCGCGCAGAAGTTGCAGCCTATGGGGCAGCCAACGGAGGGAATCAGGATCGCCGCGGTTCCGCCCTTTCTGCTTCCAAGGTTGATGCCTATTATCCGGCCGCCGAATCCGGAGATGGTCATGGGGTGTTTGATGGGCGCCTTGTCGTCCTCACCCAGGTAGCGCTGAAACCAGCGGATACCCTCGCCCCGGACGATATGGTCGCAGTCGATCATCCCGGCAAGCCCTTCCTTATTGGCAATATGGCCGCCGACGACGATGGTCGCGCCGGGCTGATACTGCCTGATCAGGCTGCACATCCTCTTGACCTTGCCGATATTGGGGAGAATGCCGCTGATGCCGACGACATCGTATGCATTGGCACGAATTTCTTCCGTAAAACGCTCCAGTGTCGGGAAATCGAGAAGCGTGCAGGGGGCTTCGATATTATCCTTCATCATCATAATGCCGAAGGAGCGGTGGAACATGCGGAGCGAAAAGGGACCCTGTTCGCGGGTAACCTGATTCTGATAGAGCTCCATGGGATTGATTTTGCGGCTTCCGTACTCGTCATCCCGTGCAAAGGGGCCAAAGACGCTCGTCAAAAGGACGCGGGCGCGGCTGCCCAAGGGATGAACGGGATGGTTTGCATATATAGATTGAATCATTTTTCCTCCAAAAGGTTTGATTGAGCAACAGGGACATATTTCAAATCTGTCCCCGTTGCCCATCTTCTTAACTTCTTAACTTCTTAACTTCTCATCTTCTCATCTTCTTATCTTTATCTTTCTCCACCAAAAGGGTCATTTGACTTGGCTTCAAGCTTAGAGGAAACGCAGACGGAAGGAAAGCCCTAAGTATGCGTTTTACAATACTTTTACAATACGGAACCCTTCGGCATTGTGGAGGAAAGTTGACAGAGGCGTTGGGGTCGTGTAGATTCCATTCATCATGAAAAAAACAGGATTGTTCATCCATCCGATTTTTATCTTCATTCTCTCCACGGTCACCCTGGCTGTGTCGCTCTTCCTTTACATCTACTGGTATATCGGCGTCAGCGCAGAGCTTGAAGCCGTCGTCCGCCGCTACCAGCTTGACCCGAACCAGTTTTTCGAGGCAAGAACATGGGTGGTCATCCTTGTTTTATCCGTCCTGGTCGGCGTCATTCTCCTGGGAATCATCATCATCCTGATTTACGACTTGAAAACCGTCAGACTCTACGGCCTTCAGCAATCGTTCATCAATAATTTCACCCATGAACTCAAGACGCCCGTTACGTCGCTTAAATTATACCTTGAAACCTTTGCCAGGCATCAAATACCGAGGAAGGATCAAGAGCGCTATATCGGATACATGCTTCAGGACATCGAACGCCTCTCCGGGAATATCAACAGCATCCTCAACCTGGCAAAGATCGAAAGCAAAGTCTACGAAGGGACGGTCGTACCGACGGATATGTTTGAACTGATTAAAAATTTTCTTTCCGACAACTGTCATATTTTTGAAAACTGCGACATCCGGCTGAAAAACCCGCCTCAGGAAAAGATCATCTGCCCTGTCATTGTTCCGCTCTTTGAGATGCTTCTCATGAACATTCTGACAAACGCCGTCAAATATAATATTTCCGAATCACCTATGGTCGCCATTACCTTCAAAAAGGAACCCCGCTCTCTTTTAATTCAGTTTAAGGACAACGGGATCGGCATCGCAAGGGAGGATAAAAAAAAGATCTTCAGGAAATTTTATCAGGGAAACATCCGCCACGAGGGTATCCACACGGGAGGCAGCGGCATCGGCCTGTATCTCGTTTCGCAGATCGCCCGGCTCCACGGCGGCAGGATCACAGCCGACAGCGACGGGCCGGGAAAGGGATCGATTTTTTCATTGACATTGCCGCATAAATGGAAAAATAAAGAATCATGATGAAAGAACCCCATCAAAAACGCATCCTCATCATTGAGGACGATTCGCATATCGCCGAGGGGCTGAAATTGAACCTCACCCTTCAGGGTTATGAAGCGGCTATTGCCGGAAACGGGCAAAAGGGGCTTCAAATGTGGGAAGAGTGGAACCCCCATTTGATTGTCCTCGACATTATGCTTCCCGGAATCGACGGCCTCGCCGTTCTGCGTCGCATACGTCTGGAGGATGAGCGGCTGCCCGTCCTGATCCTGTCGGCAAAGGGCGAAGCGGACGACAAGGTGCAGGGCTTTACCTGCGGTGGGGATGATTACCTGGCCAAGCCCTTCAATCTGGATGAGTTTCTGATGCGGATCGAACGGTTGATGAAACGATCGTCATGGAGCGCCTCCGACAGCGGCCCGGATAAAACGGAGGCGTGGGGAAAATATGTTTTCGGCGGCAATACCATCGACTTTACAACAATGACCGCCCAGTGCAAACAGGGAAACATTCAACTGACGGATCAGGAGGCAAAGCTGCTTCGCGTCTTCATTGCCAATAAGGGCAAACCCCTATCGCGCAAGAGTCTTCTGGAGGTAGGCTGGGGATATACGGGTGAAACGACGACGCGGACCGTGGATAATTTCATCGTGCGTCTCCGAAGATATTTCGAGGACGATCCGGAAAAACCGATCTATTTCAAAAGTCTTCGCTCCATAGGGTACCTGTTCGATCACCCGTAAACGGGGACGGGTTGCGATGAGGCCATCAACATTGGAAATAATTTTAAAACTATGTCAAGCTGTGCAAAAAAAATTCCCAGAAGGAGAAACCTATGCAATATTCACCGCTGACGGCAACCATCCAAACCGACAAAGGCAATATAAAAATCAGTCTTTTACCCGACAAGGCCCCTTTGACGGTTCTTAATTTTGTCAATTTGGCAAAAAGAGGTTTTTATGACGGCCTGATCTTTCACCGGGTCATCGCCGATTTCATGATCCAGGGCGGATGCCCTGACGGCAGAGGCACGGGGGGGCCGGGTTATAATTTCAAAGATGAATTTTCACCCGATCTCAAACACGACAGGCCGGGAATCCTCTCCATGGCCAATGCCGGCCCGAATACAAACGGCAGCCAGTTCTTCATCACCCACGTCCCCACGCCCTGGCTGGACAATCACCATACCATTTTCGGGACCGTCGTCGATATGGGCGATCAGGAAGTCGTTAATCGCATTGCCACAAAGGACGTCATCACCATGATTTCCGTGGAAGGCGACTATTCAAAGCTGGCCGGGGATTATCAAAGCCAGATGGATCAGTGGAATAAAATTCTCGACGCAAAACGCTGAGGTGCGGCGGCTGCCTGCCCGCAGGTCATGTGAGACTTTTGCACAACTCCTCTTTTCGTCATACCGGCGGAAACCGGTATCCAGAAGCTACTGAAATTACTGGATTCCGTGTCGCGCTTTGCTTGCACGGAATGACTAAATTGTTGGTTATTACATAGTTATGCAAAGGTCTCCATGTGGCCGAGGCAACGGCGGCCCAGGCCGTCATTTGCGCCGCAGACCGGTCATCCGTCCGCAAGAACAGATGTACAGCCATACCAGCCCCATCGCTCCCGATAAGGCCGATGCGATAAAGATACCGAGTTTTGCATCCTCGACGAGGACCGGCGCGTTGATGAAGGCCAACTGGGCGATGAACAGGGACATGGTAAATCCGATGCCGCCCAGCCAGGCGGCGCCCAGGATATGGCGCCAGCCGACCCCGTCGGGCAGGCTGGCCAATCCGGTCTTGACGATGATCCAGCTTGCCGCGCTGATGCCGATGAACTTCCCCAGAACAAGCCCCAGAGAAATGCCGAGGGTGACGGGATGGAAAATCATCTCGCCGATTTTGACAAAGGTGAAATCTATCCCCGCGTTGGCCAGGGCAAAAAGCGGAATGACGATAAACGTCACCCACGGCGACAAATGGTGTTCCAGGCGCTGCTGGGGGGACTGAACGTCCGTCGCCGCCTTCTCCAGGTTTTCAGACACCATGGACATCCGGTAATTGCTCAGGGGATTGTCGAAATCGGGATCAGCCGCCTCAGCCTGAAACGCCTTCTGCAATTCATCAAGGCGCTCCTGAAACCGCGGAGGCATGACGGCAGGCCGCGCGGGGATCGTGAAGGCAAGGAGCACGCCTGCGACGGTGGCATGCAGGCCCGATCGCAGCAGGACGAGCCACAGCAAAACCCCCAGGATCGCATAAGGCAGGGTTTGGCGAATCCCGCCCCGGTTCAAGAGGATCAGGACCATCAGAATAGCCGCAGCCAGAGCCAGGAGCCGGACATCGATCTCCTTTGTGTAGAAAAGGGCAATGATGACGACGGCGCCCAGGTCGTCGGCGATGGCCAGGGCCG
>JAFGHS010000026.1 GCA_016930075.1 Deltaproteobacteria bacterium
CAATATTTTCAACCCAACGATGGAAAATATGCTCTATACCATCGGATTTGCCGTGTGACTTTTTACGAGGTCGTCAATTTTAATCCTATCGTAATCGAATTTAAAGCCGGTTGGGCGGTTTAGCGTAATTTCCGTATACGTTCCGGCTGCATTGGGATAGGCAAACGATGTGCTTCTCAGTGCGGCAAGGACCTGTCCCACTCCGGCCTCGGCATCATAAAGGGCCTTCTGGGAATCGACGTAATTCCTTGAAATCTTGATGTCCATGTTCGCACCCATGATCCCGATGGTCCCCAGGACGACGAGAACTGCGATCATCAGCAGGGTGACAACCAGCGTTATGCCCTTTTCGTTTCGTACGCTCTTTAAGAATTTTTTTGATCTCATAATCCATTCTCCATCTTTCCATCATATTTTTGATAATAAAATACATGAAAGGGACCGGATCAGTAGATCAGCAGTTGTGTAGAACACCATTTCATCATTTGCCCCTGTATTACCTTAAAAGCCATATTTTTTTGGCCCTGTTGCACCGGAACCGGTCTATATGCCGAGGTTTCGCAAGTAAATATTGGCCGTAAGCGTATATGTGTCGCCGAGACCGCTTATCAGGTTGGCCTGTGGCGTTTTTGCTGTGACGCTGACTGTTACGCTTTTGATTTTGTCCACTTCATCCTCGGAATTTCCGCCGCTAAGAGGGTGATACGTAAAATTAAGAGACTCCACAGGACACACAACGGGCTGATAATTAGCCGCTGCAGATGATTTACGTCCGAGGCATTGTACGGATTCTCCTCCCGCGGTGGAGGTATAAAGACCATAGGTTATCGTTTCATTGGACCCATCCGTCGAACCGTCGTATGGATCCGTAATGTCCAGATTAAATTTGATTAAATGTGGAGACGCTACCAAGATGCCGATGCATTCATCCTGTTCATCGTCCGGTACCGGCGTCGCGCCCTGACACACGGGAAGGGCTGACCCGGATCCGCTGGCATCAAATTTCATCGGATTATAACCCGCCATCCGGATTTCGTTCGTCATCATCTCCATGGCCATGCGGGCATTTTGTTGCGTTTCCGACATCTGCTGCTGGTAGCTGAGCTGTTTGTTTTGATACGTAAAGACACTATATACGGCGCCCAGCACGATAAACCCGACAACCATGGCGATCATCAGTTCGACGAGGGTAAATCCGGCATCAACAGTTTCAGGGGTTTCAGGCGGGAACGTTTTTTTTTGTGCGCCGTATTTCTTCATAACAGGCCTAATTTTCATTCGCAATAATCGTTTTAAATGCTACCTGATGGTAATTGGTCTGCCAGCGAAATCTGACTTTCATTTCGATGGTCTTCGCCGCGGTGGTCGAATTCAGGATATCGCAGAATTCCTCGTATGCCGCACTCTCGGAACATGGCGTCCAACTTGCAGTACAGTCAGGGGCAGTACCGTCATCAATACCACCAAAACCAACGTTTTTGAGTATCTCCAACCGATCCTTCGCGATCGTCGTCGCCGTCGTCTGCATCTTGCTAAAAGCGTTTCCCTTGATTGTCATCGTCGTCATCCCGGCGACGCCGATCAAGGCAACTGCAATTAGAAATACGGCAATCATGATTTCAATAAGCGTAAATCCTTTTTGATTCATAAAGTTGCCCATACGCCACCCGTTACCGATCCTGTCATGCAGGCGCAGCCGGGAATCCAAAGATACTCAATACGGCTGGATTCGCGCCTTCAGAACATCGTCATAATTCACTTTTTTGTCATTTCGACCGAAGGACAATTTACCATATTTAGCTATGGAGACCTTTGAAAAACGCCTCTTTTGTCATTGCGAGCGAAGCGAAGCAATCTCGTAAGCATCCGTCAATATAAAAGATTGCCACGGCGCTCCGCGCCTCGCAATGACGGGAAAAACGGAAATCCAAAGCGCTTAACATTAGCAATATCAAACAGATATAACTTCATGCAGCCATCGAACCGATTATAATTGATATTCTTTTGGGGATCAAAACAACAGATTTTTACGAAGTCTTACATTCATGATCCTATATATGTCAAGAAATATATTCATGGGCCGCAATATTTTTTTACACGATGGACCGCTAAATAATATGATGATGAAACAGGCATTGGCTTCCTGTTTGCCTCAATCGGCAGCGTGACAGGGATACGGACATTGCCCGCAGTTCAATACCGTAAGTGCAATAGTGCGTCCCTGTGCCCCTCGGATAGTCACTTTCTTCTTGATTTTCATGACCTTCTCATTTATCCTCTTTGCCGTTAAAGGTAAGTCAATCATGGTCTGATAAACGGAGAATGGCCTGTGCAACCTCAAAAAAGGAGCTTTCCCATGAAAAAACATATTCTCTTTTTGTTTATTTTCGGTTTATTTATTATTTTTCCTGTCGTCAGCCATGCTTCTTATGACATTCAGTTTAAAGGCGGCGGTGAGCTTCAGGTCCCCCATTACTGGGAAGACAACGGCGAGATTCAATTCTACGTCACAGGCGGGGTCATGGGGGTTGACAAGAAAATGGTGAGAAGAATCAATCGTATTCCCGTCGCTTCCGATGATGATTCACAGACGGACACAGCTGCAAAGGCAACGGAAGATGATGCCGCAGAGGGAAAAGGGGCCAAAGAAACAACAGCGGCAGCAGGAAATGATCAGAACGGCCCTCCTGAAAAAACAGATTCGCTTTCGCCGGCATCAGACAAAAAGCCCCTTGCCGGGCCGACCGCTCCCCCTCCCAAAGCTCCGAAAGATGAAGAAGTGATGGAGACGTTAAATGGATTGGAGCAAAAATTTGAATCAATAGAATCCATGTCTCTTGCGGAACTTCACGAGTTTGACAGGGAATTGACGCAATTAAGAAAATCCATTTTTGCCAATCGGACAGAATATACCCATAACGATGAGTTGATGAGAATGGCTGAAATGGGCGCCAAACTCGAGGAGATGGTGGCTAAGGAAGAAACAGGGGGTCAATAATTTTCCCTTCACATCCCCTCTTTCCAGCTTAATATTTGCATTGATGACCGCTGAAAGGCGTTTGCAAGTTGGCAGCCGTTATATCTGAGATCCAGCCCGCCATTCATGGTAACCGTGGTATTGGCAAGCACGGCCCCGTTGATATTGACCCCGAGTCCGCCGCCGTTGAAGGTGATGGTGCCTGAGCATATCACCAGGCCGTTCCAAGTAAAACCGCCGTTAAGGGTCAGGTCCCCCCTGACAACCAAAATGCCGTAGCCTGTCACGTTTGACACGCTCAAACCCTGGACTAAATACGGGTTATTCGTATCCGAATAAACGGTAACATAATTGCTGGGGCTGCCGTAAGTTCCGCCGTTTAGATCCTCTTCTATTCTCTGATCGTACGTCGTACCGTAAACATCGACCATAGTCGTGATGTTTATGTCGATAGGCCCCATGACGGGGTTCGTCGGATAATTCGGATAAACGGGATAAAGTAAGGGGTCTCGTGTAGCTCCGTTGAACGTCGGCATTCCCACTCCGCTATAGCCTGTTACTGACGGAGTCATCGTATAAATAGGGGGATTGCTTCCCGTCGGCGGCGAAAAACAATTATCGCGGCCGTCGATATTCTGTGACGAACCGTTTGTTGTAACAGTTCCCCTTGCATACAGAGCGGCGGGTACAGCCACGGGCGGCAGCTTGGCTACTTCCGCAAAGATCACCTTCTTGCCGTTGCCGCTTCGTCCGTATGACGTTACTATTTTTATCACCTCATCGGACGTTGCCGCCGCCGTGGTGTATTGCACCAGTTGGATGGAAGCATTATACCCGTAGTAGATGAAATTCCCCGGGGCTGCGGCGGTATGAAGCGCGGTGCTTCCATCGTTGTCTTCATAATGGGGGTTGGTTGTCGAATGACCGGCCTGCTCGGCGTCGTACTCCGTTTTATGCTTCATTTTGACCAGATACGATATATTCGATTGGACGCTGTTCGGTGAAAAGGTTGTGCTGGTGTGAGAGCTTGTCGTCGGCACGTAGTTTGTGTAGGACGCATTATATGTGGCGTCATCGGTTATTGCCCACTCGCTGGACGAAACGATGTAGGAAGACCACAACAAATTCGGCGTCGTCGCAGGATCGCCTACATAATCCGCTTCCGCATTTGTGCCAAGCAGCCTTGTCCTCGCCTCCTCTATTCCCGCCTCGGCGGCATAAAAGGCCTCATTGCTGGTTTTATAATTGCCGCTGATTTTCCTGTCCATCGTGCTCATCATGACGGCTGTCGTTCCGAGAACGACCAGAACGGCCACAAGCAGCATGACCGTCACAAGGGTCATGCCCTTTTCGTTTGATGGATGCATTTTGCGGTCTGTCATGCCCTTCATCATTATTCTTTCCTCCATTACATCACTAATAGGCCAGGTTTCGCGCAACAGCAACGGACGTCAACGTATAGGTTCTGTAACCGCCATTGGCCGTATAAGCGGGATCCCGTTTCGCCGTTCTGCCGGTGATCGTAATCCGGATCTGACGCACACTATAAGGATCGGCCGTCGGATTTCCGGCACTGTCAAGGCCTTGGAAATTAAGAGATTGAACATTATCCATAAACGGTATAACCGACCCGGACCCCGAAACAGGGCCCGAATGCAATATTCTTTCGACCAGATAAGGCGTATCGGTAGAATATTTATATTCTATGCATTCATTATCGTCTAAGCTGCCGTTCGTGGCACCATCGCCGTTTATGTCCGCTCTGATCAACAGGTTTGTGCCGCTTATAAACGTGACTCCCAAAAAGGGCGCTCTTGACGGATTATATCCCGCCATACTGATCTCCCGGACCATCATGTCCATACCGGCCCTCACGCTCTGCTGCATGGCCACCACTTCTTCCTGTGCGTCGTACGTCCTGCTTTGAAATGTAAAAACACCGAATATGGCGCCCAGAACCACCATGCCGACCACCATGGCGATCATTAACTCAACCAGTGTAAAGCCGGGGGCTTTGCCTGACGCCGGAGTCACCCGTCGGCGATTATCTCTTCGTGCACCTGTTTTCATTTCGCTGCAACCTTCAATTCATTTTCCTTCTAACGGCTCACCATTCCTCTGAGGACCACACTGCGGTTTGTACCCTTCCAGTTCCATGAAACCGTTACAACGAGCGTTTTCATGCCGCTTATGGGCGTATCAACCGTCACCGTCCATGTCCGGGTAAAAATGCCATCCACATCAGAACCACCCGCCAAATCACTATAGTCTCTGTTGGCCTGATTTTTTAACTGCTCCATCTTGTCCTTGGCAAGAGTCGAAGCGGTTGTCTCCGTCTTGCTCAAGGCGTTGTTATTAATGACCATAACCGTCGTGGAAATAATCCCCAGCAACACGACTACGAGGAAAAAAACCGCAATCAGAACCTCGATCAGTGTAAATCCCTTGTTTTCACGCAATTTGTTAATCGTCATGGCCTTTTTAACCTTGTCCCTTGCGCTTTTCGTTTTGATGGTTCATGGTTTTGTTCCCGCTTAAAGGCAATCTGTTATAACTATGAACATGCCGCGTTGGAAATCCTGACCCGTCCTGCACTCGAAATACATATATATTTAGATCCTCGCGAACTTGTCACGATGATTGATCCTGTAGACGCGGTGCCCCGCGGATCAAAAACCGGGTTATCCGGCGTCCCGCTGAAGGTGACGTCATAATAGTCCGGGTGGATGTCCCTCAAAATATTGTCGCCTTCATTATCCGCCACAGTACCGTCGTTGTTTGCATCATTCCATATCCTGTAAGTATGATTGTCAGGACTGGTGGCGTTATTGATGCTGAAATGGACCTTTACCCTCTGGTTTTTACTTACCGCCATCATTCTGGCGTTCATGAGATCCGACATGACCTGGCGGGCGGCGCCCTTGAGGCGCTGATTCGCCATATACGTCCTGTAATTCGGCGCGGCGATGGCCGCAAGAATTGCCATAATAGCCATGGCAATGATCACTTCAGCAAGGGTGAACCCTTTGCTCTTGATAGGTCTGTAATACCATTTATGGTTATGCATTTTTTTAATCCAGACACCTATTATAATGTATTACAAATTTTGTAACTTTTTATTTTCGTTTATTATAAACATATCAATTCGAAAATCAAGCAGAAATTATTCAACTTAAAAATAATGACAAAAAATACCGGCTTGAGGCGTTTCAACAACATTTTTGCACGGCATTATGGCCGCCATAGACTGCGGCTTTTGATCACCTTCGATCTGCCGTGCAGGGTATTCCGTTGAATCATCCCGGGCTCAAAAATGCAGGAACCGTCTCGGCCGCCAAACCGCAGTTTCCCCATTAAAAGCGCGAGTAGGCAAGGAAAAGGTCTACGGCATAGGGGCCGAAAAACATGTAGGCAATGGCCGCTATGGAAAGGAACGGCCCGAAAGGCACGGCGTATTTCATATCCCGCCCCTTTACGATCATGATGGCAATGCCCACGACGGCGCCGGCAAGGGAGCTTACCAGCAGGATAAAAAGGAGGGATTGCCAGCCCAGAAAGGCGCCCAGCATAGCGAGAAGTTTGATGTCCCCTCCCCCCATGCCTTCCCTTTTGGTCATCAGTTCATACCCTGCGGCGACGGCATACAGACAACCGCCCCCGATGAGAAGCCCCCAGGTTGCGGCCTGCCAGGTCACCTCCATTACGAAAACGGCGCCCAGCCAGCATAAAGGGATACCCGGCAGGGTGATGAGATCGGGGATGATCTGATGGTCAAGATCGATAAAGGTGATGACGATGAGGGCGCAGACAAAGATAAATGAAACGGCGTATTTGAGTGTAAGACCGTATTTCCAGAAAAGAAACAACGCAAACAAAGCCGTGATGAATTCAACAGTGGGATATTTCAACGATATTTTTTCATGACAGTCACGGCATCGCCCCCCCAATACAAGATAACTGATGAGAGGAATGTTGTCGTAGTACCGGATGGTGTGAAGACAGCCGGGGCATCGCGACCGGGGCGAAACGATGGACAGGCCTTCAGGAAGGCGGCTGATGCAGACATTGAGAAAACTGCCGACAGCAGCCCCGGCGACGGCAAAAAAAATAGTCAGAAACAGCTCCAGCGTATTCATTTATCCGTTTTTTCCTGCCTCATCACGGGGAACATGGTTGTCATAGGGATGGACATCAACGCCACGCTCATCGAGTCTATCCGCGCCGCCCGCCGCTACATGAAACGCCTCGACACCTCGGAATATGTCACTTCGAGAAGCGTTAGCGACGAGAAACCTTAACGAACCCAGACAAATAAGATTTCTCCCTACGATCGAAATGACAGAAAATCTGTATTATTAAAAGTCTCGCTGCTAAATCCGGCAAACGACTTTAACGCGCGACCCATCGATACACGGTGAATGTCCATAACACAGAACAACTCTCCTTGGCAACAAAATCAACGGGCGCCATAAAATCGTTTTCAAAGCACAACAGGCATGATATAAAGCGACAACTTTGAGACCTTTGAAAAACGCTCCTTTTGTCATTGCGAGCAAAGCGAAGCAATCTCATAAGCGGTCGATAATATGAGAGATTGCCGCGGCGCCCGGCGCCTCGCAATGACAGAAAACAGAGAAGTTCAAAGGTCCAAATATGAAAGATTGCCACGGCGCTCTGCGCCTCGCAATGACAGGAAAAACGAAAATTCAAAGCTCTCACTTTTTTTAAATCCGGCATTACGGGAGGACTGTCAAATCTTGACCGACGAATTCTACATGCGGCAGGCCCTCAAGCTTGCAAAACGGGGGGAAGGACGGGTGAGTCCCAATCCCATGGTGGGCGCCGTTATCGTCAAGGGAAACCGGATCATCGGCAAAGGCTATCATCAGTGCTGCGGCGAAAATCACGCCGAAACCAACGCCGTCTGCAATGCAAAGGAATCCATTGCCGGCGCGACGATTTACGTCACCCTTGAACCCTGCAGCCATCACGGGAGGACGCCTCCCTGCGCGGAAATGCTTCTGGCCCACAAACCGGCCCGGGTTGTCGTGGGAACCCTCGATCCCAATCCCCTTGTGGCAGGCAGGGGCATGGACCTCCTGAAGAAAAACGGCATCGCGACCACCGTGGGCGTTCTTGCCGAAGAATGCCTGAAACTCAATGAAAAATACTTCAAGTTCATTCAGACGCGAGTCCCCTTTGTCACCCTGAAATATGCCCAGACCCTGGACGGCCGTATCGCAACCGCCGCAGGCCATTCGCAGTGGATCAGCTCCGACGCCTCCCGGCGGTATGCCCACACTTTGAGATCCGTTCATGACGCCGTTCTGGTCGGGGCGGGCACCGTCATAAAGGATGACCCGGAGCTGACGGTGCGCCTGGTCAAGGGCAAGAATCCTTTGCGGGTCGTTGTCGATTCGCAATTAAGAACTCCGCCCGACGCAAAAATCATAAAAAATCAGGGGGACGCCGCAACGCTCATTGCCATAACGGCCCACGCAGACAGGAAGAAGCGCGCAGCCTTTGCCGATTTGGGCGTTGAGATCCTCGAGATTGATGAAGACAGGCGCGGACAGGTCGATCTCAAAGCGCTTCTCCGGGAACTGGGGAAGCGGAATATCGCCTCTGTCCTCGTCGAAGGCGGTTCGGAAATCATCACGGCTTTTTTCCGGGACGGCCTCGCGGACCGGGTGACGATCATCACGGCGCCGAAAATCGCCGGCGCGGGCATCGAGGCCGTGGGAGACCTCGGTATTCGGGATATGAACCATGCCATCCCGATTGCCTGTGAAAAAATATTGCGTAGGGGCGGTGATTTTATCATGGAAGGAAAAATCGTCCGCCAAGACAAAGAATGATGCCTTCGTAAAAAGTCGTAACGCACCGTTCAAGTCATTTCGACCCCGCATTTTGCGGGGGAGAAATCCTGAAATCATTAAAGATTTCTCGTCGTCCCGCTTCAGCGGGACTCCTCGAAA
>JAFGHS010000027.1 GCA_016930075.1 Deltaproteobacteria bacterium
GGGCGTCAAAGAAAAAAATCCTCGACGCCGTTGCAGAAACGGGAATCAAACCCCGTCCCGTGTATGACGGCGAGGGCGACACGGCGACGCATGTCATCTTCCTCATGCCTGACGCCGAAGCCGCGAAAAAATTCCAGGCCGCCACCAAAGAAGCCGGCGCTCCATGCGCCATTATCGCCGAGAATACATGGCATTACGCGAAACACTGGAAAGCCCTTGAGGATATGGGGAATATGGACTTCTTCGGCACAAAGACACCCTCTTACGCACCGGAGACGATGGCCAAAAGCGACGCGATCCTGAGCCGCGCCGTTATGTTCGGACTCAACATCTGCATGGATGACGCTTCCCTGGCTAAAATCATCAATGCGATAAAAGCGGGGACGAAGGCAGCCCTGTAGCATCCCGCCTCGAAGGCTGCGCAACAGACATCATTCTAACGGCATATGTAAGCGCCGGACACCGGGAAGGGAGGAAAAGATCATGGATTTCGAATTGACAGAAGAAATGAAGATGTTAAAGGATATGACGCGTAAATTTGCCCTGGCGGAAATCGCGCCGGTTTCACGGGAATGCGACGAACATGAAAAATATACGCCGGAGATCAGAATAAAAGCGGCCCAAAACGGACTCGTCGGGGCATGGATCCCGGAGGAATACGGGGGCGCCGGCGTCGGCATTCTCGGCAATGCCCTGATCACGGAAGAAATCTCCAGAATAGACATGGGCATGAGCCTCAATATCGTCGCTTCCGGTTTCGGCTGTGAATCCATCCTCAATTATGGAACGGAAGAGCAGAAAAGGACCTACCTGCCGCCCATATGCAGCGGTGAACAGGTATGCGCCGGGGCCTATACGGAACCCAATGCGGGAACCGATGTGGCCGGATACAAAACGAGGGCCGTGAAAGACGGCACGGACTATATCATCAACGGCAACAAAATGTTTATCACCAACGGCACGGTCTGCGATTTCATGGTGGTTCAGTGCATCACCAACCCGGAAGAGAAAAAGCACAACACCTTCAGCCTGATCATTGTTCCGGCCGATGCCAAAGGCGTAACGCGCAACAAGATTCACGGGAAAATGGGCATCCGCGCCAGTGATACGGCGGAAATCGCCCTGGAGGATGTGCGCGTTCCCCAAAACAATCTCGTGGGAAAAGAGGGGCATGGTTTTCGCCAACTTATGCATTTTTTCGACATCACCCGGATTATGGTGTCCGGACAGGCCCTGGGACTGTCCGAAGCCTGTCTCGATACGAGCATTAAATACGTGAAGGAAAGAACGGCCTTCGGCGCGCCCCTGGGGTCTTTTCAACTCACACAGATGAAGCTTACCGAAATGGCCATCCGCATTGAAACCCTGCGAGGCTTGATCTACAGAGCCGCCTGGCTGATCGATCAGGGGAGGCCCGATTATACCCTGGCGGCTATGGCTAAATTCTACGGCGGCCAGACCGCCGTGTTTTGCGCCAATTGCGCCGTGGAACTGCACGGCGGCTACGGCTACATCGAGGAATATCCCGTGCAGAAATGGTATCGGGACGCAAAAATTCTGGAGATTTACGAGGGGACCAAAGAAGCGGAGATTATGACAATCGGCCGAGCACTTCAGGCAAGGTAACGCTGATGCCCCGGCTGAACAGGCTGTATCCATCCAGGCGGAAAATCAACGAAGTTTCTCAAGCTCCCGGATGATGCCTTCCAGCGGCGGCCGTTCGTTCACGTTATGGACGTCGATATAACGGATGATCCCTTTTTTATCGATGACGATGATCGCCCGCTCCGCTGTGCCGTCGGACCGCAAAATGCCGAACAGAGTGGCCGCCTTGCCGTGGGGCCAGAAATCGGACAGAACAGGAAACCACAAATCGCCCATCTGATTGATCCACGAATGCAGGGTCGGAATGTTGTCCACCGAAATCCCCAGCAGGACAGCGTCGTTTTCCTCAAAGATGTCCTTGACGATATTATAGCCCGGCCACTGATCGGAACAGACGGGCGTCCAGGCGGCCGGTACGAAGGACAGGACGACGTTCTTTTTCCCGCGATACTGTTTCAGTGAAACCGTTCCGCCCGCAACAGCCTTCAGGGTAAAATCGGGAGCCTCCATGCCGACCTTAACCTTGAGTTTACTGTCCGTCGGTTTCTGGCGACCGGGGTCATAAATATTGTGCTTGTAGGCATCCGATACCCCGTGGACAACGGGTATGAAAGAAAACGAAACGGCGGCAATCAAGAAAAAAACCGATATAAAGATGCTTTTTTTCATCTTTTCTCTCCTTCATTTATACCGGACAGCCTGATCATGGATTCCAAAAAGGCATCCACCCCTTCAAAAGCGCCCAGTTTCGAGAAGAAAATCCGATGCGACCCGTCGGCGTTGATGTTGAGGCCGATGAAATAGGGCGTTCTCAATTGTCCCAACTGCTCATAAATCTTGAAATCCGGATCGGCAAACAGGGGAAACGGTACGTTGTACTTCTTCTTGAACGTCGCCACCTCAAAGGCCGAGTTGCCGGCGCCGACGCCGATAATCTTCATTTTTCCTTTCAGCGCCGGGTTCCCTTCGATTTTCTGATACAACTCATTGACCTTGGGCGCATCTTTCTGGCAGTAGGGGCAATACATGCTGAATATTTCAATAATCAAAACCTGTGCCTTGATCTGCGGAATTTTGAATGTTCCGGAGACGCCCAGATAAGACCGCTCCCCTCTGTCGGACGGGGCGGAAAGGCTGACATCGGGAAGGGCGCCGCCGACGGCCGGCGGACCTGCCGCAGATATACCAGCAGGGAATATGACAAAAGCAACCATGATCACCGCCAGAACCAACCGACAGACAGACATCATCTTCATTTTTTTACCTCCATTAATCATAGCGCTTTAATGACGCGATACCAGGTGCTTAACCGCCTTTTCGAGGCCGTCAAGGGTCAGTTCGAACATGGGAAACACCTCCCGGATGTTTTGGATCGTCAAGGTATTATCCCAATACAGTGCGGGCACCGGGTTGAGCCAGGCGATGTGGCGGAATGTCTTGGCAATAAACTTGAGGCGTTCGATGCTCGGCATGGGATCGGAATCGCCGACGTAAATGGAGCCGTTGGAATAGGAAAGTTCATAAGGCGCCATGCTCGCGTCGCCGACGACGATAATGCGCGTATCCGGATCCTTGCGGGGAAAATCGTCGATCGGTTCGGGCTTATAAATCCGCTGATGATCGGCCCAGACGCGGCCGTATATGGTGTTGTGAAAATAATAGATTTTCAGATCCTTGAAC
>JAFGHS010000028.1 GCA_016930075.1 Deltaproteobacteria bacterium
GGCGGCGATCCCGGCAATGTGACGATCTTCGGCGAGTCCGGCGGCGGCGCGAAGGTCAGTTTTCTCATGGGCATGCCTTCCACAAAAGGGTTGTTTCATCAGGGCATCATCCAGAGCGGTCCTGCGTCGCGGGGCATCGAGGCGAAAGACGCTACGGCCTATGCCGAACGGCTCCTGGCAAAGCTCGGCATCAAAGGAAATGAAATCCATCAGCTCCGGCAAATCCCGGCGCAGCAGTTATTAACGGCGGCAAACAGCGTGACGGACAATTCCCTGGTATCTTCGACAGGCACGGTGTTCAGCGATCTCATGCGATTGCAGCCCGTCGTAGACGGTCGCTTCTTGCCTGCTCATCCCTTCGATCCCGTTGCAGCGCCTTCCGCGGCAGACGTTCCGCTTATCATCGGCACGAACCGTGACGAAAATGCAACGTATATGGTAGCGGATCCGAAGCGCCGGAAGCTGACGGAGGCGGAACTGCGTCAAAGATTGACGCCTTTGCTGGGCGACAAGCTGGAGCATGTCCTCGGCATTTATGCGAAATCCCGGCCCAACGACACCCCCTGGGACCTGTATGTGGGAGTGACGAGCGAGGCCTTCCGTCGAATGTCCATCCGGCTTGCCGAACGTAAAATCCAGGGCGGAACGGCGCCTGTCTACATGTACCTGTTTTCCTATGTGTCCGATTTTCTGGGCGGCTTGTTCAAAGCGGGGCACGGCACGGAGATTTCTTTCGTCTTCGACAATACGGACGACATCCCCCTGTCCGGCGCCAGGCCGGACAGGTATGAACTGGCGTCGGCCATGAGCGAGGCGTGGATCGCCTATGCCCGCACCGGAAACCCGAGCCATCCGGGAATGCCGTCGTGGGAGCCCTATACGCCGGACAAACGCCACACCATGATCTTCGATGTCCCCGCCCGCCTGGAGGCCGACCCGGCGCGGGAAGAGCTGGATGCCTGGCAGGGCATGGAGATACGAAGATAAGATGCCTTAAAGATTCCAGCTCATGTCAATGTATTTTAGGATGGCCGCTGAGATTGTCGGCAAGGCCCCAAGCTTCGTAAAGTATTCGTTGGTAAAGTGCGTTGACCTCCGGTCTTTCGGCATCCGCTACAGGAATAGCCACGGTCACAGCCATGGAATCATTTGATAGGGCGCCAAAGTCCGGCAGTCGCTTCTTTATCTGAGTACGCACCTCTCCGGGAGCACCAGACAGGTAGTTTATCGCACAGGCTTTCATCAATCCCGTCAGCTCTTTCAATTCCTGAGAACCCACGGCACCCCGATATGGATTAAGCAGCGGGTCATCCCACTGATGCGGTGCTGCTTTGACCAGGGCATGTTTCAAATGATACAGGCCGTTTTCAGGGGAGTGCCGGCCGAGATTCTCCATATCGCTGATTGTTCAGAAGGGCACTGGTACTTACACCATTGCTTTTCATTGCGTTTTCCGCTTATGAGATGTCTCAATCTCCCCTTCCTCACTCAAAACGCAACGATTTCCTCAAGGACTTCCCGGATGATCTCAAGGATTAAAATCCGGACGATTTTGCCGCTGTCGTGGCAGGGTCATCAAAGTTGCGGAACAGGCCGTATCACAGACCGCCATTAATGAATTGCTGCGTGGAAAGCAAGACGGGCCTATCGGCGTCGCTGAGACCCGATCCGGCTATCGGAATAAATGAAGATCATCATTCCCGACATCACCCAGCCGATTGACGGACACTTTCAAAGCGATATTACAGAGAAGACTATCATGGCCGATGATCATGAAATGATTTACCAAAACAAATAGAAAGAATTAGTGGCTGGCCCCAATTTCGCCAATTTCGGCCCGGGAGCTTATTAAATATACCTGACAGACAACGTTCAGGGTCTATATAAATTTATCACTTAAGTTGCAAACCACCGCTTGACAAAAACAATTTTAAAAGTACAATTGTACACATGAAGATTATTGCCGATACAAACACATTTATTGCCGTCGCTTTAAATGAGCCCGAAAAGGACGTGATCATCCGCCTTACTGAAGGGCATGATCTCCTTGCACCGGAAGTGTTGCCGTTTGAAATCGGCAACGCATTGACGGCAATGATGAAAAGAAATGTGTTAAGGGCAGATGAAGTTGTTTCAGCATGGGATATGGTTCAGCGTATTCCGGTCGATTTACGGCGCATTGATGTCGGCGCGGCTCTGAAAATAGCGACAAAACACAACATCTATGCTTATGACGCCTATTTTCTGGAATGCGCTCTAAACTTGCGCAGCCCATTATTGACGCTTGATCGGCAAATGAAAGGGATAGCCGAAAAAATCGGCATTAAGGTCATGGAGGAGCAATTATGAAGGTCTATACATTTTCCGAGGCAAGACAACGTTTTGCCGAAATTCTGAATATAGCGCGTGAGGAAGAAGTGATTATAAAAAGGCGAGGGGGGGAAATATTCAAGATAGTTTTTAAAAAAGCCCCCAAATCACCTTTTGATATTCCCGGCATAAAAACCAAAGCGACCACAAAAGATATTCTTCGGGCAATAAAGGATTCGAGAGAAAATATCGCCGAAAAGGACCCTTCCGTGGACTCCGCTGACGTCGGCGTGATCATAAAATAAACAACAATAAAATAAGACACTTGAATAATTTAGTTTTAAATTGCATTCTCTTTCAACATGAACAAAACATTCGATAGAATATTAAAACTCACAGAACTTAATGATATCAGAATATCTGATCATGGTTATGATGAACTCGCAGCCGATGGTGTTTTTGTAAGGGAATAATGGCCGGCGTCATGAACGCAATGGTACCGGCGGGTTTGAGTTCAACAAACCCCCGCCCATCGGTCTGCCGCTCGTTTTCTGTTTTTCTATAATGCCCTGCCAATGGGCATAGCGTTCTTCGATAGTCATGGCTTGCCTCCCCGTATTGGATATGCTTTATTCCCGGAAGGCTGTAGACCATATGGCAACGGAGGGAAAGATGGGTTGGAAAGACGGTTACTTTTCAGCACCAACGGTTTATTCCAAGCCATTTGTATTATTTCTGTCTCACTGAACAGCATGATGAGACGAACATGATACACATTTATTTCATCGATTCGATCTTAATCGGGTAAATCTCTACAGTAATTAAACGGATCGGAAAATGACGCCCTTGATTTAAAATGGCACAAGCAGTGCAGTCCGTTTAACATCCTTATTTCAGGAAATAGTTGTTATCATGCACAAAGGTCTTATCAGCAGGGTAGAACGTTTTTCTCTTCATGACGGTCCCGGCATCAGGACGCTTATCGTCATGAAGGGCTGCCCATTGAGATGCCGCTGGTGTTCTTCTCCGTACACCCAGAGCGCCGATCCTGAAATTCTTTACATCAAGGGACGCTGTCAGGGATGCGGACGCTGCATTGCGGTTTGTCCGAATCAGGCGATAGCTTTCGAGACGGTCGATGGGCCGGTGAAAACGGATCGCTCCCGGTGCATCGGTTGCGGTGCGTGCGCAGCGGTCTGTGTCAACAGGGCTCGCGAATTATCGGGGCGGCATTACACGGCGGCGGAGCTGTTCCGGGAAGTCGAGAAGGACGCGGCCTTTTACCGTCGAAGCGGAGGCGGGATTACCGTAGGGGGCGGAGAGCCGACCATGCAGGCCGCTTTTGTCAGGGAATTCCTTGCCCTGTGCCGTTCGCATTTATTCCATACGGCCATGGAAACATCGGCTTATACGCCCTGGGAAAAACTGGCGCCCCTCCTGGATTTACTGGATATTGTTTATATGGATCTCAAGCATGTGGATGAAAGACGCCACATTCAATGGACGGGGGCGTCCAATCGTGTGATTCTGGAAAATATCAGGAGGGCTGCACAGGAAAATCATTTGATCCTGCGCATTCCTGTGATCCCCGGATTCAACGATTCGGCGGAGAATATTTCCGCGAGCGCAAAATTTGTGAAAGAACTCGGAAACAATGTTGTGCGTCTGGAGCTTTTGCCGTATCATCAATTCGGCATTCACAAATACGGTGAATTGGAGAGATTGTATCCCCTTGAATCAGTCACTCCGCCGCCGGACGCACATATGAAAGAATTGCGGGGCATGGTCCGATCTTTCGGACTCGATTGCGAGATAGGCGGTTAACTTTTTTCAGGATCATAAAACGACTTCTTGTTATTGAAGGGAGGCGAAAAATGGCGGATCTTCAGAATAAATTCATCACGACGAAGCCCACGGCGCGGATGATGAGGCTTCGTGAATTCTATGTCGAGAATTCCAAACGGACGGACCCGGTTTATACGGCCTGCTACGACCTGGCCATCGCCCGGTCCATGAGACAGACGGAAGGCGAGCCCATGGTCCTGCGCCGGGCCAAAGCCTTCGCGGCGGCTGTCGAAGCCATGCCTGTCGATATCTTTCCGGATGAGCCTTTTGTCGGCTGGTTTGCCGGGAGTCCCACGGCTATTTCGGTCGGCGCCGAGCAGCTCGGGGCGCGGCTCGAGATAGAAATCGACCACTATAAATTCATGAGCGAGGAAGACCGCAAGGCCGTCCGGGAGGAGATCATCCCCTACTGGAAAGGCGAAGGCGATTGGCGTCGCCACTGGTTTTACCGGAATTATGAAATGCTTCCGCCGGAGACGCGTAATCTTCTGTACGGCGATCCCGATCCGGATTTGAAGAAGATCGGGATCATCACCCGGTCGAGGCCGCCTGCGCTGCCCCGCGTCGAGGTGAAAGAAGTGCCCGGCAAAACGGACGGTCTGGGCCGGGGAATCATCAACGACGGCATGACCCGCCATCATATCGGCCACAGCTCCTTCGGCTATGAAAAGATTCTGAAAAAAGGTTTTCTCGGCGTCAAAAAGGATGCGGAAGACCGGCTCGCCCGGATCAACTGGACGGATACGGAAGACCTGCGCAAGGTTCCCTTCCTCAAAGGCGTCGTGATTGCAATGGATGCGGCAGCTACAGTCGGCAGGAAATTTGCGGACGCAGCCCGGGCAGCGGCCCGCCGGGAAAAGGAACCCTGGAGAAAGGCGGAACTGAAAAAAATCGCCGCCGTCTGCGAGCGCGTTCCCGCCCATCCGGCCCGGACATTCCGTGAAGCCCTGCAATCGGTCTGGTTCACGCAGATTTTGAACTGGTGCGAGACGCCGATCACCTATGCCATCTCTCCGGGGAAAGTCGATCAGTACCTGTATCCCTATTATGAAAAAGACATCCGGGAAGGCTGTCTGACCCGCGAAGAGGCCCAGGAGCTGGTGGATTGCTGGCTTATGCGCTTCACGCAGGGGATTGCCCCCTACATCCCGCAGGCCGGCCTTGCTTCTCATATGGATGTCGGCGGCCTGAAAGCGGACGGGAGCGATGCGACCAACGACCTGTCCTTCCTCTTTGTGGAAGGCATGATCCATACGCGGATGCTGGAGCCGAATTTCGGCATCCTCGTCCACAGCAAAACACCGGACGCCTTTCTCATCAAAGCCTGTCAGCTCTGCGTTCTGGGGACGGGCCATCCCATGTTTCTCAACAATGACGTTTTTGTCGAGAACTTTCTGGCAAGGGGCACTCTGGGCGGGCCGCCCGTTCCACTGGCCATGGCCCGGACCAGCGGGGCCATCGGCTGCAATGAGCCCCATGTGACGAACTATGATTCGGAATTCAACGTGGGATCGTTCCTGCTTCTGCCGAACATGCTGGAGCTGGCCCTGGCCGACGGATGGAGTTGGGATCTCAGGAAATACATGGGCGTGCGGACGGGTGATCCGCGGACCTTCAAGACGTTTTCCGATCTCCAGGAGGCTTACCTGAAACAGCTCGCCTACTTTGCCGGCCATTGTGAGATTACCCTCAAAAACTCCGAACTGGCGCTCGCAGCGGGCTATCCCACCGTCTACACGTCCGCCCTGATTGAGGACTGCATCGAAAACGGCCGGACGCGGGAAGAAGGGGGCGCGCGGTTTAATTTCGGTCCCATCATTGCGACAGCCGGCGCCACGGATGTGGGCGATTCCCTGGCGGCTATCAAAAAACTGGTGTATGATGAGAAAAAAATCACCATGGCTGAGCTTCTCGACGCCATGGAGAAGAATTTCGAAGGATGCGAATCGCTGCGTGAGGAACTGTTGAAGGCGCCCAAGTTCGGAAATGACGATGATTATGTCGATGAGATTGTTGCCTGGGTGATGAAAACCTACTGTGACGAGGTCATCAAACATGAAAACACCCGCGGGGGACACCTGATCCCTTATCAGAACCCCCTCGTCTGGTATGTGAGGACCGGGAAACTCGTCGGGGCGCTGCCGTCGGGGCGGAAAGCCGGAGAACCGTTATCGGATGGGATCTCTCCGACCCGCGGCGTGGATGTCAACGGCCCTACCGCCGTGTTCAATTCCGTCGGCAAGATCGACAATGCTTCGATCTTTTTCGGACAGACCCTGAACATGCGGCTCAATAAGGATGTCTTCGGAAACGATGCGGGCGTGCGCAGACTGGCCGACATGATCAGGACTTTTGTCGATCTGAAGATTCATCACTGTCAGTTCAACCTGATTTCTTCGGAAACCATGCGGGAGGCGCAGCGCAATCCCGGCGAATACCAGGAACTCACCGTAAGGGTGGCCGGCTATGTCGCGTACTTCACCAGGCTTGGCCGGGATGTGCAGGACAGCATTATCGCCCGCAACGAACACGGGGCGTGACAACGATTAAAACGGAAAATAATAAAAATAAAGACGCATTGAAAGGAAGATGATTCATGATTGACTTTCCACAGGCAAAATTCATAAGCACCAACGGCATCAAACTATCCGTGCACGAGGCGGGAAAAGGACGTCCCGTCGTTTTGTGCCACGGCTTCCCCGAAATCGCCTTTTCATGGCGGTACCAGGTAGAACCGCTTGTTCGAGCCGGGTATCACGTCATCATTCCCAATCAGCGGGGATACAACTTAAGCGACCGCCCCGCAAAGGTCGAAGATTACGACATCGTCCACTTGACGGACGATCTGGTCGGTCTGCTCGACCACTTCGGATACGAGAAGGCCCTGTTTGTCGGCCACGACTGGGGCGCCATTGTCGTCTGGAATCTCGCCATGCTGCATCCGAAGCGGGTTGCCGGCGTGATTAATCTGTCCGTTTCCTTCATGGAGCGGGGTCCGATCGACTGGGTGTCGGCGATGGAAAAAGTCCGCGGCGGCGATTTTTACATCGTCCATTTCAACAGGCAGCCCGGCGTCGCTGACGCCGCTTTTGCCGGGAATCCGCGCAATTTATTCAGGAACCTTTACCGGACCGACCAGTGGAATGCGCCGAAGCGTCCGCCCAAGCCGGGAATGAACCTGATCAATATGGTGACCGAAACGGATCCGCCCGGGAGATTAATCATGAGCGAGGAGGAGCTCGACATCTTTGTGCGCGCCTTCGAAACGAGCGGTTTTACGGGGCCCATCAACTGGTACCGGAACTTTGCCAGGAACTGGGAGATTATCGGGCGCGTGCCGCAGCGGGTCGAGCAGCCGTCTTTGATGATTTACGGCCGCCACGACATGGTCCGGCCCTTTGATCGGATCGGGGATTATGTGCCGGATCTCGAAGTCCATACCCTCGAATGCGGTCACTGGATTCAGCAGGAAAAGCCCGAAGACACAAACCGCATCATGACGGAGTGGACTGCACGGCGATATCCTGCAAAGTAATCCGGCGATCTGCTTTAAATGGGGTATAAGGTCATTTAAGATGCCTTCCATCTGCCTGTGCAATCCGGAGGCATCTGTGATAGGTTATGCCAAAGCGTGAGAGGGTGCTTCGCAGTTTTTGGGGGGATGGGTTTGTGAAACCGGGCCGGAGGCGCATCGGTCCCGCAAAACGGCAATAAAACGGAGGGAGAAAATGAATTATTTGCTGCAGCCGAAAAAATATCGGTCCTTGATGTCCGATGCGGGTTCGCGGGCCATCATGGATAAAACCGTTGACTTCTTTGAGAAGATGGGCAAGACGCGCATCACGGAGGACTTCAATAAAAAGGTCTGGTACCGGGAGTTTGTCGATTTTATCGGCCGGGAGCAGATATTTGCCAAGCTCCTAACGCCCAGCCGGTACGGTGGCGGCGATCCGGACTGCCGCTGGGATACGGCCCGCAACAGTGAATTTTCCGAATTGCTCGCTTTTTACGGCCTGGGCTACTGGTACTGTTTCCAGGTCAGCATTCTGGGTCTGGGTCCCATCTGGATGAGCCCCAATGAAAAGGCCAAACAAAAGGCCGCGGAACTGCTGAAAAAGGGCGCCATTTTCGCCTTCGGACTGTCCGAACGGACGCACGGTGCGGACATCTATTCCACGGAAACCACGCTGACGCCGAAGGGGGACGGCGCCTGGACGGCCAACGGAGAAAAATACTATATCGGCAACGGCAACGAAGCGGAGATGGTCTCGACGCTCGGGAAGATCAAAGACGGCACGGACGACTATACCTTCTTTGTCACCAATTTCCGCCATAAGGCCTACGAACTTAAAAAGAACGTCGTATCCCACCAGCAATATGTTTCCAACTTTGCCCTGCACGACTACCCCATCACGGAAGACGATATTCTCTCCCGTGGCCCGCATGCCTGGGATTCGTCGCTCAACACGGTCAACATCGGAAAATTCAACATCGGCCCGGGATCGATCGGCATTACGGAGCATTGCTTTTATGAAGCCATCACGCATGCCGCGAACCGCATTCTCTACGGCAGACCGGTGACCGATATGTCCCATGTCCGGAAAAATTTCATGGACGCCTGGCTGCGCATTGTCGGCATGAAACTGTACCAGCGCCGCGCGACGGACTATTTCCGGAATGCCGGCGCGAATGACCGCCGCTATCTCTTATACAATCCCACCAGTAAAATGAAAGTCACCCTCCAGGCTGAGGAAGTCGTCAATCTGCTGTGGGAAGTCATTGCCGCCAAGGGCTTTGAAAAGGACACGTTTTTTTGCCTGGCCACCGCCGATGTCCGGGGGCCTTCAAAGCTTGAAGGAACGGTGCACGTCAATGTCCAGTTGATTCGCAAGTTCATGAAGAACTACTTTTTCAATCCCGCCGAATACCAGCCGGTCGATCCGGATTTATCCGTGAAAGACGATATGTTTGTGTTTAACCAGGGGCCGACCAAGGGGCTGGGCAATGTTCAATTCCACGACTACAGGCCGGTTTTTGAAGCCAACAGGGGCCTTCCGAATGTGGCGATTTTCATCCGGCAGATCGAACTGTTCAAGGAGCTGCTGGAAAAAGCGGGACCCGATACGGATCAGGATGCGGATCCGTTGTTTTCCCTCCCTCTGGGCGAGATGTTCTCCATCGTGGTTTATGGTCAACTGATTCTGGAGCAGGCGAAATTCGAAAATCTCGATCCCGATATCGTCAATCAGATTTTTGATTTCATGGTTCGCGATTTCGCGCACTTTGCCCTGCAAATTTACGGCATGCACAACACCAGGGACGATCAGCGAGACTACTGCAGGCAGATCATGCTGATCAGGGCCCAAAGAGATGACGCTCAGTACAACCGCGTCTGGACACAATATGTGTATGCGCTCAACGGCGAATACGCAATGAACGAATAGGGGAAACGGCCGCCCGTAACATGAGGAATGCCTTTTTAGCAATCCTTGAATGCGGTCATAGAGATTGCCGGCATTGACCCCGCCTGCTTCGGCAATGGCGCGCGGTCGTTCGGGCGCAGCCCTTCTTGATGAAGAGCTTTGCGTCAATAAATTAAGTCTTGACAAGAAAATTATTATCATACTATCTACAGCGCGTGTTGTAATTTACAACAAACGCTGCAGATAGTGGGATATTGCCGGATACACCTCATTTTACTTGTCAATGGCTATAATCCTTGGCACGCTTGGACGTCAGAAGATCACTCTTGTGTGTCCGGCATCCACCCTCAGGATCGGGAAGAAATGCAAGAAAATCAATGGATTCTATCTCTCTCCAGGGGCGGGAACCAAGGGTATTGAGGAGGATTTTTATGAAATTGGAAGGCAAAACAGCTATTATTACCGGAGGGGCCGGGGGACTTGGCCGCGGCATCGCTTTATGCCTTGCCGAGGAGGGAGCGGATATCGTCATTGCCGATATCAATATGGAAGCCGCCCATAAGGTCGCCGACGAGGTGAAGGCATTTGGGCGTAAGGCGCTGATCGTGATGGCCGATGTGACGAAGGAAGAAAATGCCCGGCGATTGGTTCAGGAAACGCTGAATGCGTTCGGGAAAATCGATATTCTGGTCAACAATGTCGGCGCCGGCCATGCCGAGGCCCATGTGACGGAAGACAACCTTACAGAGGAAGACTGGAACCGCGTTTACACCGGGGGGATCGCCGACCTTACGGAGGGAGATTGGGATCGCGGCTATATAGCCAACCTCAAACCGGGGGTTTTTATGTGCAAGGCCGTGATCCCCTACATGCGGGCGCAAAAAAGCGGCAAGATTATCAACATATCCTCGACCGCCGGCAGGCGGGGCGGCGGTTCGCGACTGCCCTACAGCGCCATGAAAAGCGCCGTGATCATCTTAACTCAGGGGGTGGCGATGCAGGTGGCAAGGGATAACATTAATGTGAACTGCATTTGTCCCGGAATCATCTATACCTCCATCCATGAGGATATGGCAAAGATCCGCATGCGAACAAATCCAAAACTGAAAGATGTCAAGGACCCGCGAGTGGCTTTTGAAGCTATTTTAGGCATGATCCCCATGAGGCGGGAGCAGACCCCGGAGGATATCGGGCGCTGCGCTGTGTTTTTGGCTTCGGAAGACGCCAGAAACATAACGGGTCAGAGCATCAATGTCGATGGCGGCAGCATCATGTCTTAGGAGTAACTTTACGTATAATTCTATAGGGAGGTAAAAAAAGTGGAAATTGCAAACGAGAAACTATTGGAGATGCATCGGAATTTATTAACCGCCAGGCGCCTTGGCGAGAAACTCTACGAGATATTCTGCGCGGGAGGAAGCGGAATGCCCTGGATCCACAGAGGGATAGGCGAGGAGGCCATACCCATTGCCGTGTGCGCAAACTTGCGAAAAGAGGACTACCTGAAGCTGACCTTCAGACTGGATTACTGCCTGTTCGCTAAGGGACTGCCGCTCACGGAAGTCATCGCCAGTGAATGCATGCGTGACTGTTCGCAGCTTGGCCGGCCGCGGTCGCCTTATTTCGATCCTGATTTCGGCCTGCTGGCTCACACCGGCGCCGGCGGAGAGGAAATTCCCATCTATCTTGGCAGCGCCATATCCATCATGCTCAAGAAAACCGATCAGGTCTGCGTCTGCGCCATGGGAGACGGGTTTGCCAGCCGCGGTCCCGTTCACGAAGCGATGGTGATGGCGGCATCCTGGAATCTGCCCATTGTCTTCATGATCCATAATAACCAGTATGGCATGGGGACCTCGGCTAAGAAAATTTACAAGATGAAAGACATCGCCGATAGAGCCAAGGCCTATGGCTTTCCCGGAGAGACGGTGGACGGAAACGACGTCATCGCGACCTATGAGGTGGTGAAGAAGTATGTTGACAGGGCGAGAAACGGCGGCGGGCCGAGTTTAGTCGTCGGTGAAACCTATCGCCTGGCAGGGCACTATGAAGGCGATCCCCAGGTCTATCGGCCCAAGGGCGAGATTGATGAGTGGTGGCAGAAAGATCCGCTGCCCAGATACCAAAAGCGCCTTATGGAGATGGGTATTTTGACCGAGAAAGACATTGCCGAACTTGAATCGACCATCAAGGTTCAAATCGAGGATGCAACAAAAGCCGCATTGGCGTTGCCTTTCGCAAGTTATGAAAATCATCTCAAAACGGTTATTGACGAGCTATAAATATTCAGCACTTAAGGTGTGAGAAAGGAGAATACACATAAATGGCAGAACAAACTCAGATGCTTAATTATGTCAGCGCCATCGGGGCTGCAATACGCGAGGAGATGCAAAGAGACAAGACCGTCGCCATGTGGGGAGAAGATCTGGTCAGCATGA
>JAFGHS010000029.1 GCA_016930075.1 Deltaproteobacteria bacterium
GCCCTTATGCGCCTCATGGCGCGTATTCCAAGACCTCCGCATTTGACGCCGCCGCGAGTGCCGGTTAGAAATATAGGGGAGTCCTCATGGCGTGTCAATTATTTTGTTTTTTATTTTGTTTGTTAAATCCCCACTTTATAGATCGTTTTTCTAAGATGAGCCCTTTAAAATTTGTCATTTCAAGGAATCCCGCTGAAGCGGTACGACAAGAAATCTTAACGAATTCATAAAAATAAGATTTCTCCCTACAGTCGAAATGACAGGAACTCGGCATTATTCAATGGTCTCAAGGCGCGTTAAAAGGTATCGTTATTTTATATACCCCGTGGGTCAAAACGGTCTGCACCGGGAAGGGCGCCTTCTCGAAAACCTTGATCATCGCCCTGTTGCTTTCGATGACATCGGCGCTAAAACCGGCAATCCCCTCCTCACGGGCGGCGCGGATCAGCAATTCAAAAAGATAGGAGGCGATGCCCTTTCCCTGATAGTTCTCATCGATAATAAACGCCGTATCTGCAAAGGACTCGCCCTGCGTGCGGACATAGCGGCCCTCGCCGATGATTTTTTCAACGCCGGAGGCATCGTTGATGGCCACAATGGACATGGTATAGCGGTAATCGACCGTCACGTATTCCTGCATCTTTTGATGGGGCATGGTCTTGATGGGGCTGAAGTACCGGTAATAAACCGCCTGATCGGAAAACCGGTAAAACAGGCGGCGCATTTCGTCTTCATCGGAAGGCTTGATGGCCCGGAAGCGAACGGTGAGACCGTCTTTGAAATGATGGGAACAGGCGATTTTTTCCGGATACAGATGGCCGGAATCGTCAAAATAAATCTGATCGGCATAAATCATCTTAACGGCCTTGGCCTGCCTGACCAGCTCCGCGCGGTCGTCGGGATGGGCGATCTCAATGAGCGCCTGCGCCCGCTCGCGCATTGTTTTGCCCATCAGAAAGGCCACGCCGTATTCCGTTGCCACGAGGTCCATGGACTCACGGTTTGTGAATTGAAAGGGATATTTATCGAGAGTGGTGAGGATGTTGGGCTCTCCAGCGCGGTTTCGGCTGGGCAGGGCAAAAATCGTCCGGCCGTTCTTCGACAGCGTCGCCCCCATAAAGAGTTCCTGAACATTTCCCGGACCGGCGGTGACGTTGCCCTTGCCTGTATGGAGGGCAATATTGCCGGTGAGGTCCACCTTGCGCGCCGGAAAGATGGCCATGACGCTGTCGTTGAGGCCGATGGTCCGGGGGTCCATGACAATATCCTGAGGCTGAAATTCCACCAGGGGATTCATATCCAGCCAATCCATCAATTCCTTCGTGCCGATGGCATAAGAGGCGCACGACTTCCCGCGGAATACGCCCTTGTTGCGGTTGGTCACGGCGCCACTTTTCACCAGGTCCATCAGGGCATCCGTAAAGAAGGGCGAATGGACGCCGAGATTCCTTTTCGTCGCCAGGGTTTTGGCGAGCGCTTCGTAGAGCGGGCCGAGGCCGTAGGAAATACAACTGCCGTCCTTGACGGCGGACGCCACATTGGCGGCGATCTTCATGTAAACGTCCTGCAGGGGCCAGCGTCCGACGTACAACGGCGGTTCCGCAGCCTCGACCAGGTAGTGAAACTCATCCATATTCACCAGCGTATCGCCCATGGTCCGGGGAATTTCCGAATTGATCTCGCCCACGACGATTTTGGCCATTTCCATCGCCTGCCGCTCCACCGACGCCCCCACCAGGTAAGCGTGGCCGTTGTCGTCCGGAGGCGTCACCTGGATGAAGGCCACGTCGATATTGATGGCCCCCGTTTTAAACAGCCAGGGAACGCGGGAGAATCGGCTGGGAATCAGGTCAACCCGCCCCTCGCTGATGGCGTCAAAGGCAATCCAGCCGGCGAAAAAAGTCTTCAAACGGAATTTCCGCACGTAGCGCTCATCAATGGCGACGACGTCCCCGAGGCTGACCAACTGGATCAGCTCCAGGTCCTGCAAGTTATACTGTGCAGATTCCATCAGGTGCTTGACCAGCGTTCGAGGCTCGGCCATGCCCGTACCCAGAAAAATGCTCATGCCCGGCTCAATCTTCGCCAATATCTCCTCGGGAGAGACGATTTTTTGTTTCCACATATTTTCCTGTCCTTTGATTGGCGGTGCATCTTAACAACATGCCCCGCCGGGTTATTGGGCTTTTTCCTGTCTGAGGCCGCCGAAAGAAATGTAAACATGGTGCGAAATGAACTGGGTAAGACTACAAGAAAGCCGCTCTTTATGTCAATGAGAAACAAGAAAAGCGTCGCATCCAATCACCGAAAACATGATGCCGTTATAAAAAGTCGAATGGGGATTTCTTTTGTCATTCCCGCGGCGAAACGGAGCAAAGCGCGGACCCGGCCGCCCATTTAGTGGATCAAGGCATATTCCAGGCAACCTGGCTGATCGTCAACAGGGACAATAACCTGGATTCTATTCTGTAGAATTGATGGTTGAGGGTTTTCCAATAAAAAAACGGGGAAATAAATTATCCTTGCAAATGCGCCCGATAATGTATAATGTGCACCAAAGATTATAATATTTATAACCTTCAGTTCATATCATCATGAAGAAACCGATAGCCGCTGTATTAAAATCAAAACAAACCGTTTTTACATTCAAAGACATCTCTTTGCTTTGGGGCTTGACAGATAAGAAATCCGTGATCGCTGGAATCCATTACTACTTGAAAACAGGCAGCTTATACCCGATTCGCCGAGGGATTTATGCCAAGGATAAGGACTACGACAAAGTCGAACTGGCCAGCCGGATATACACACCGGCGTATGTCAGCTTTGAAACCATCATGGCGCGCTCCGGCATGATTTTTCAATATTACAGTCAAATTTTTGTCGCCTCCTATCTGACACGCGAAATCCGCATCAACGGTCAAACGTATGTTTATCGAAAGATCAAGAGTTCTATTCTAACCGAAGGGACAGGCGTGGTGAATCAGGATGGGTCCGCCATCGCAACAAAAGAGCGTGCTTTCTTGGATATAATTTATATCAACACAGATTACCACTTTGACAATTTAGGACCCCTGGACTGGGACAAGGTCTTTGATATTCTGCCCTTGTATAGCAACAAGCGGATGACTAAAAAAGTGCATCAGTTCTATGATGATTTCAAAGCCGGATAATTGATTTCATGACCATTAACATAACCACACATAAAAATATTCTGTTTCAGATTCTCAAGGACATTTACACCGAGACGGCTATCGCACCGCTATTGGGATTTAAAGGCGGCACGGCAGCTTTTATGTTCCATAATCTCGACCGGTTTTCCGTTGATTTGGATTTCGACTTGCTGGATGAAGCCGCACAGGAGCGTGTTTTTGAATTTATCGTAAAAACTGCCGGACGATACGGATTGATCAAAGAATCCCGCAGGAAGAGATTCAGCCTGCTGGTCGTGCTTTCTTATGATGATAAAGCGGCTAACATAAAGATCGAAGTCAACCGCCGCATGTTTGGTTCACAATATGAATTAAAGACCTACCTTGGCGTGGCCATGAAGGTGATGGTCCGGGAGGATATGTTCGGGCACAAATTAATGGCCATGTACGAGAGAATCGGCAAAACAAGCCGGGATGTCTATGACGTCTGGTTTTTCATGAAAAATCAGTGGCCGATTAACAAGGAGATCGTGGAAAAAAGAGCCGGCATTCCCTACAAAAAGGTTTTGCAGCAATGCATCACGCAGGCAGAAAAACTGTCCGATCGCAACGTTCTGCGCGGCCTGGGTGAACTGCTTTCGGACAGGCAGAAAGACTGGGCCAGGACGAAACTGTGTTCGGATACGATATTCCTCCTTAAATTATCTTTAGAAAACGAGACCCATTGACAACATCTTTGTAAAAGAAGGTTTCCCTTTTTTACTTTGCATTTCTCCGCCGAATTTATTACAAGAACTCTGCATCCGCTAAAGTTTCACTCGCGGTTATTCATGAACCGCCGTCGCCACATAACAGCTCCATCATAAAATAATTTGATTATCGCTAATGATCTTGGTCAATTGGCGATCACAAACATAAAAGACATTCGTGAAGGGCATATTACAATAACCATTGAATCGGGAGGAGGCATGGCATCCGCGATCATTTTAGAACGGTTTTTATGGTTTCACGATCAAATCAAGAATAATAAACATCCCAACACCACGACGTTGGCCGGACAATTCGAAATCACCGGAAAAACCGCGCAGCGCAACATCGACTTCATGCGCAACCGTCTCAACGCGCCGTTGCTTTATGTGCCCCACCTGCGGGGTTACACATACGAAGACAACACATGGGAACTCCCCGGCCTGTGGCTCCACGAAGACGAACTCATCTCACTCATTCTTTCCTACCGCCTGGCCGCCGCCGTGCCGGACAGGGAAGTGAAGTCAGCGTTGAAAACATTCCTCAATCACATCATCGCCAATCATGCCTCCGCCCATTTCAGCATCGATGAACTCAGCGACAAAATATCCGTCAGAAACATCGCCTATGCCCGAACCAAAGAAGACATCTTTCACCGGCTCCTGGAGGACCTGCTTCGGTCCCGTCCCGTTCAGATTGAGTACTACTCGCCGCATAACGATCAATCCACCACCCGCGACATTTTGCCGCTGCACCTGCTCAACTACATGGGAACATGGCACATCATCGCGCATTGCAATGTGAAAAAGGAATTGCGGGATTTTGTCCTGTCGCGCATCAAGACCGTTTCCGCATGCGCCGGTTCAATCGACGTCCATGTGCCCGCTTCGCATGTGAAGGATTACATCCGGCAGACCTTCGGCATTTTTCATGGAAAAGAAACCATGGAAGTCTGCCTGCGTTTCGCGAAAGACATTGCCCCCTGGATAGCCGAGCAAAGCTGGCATCCCGCACAGAAAGTGGAAACCGACAAAAAAGGCAGACACTGTCTGACTATCCCCGTTGCCGACTTCCGTGAAATCAAACGCGAGATTCTGCGTTACGGCGCGCAGGTGGAGGTCGTTTCGCCTGCCGCGCTGCGTAATGAAGTGAAAAAAGAAATCGAAAAAATGAAAAATATTTATTCATAGGACATCAAATGTCCGACCAGTTTTGCTACGATTCATAAAACAGAAATATACGGCATGTTGAAAGCATCTTAGAGAGGGAATGAGACAACAACGACATTAGCAATCAGGAGAGAAGATGAAGAAAATTGCCGATGAAAAAACATATGCGCAACTTCTGAATTCCGTTAAAGAAAGAATCCGCAAAGCTCAATATGACGCGCTCAAGGCCGTCAATAAAGAACTCATCGACCTGTACGGAGATATCGGCCGGATGATCGTCGAACGGCAGGAGAAAGAAGGATGGGGAAAATCGGTCGTTGAAAAACTGGCGGCGGATTTACAAAAAGAATTTCCGGGCATTCAGGGATTTTCAGCGCAAAACCTGTGGAGAATGAAACAATTCTATCAAGCTTATGCGGGCAATGAAAAACTCTCACCATTGGTGAGAGAAATTGGCTGGACGCATAACATCATTATTCTGCAATGCAAAAACGATCTTCAGCGTGAATTCTATATTCGCATGACGCGCAAAATGGGCTGGACCAAGAACATCCTCATCCACCACATCGACAATCAAACCTATGAAAAAACTCTCTTAAATCAGACCAATTTCGACAAGGCATTACCGGCAAAAATCAAGAATCAGGCCAAGCTGGCCGTAAAAGACGAATACACCTTTGACTTTCTGGAACTGGGCGACGAACACAGCGAAATAGAACTTGAGCGTTCAATGATGAACAACATCAATCGCTTTCTAATCGAAATGGGCGGCTCATTCACTTTTGCGGGCAATCAATTCCGCCTGGAAATTGACGGGAACGAATTCTTCATCGACATTCTGCTTTACCATCGCCGTTTGAAATGCCTGGTCGCCATTGAACTCAAGGCAGGCAAATTTTTACCAGAATATGTCGGCAAAATGCAATTTTACCTGACAGCCCTGGATGAAACCGTCAAAGAAAAAGGTGAAAATCCGTCCATCGGCATTATCCTGTGTAAAGATAAAAACCAGACCATTGTCGAGTATGCATTGCGACAAAGCCGGAAACCCATCGGCGTTGCAAAATATCAAATCGTTTCAAAACTGCCGGCTGCCCTGAGAAAAGAACTGCCGGCACCCGAGCAGATAGCAAAATTGATGGACGGAATTAAATAGCAAGGCACAAAATTCAAGTTCCAAGGTAAAAATATCCCCCGCTGGTGGGGGCGGTGCAAGTCGCCGGGGTGGCAAGCTTGTAGCTTGTAGATCGTGGCCAGATTGGCCGCTTGTGTAGGCAAGACTGTTTGAATCGTGATAGACCTGCCAATGGGTGTAGGTGTGAGGTTAATATCACAAAATGAAAGAAATCATAGCTCATACATCAGAAGATAAAAGGACCCATTCTCTCGAAAATCACCTCATATATACCGCGAACCTGGCCTTGAATTTCGCCGCAGAGTTTGGCGCGTCTGAATGGGGTTATCTCGCGGGAGTATGGCATGACCTCGGCAAGTTTTCAGATGATTTTCAGAAGATGATCAGCCTTGCCCAAAGTATGGATGGCAACAATAAAAGCAAAAAAAACAAAGTCAATCATTCCACTGCGGGTGCCCTGTGGGCTATTGAAAAATTTGGATTGGCCGGTCGCATATTTTCATATCTCATTGCAGGTCACCATGCCGGACTCCCTGACTGGATGCCCGATGAAACTGGAAATGCCGCGCTGTCGATCCGCCTAAAAGATTTAAGCCATTTGGAAGTCTTGCCTAAAGCAAAGATACCGCCCCATATACTCGAAAAAGATTTACCCAAACAACGGCCGCCCCAGGGCGCTGATCCGGCCTTTTGGATCAGGATGCTTTTCTCATGTTTGGTTGATGCCGATTTTCTGGATACAGAAGCATTTTTTGAACGGGATAAATCCGCCCGTCGTGGAAATTATCCTGAGATGTCAACGCTCTTGACAAATTTTTCCACCTTCATGAATGAGGTATCGTCGCAAGCAGCCAATACACATGTCAACCAACTGCGAGCATCCATTCTTGCACGCTGCATTGAAAAAGCCAGCGATAAACCGGGAGCATTTACCCTAACTGTTCCCACCGGCGGTGGCAAAACGCTTTCTTCCATGGCCTTTGCACTCCATCATGCCATCAAACATCATAAACGAAGAATCATCTATGTGATTCCATATATCAGCATCATCGAACAGACAGCAGACCAATTCCGTTCCATTTTTCACGAATCTTTAATTGAACATCATTCCAATCTGGAACCGCAGGAAGAAGATGAAACGGATATGCAAAGGAGTTTAGCATGTGAAAACTGGGATGCCCCTGTTATTGTAACAACAGCGGTTCAATTCTTTGAGTCGCTATTCGCGAGCAGGACAGGTCAGTGCCGCAAACTCCACAACATAGCAAACAGTGTCATTGTCCTTGATGAAGCCCAATTGCTTCCGCCCGATTTTCTCAATCCGATTCTCCATGTTTTGAATGAACTGAGAAAACACTATGGCGTCACCCTTTTATTATCCACAGCCACACAGCCGGCCCTTATGCCGCAACCGTCTTTTGCATTCAACGGTTTACCGGATACCCAAGAAATCATCGAAAAACCGGATGCTCTTCACAAGGATTTGAAGCGGGTTAAAATCACAATAATGAAGACCCTTACAGAAGCGATTGAATGGGAAGACCTGAGTCAGGAGCTTCGACAACACCCATCCGTTCTCTGCATAGTCAATCGCCGGGATGATTGCCGAAAGCTCTGGCAACTGATGCCCGAAGGAACATTTCATCTTTCAGCGCTCATGTGCGGGGCGCATAGATCCAACACGATTGCAGAAATAAAAGATCGTCTCAAAAATGGTTTACCTGCAAGGGTCATCAGCACACAACTGGTCGAAGCCGGTGTAGATTTGGACTTCCCCGTCGTTTACCGTGCCCTGTGTGGACTGGATTCTGTAGCTCAGGCAGCGGGCCGTTGTAACCGGGAAGGACTTTTGAAAGCAGGTCAGGTTGTTATATTCAGACCTCCTACGGACCCCCCGATCGGTCATCTGAGACAGGCTGCGGGAATCGGTAAAAGGCTCCTTGAACAAGAGTGTGATGATCCGATCACCCCTGAACGTTTCACGATGTTTTTCCAGGAACTATATTGGTTGCAAGGAGAACGACTCGATAAGGAAGGCATCTTAAGAGACTTAAACCCTGATAGGGAATTCCGTTTCAGTTTCCGCACAGCCGCACAAAAATTCAAGATGATTGACGAAACACAGCAGAAATCTTTAATTGTATCGTACCGAGATGAAGCTAATCTAATCGAAGAACTGGAACGAAGGCCTCCCGACAGACGCCTATTGCGAAAGCTGCAACGCTATATTGTAAATCTTCCTCGTTATCTTCATGACAGATTGGTTAACGAAGGGGCTATCCGATTGGTTCATCCGGGTATATTCACACAGGGTCACAGCGCCATGTACGATGAGGTCATCGGGTTCTGCGCCGACCGTTCGGCGATCTATGATCCTGACGACCTGATTATTTAAACAAAAGAAAGGAGGACTTATGAATGAGAAGGTTTTAAAAAGCCGGTCGTTTCGTCTCAGAGTCTGGAGCGAAAACGCCTGTTTCACAAGACCGGAAATGAAGGTGGAACGCGTTTCGTACGATGTCATCACACCTTCGGCGGCAAGGGGCATCTTGGAAGCCATCCTCTGGAAACCGGCGATTTCCTGGAAGGTGGAACAGATCGACGTCCTTCAGCCGATTTGTTGGGAATCGGTAAGGCGTAATGAAGTAGGCGCCCGGATGTCGGCACGCGGTGAAGGCCTGTTTATCGAGGACCATCGTCAGCAGCGGGCTGGTCTATTTCTACGGAACGTGTCCTATACCATCCATGCCCATTTCTTCATGACGGATAGGGCTGGCCCGGAAGACAACCTCACAAAGTTTCAGGAAATGTTTTTGCGACGGGTCGAAAAGGGGCAATGCTTCAACCGGCCGTACCTTGGTTGCCGGGAGTTTTCCGCCCACTTTGAACTGATCTCTGATGATGCATCGCTGCCAGTCCCCATTGCAGAAACACGCGATCTTGGCTGGATGCTCTATGATATGTGCCATGATTCAAAGAGCGACAACGGCCAACATATTCACACCTGCACGGAAAGCTGCCGCCCATCGTTTTTCCGGGCATTTTTAGAAAACGGCAAGATGGATTTGAGAAATGCGGAGGTACGGTCATGATTCTGCAAGCATTGGCTCAATATTACGACCGCATTGCTACATCCGAAAGCAATGTTGCGTTGGAAGGATTTCAGAAGCAAGAAATTCCTTTTTTGGTTGTCGTCGATAACGAAGGACAATTTGTTGACATTCAAGACACCAGAATCGGGGAAGGTAAAAAAAAGACGAGCAGGCAGTTTACCGTCCCTAAAGCGGTCAAGAAAACGAGTGGAGTAGCTGCAAATCTTTTATGGGATGCTCCTGCTTACGTTTTTGGAAAACCGAAATCCGATGTAAAAAAGGATTCACAAAAACAGCTTCTTCGTGCACAGGAACAGCACCAGGCATTTATTAATCGTATTACGGAAACTTTTTCTCCAATCAATTTTGATACCGGCATTAAGGCCATAGTATCGTTTCTGCAACAAAAAGATTTTAGCTCTCTTTTTTCTCATCCATTCTGGAAAGAGATTGAAGAAAGCGGCGCTCTTGTAAGCTTTCAACTTGCTGATGACACATGTCTCGTCTGTGAAAGACCGGCAGTGGTAAAAGCCCTCAGCAAAGCAGAAAAAGTTGCGGATGATACAGACAGCGTTTGTCTGATCACTGGCAAAGCAGACAAACCGGTCAGATTGCATACAGCAATAAAAGGTGTATGGGGTGCACAGACTTCAGGAGCAAATATTGTATCCTTTAACCTCAATGCATTCACGTCGTACGGGAAGGAACAAGGGTACAACGCACCAATAGGTCAAAAAGCCGAATTTGCTTATACGACAGCATTGAACATTCTGTTGAAAAAGGGTTCTCACCAGCGGATACAAGTGGGCGATGCAAGCACCGTCTTCTGGGCTGAAAAAAAGCACGACCTTGAAGATGTCTTTGCCGATCTTTTCGGTGAACCGGCCAAGGAAGACCAGACGCAGGATTACAAGAGCCTTATCGCAACTTTCCGCGCACCACAAATCGGCAGCAAGCCTGAGCTGGACCCGCAGACACGGTTTTATGTCCTCGGCCTTGCCCCCAATGCCGCCCGAATTGCTATTCGCTTCTGGTACGAAGGCACCGTCCGGCAGGTTGTCGAAAATATCGCCCAGCACTTCGAAGATTGCTCAATTATTCATGGCCCCAGTCAACCGGCGACTCTTTCGCTCTTTCGCTTGCTGGTGTCGACAGCCGTTCAAGGCGATTCAAAAAACATACAGCCAAACCTTGGGGGCGAGATGATCCGATCTATTCTCAACGGCACACCTTACCCTAAATCTATTTTTGCAACTGTTATTAATCGAGTAAAAGCGGAACAGTCAAAAAAAGATCAAAACGGAAAATCCATCCCAAATGTGTCTTACCCTCGTGCAGCACTTATCAAAGCAGTGCTTGCCCGGGAAAACAGATACTATCATCCCAATCAAAAGGAGGTCGGCATGTCACTGGATACAAATAACAATAATATCGGCTATCGACTGGGACGCCTGTTTGCTGTTCTGGAAAAGGCGCAAGAAGAGGCAAATCCCGGCATCAATGCCACAATTCGCGACCGCTTCTATGGGTCAGCATCAAGCACGCCCGTGGCCGTTTTTTCACTTTTGATGAAACTGAAAAACCACCATATCTCCAAGCTCGAAAATCGGGGCCGTGCAGTCAATCTTGAGCGTCTGATCGGTGAAATCATGTCGGACATAAATGATTTTCCGCCGCACTTATCGCTTGCCGATCAGGGACGATTCGCTGTCGGCTATTATCATCAGCGTCAGGATTTCTTTACTAAAAAAGATAACCAATAAACATATTCAACCAATGGAAAGGAGCTAAACCATGACTACCACGATCCAAAACCGTTATGATTTCGTTTTACTATTCGATGTGAAAGACGGCAACCCCAACGGCGATCCCGATGCCGGGAATATGCCTCGTATCGACCCGGAAAGTGGCAATGGCCTTGTCACTGATGTTTGTATAAAGAGAAAAGTCAGGAACTATGTGCAGTTGGTAAAGAATGGTCATGCAGATTTTGACATATTCATTAAGGAAAAAGCCATTCTGAATAATCTTATTGACCAGGCACATGAACAAGAAGAAGTCAAAAACAAGGAAAAAGGTGAAAAAACAGAAGCAGCGAGGCAATATATGTGCAAGCGTTTTTATGATGTGCGTACTTTCGGTGCAGTGATGTCAACAGGGAAAAACGCTGGTCAAGTCCGAGGCCCTATCCAGATTACCTTCTCTCGTAGCGTTGATCAAATCGTCCCTTTAGAACACAGCATTACGCGCATGGCTGTCACGACCGAGGCGGAAGCGGAAAAACAGTCCGGTGATAACCGAACGATGGGCAGAAAATTCACCGTCCCATATGCCCTTTATCGCTGCCATGGTTTTATTTCTGCGCCTCTCGCATCCCAAACTGGTTTCAGCGAAGACGATTTGAATCTATTCTGGGAATCTTTAGTAAACATGTTCGAACATGACCATTCAGCTGCACGCGGCCAAATGGCAACACGCAAGTTGATTGTTTTCAAGCATAATTCACCAATGGGCAATGTCCCGGCGCATGTTCTGTTCGATCGTGTAAAAGTGATGCGTGCCGGAGATGCAGGCATTCCGGCGCGGGACTTCTCCGACTATATCGTTACTATTGACCAAGATCCCATAGGCACTGTTGACATTGAACTGAAAGTATGATGCACGATGCATGACATAATAGGGAGTGGCACTTAGATAATCAGCGAAAGGACCACCCATGAAGAAAAAGAATGAAACAGCCGCTGTTAAAAGCGACCTGATTTTGTACCAGACAGACGACGGACAAACCAAGATTGAGGTTCGGCTTGAGGATGAGATGGTTTGGCTCACGCAGAAGCTCATGGCAGAGTTGTTTCAGAAGGATGTCCGGACGATCAATGAGCATATCGCCAATATCTATGAAGAAGGTGAACTGGTGCCAGAGGCAACTATCCGGAAATTCCGGATAGTTCAAAGTGAAGGGAAAAGGGAAGTTTCACGCGGCATTGATCACTACAACCTTGACGTGATTATATCCGTCGGTTATCGGGTTAAATCTCATCGCGGCACACAGTTTCGCATCTGGGCTACCCAGCGGTTGCGGGAATATATCGTCAAAGGATTTACCCTCGACGACGATCGTTTGAAGCAGGCGGGGGGCGGTTTCTACTTCGATGAATTGCTCGCCCGCATTCGTGACATTCGCTCCTCAGAGAAGGTATTTTGGCGCAAGGTGCTGGATATTTATGCCACCAGCATCGACTATTCCCCTGATTCAGACATGTCGCAGCAGTTCTTCGCCGTTGTGCAGAATAAGATACACTGGGCCGCACACGGGCATACGGCCGCCGAGATCATTTATGACCGGGCGGATGCGGCTAAACCAAACATGGGGTTAACGACCTGGGCAGGAAGCAAACCCCGCAAAACAGATGCGGAGATCGCCAAGAACTATCTGGATGAGAAAGAATTGGATGTATTGAACCGGATTGTCACCATGTATCTTGATTATGCGGAGCTTCAGGCCTTGAATCGCAAGCCGATGCATATGAACGATTGGATTGTGAAACTGGACGACTTCTTAAGATTTACCGAGCGGGGCATTCTCAAGCATAGCGGCGCCGTCAGCCATGAGGTCGCGTTGAAGAAGGCCCACGAGCAGTTTGAACAATACCGGCAAGAAATCCTGCGCGAACCCACTCCTGTCGAGCGGCACTTCCTGGAAGCTTTGGATAAAATGAAACAACTGGAATCATCGAAAAAGCGTGGACGAAAGCACAAGGAATGACGTTAGCACAATGTACGAAATAGATGATCTTATCCAGCTTTCCGCTTTGCAGCACATGGCTTTCTGTCCCAGGCAATGCGCGCTGATCCATGTGGAACAGACGTGGACGGAGAGCGGTCGAACCGCAGAAGGCCGGATCATGCATGAGCGGGTGCATGAAGAAAGCCGGGAATCGCGGGGAGATATTCGGATTGAATACGGCGTTGCCCTGCGATCCATGCGTCTGGGATTGACCGGGAAGGCCGATGTTGTTGAATTTCGTCGGCAACAGGACGGCTCCTGGCTGCCGTTTCCCGTGGAATACAAACGGGGCAAACCCAAGAAGGACGACTCCGACAAGGTGCAGCTTTGCGCCCAGGCCCTTTGCCTGGAGGAAATGCTGAATACAACGATCCCCGGTGGCGCGCTTTTCTATGGGCAGACGCGCCACCGCCTCGATGTCGCCTTCGATGAAAGACTGCGCCGTGAAACGGAAGAGACAGCCAAGCAAGCCCATGCGTTGATTGAATCCGGTCAGACACCGAAGCCGGTTTATGCAACGCGTTGCGAAAATTGTTCGTTGATTGCCGAATGCCTGCCCAAGACAATCCAGAAAAAGCGGTCTGTAAAAAGCTATTTGACCAGGATCATCGAGGAATGAGGCAACGCGATAATTTTCAATAAACATGAAATAGGCGCGATAGTAAACATCATGGGTGGATCATGAAAAAGCACCTCAACACCCTCTTTGTTACAACCCAGGGGGCCTATCTAGCGAAGGAGGGCGAAACGATTGTCGTCCGGGTGGAAAAAGAAGTGCGTCTCCGTCTGCCTGTCCATACCATTGGCAGCATTGTCTGTTTCGGCAATGTGTCATGCAGCCCTTTTCTGATGGGCTTTTGCGCCGAAAACGGGGTCGGCATCAGCTTTCTTACCGAATACGGGCGTTTCCTGGCGCGGGTTCAGGGGCCTGTATCTGGCAATGTCCTTCTCCGGCGGGAGCAGTACCGACGAGCCGATGATCCGAAAACATCCGCCGATATGGCCAGGTCCATTTTAACCGGAAAAATCGCCAACAGCCGGACGGTGCTACAGCGGGCATTGCGTGACCACGGAGACAAGATTTCGGCTTCTGAGGTTGAAATCGCCGTCAAGCGATTGAGCAATTATCTGGAAACGCTGAATCAGGATCAACCGCTGGATGTCCTCCGGGGCTGCGAAGGGGACGCTGCCCATATCTACTTCGGCGTTTTCGATCATTTAATCGTGGCACAGAAAGACGCCTTCTCCTTTGAGGAGCGAAATCGACGCCCCCCGCTGGATAATGTGAACGGTCTGCTATCCTTTATCTATACGCTCCTGATGCATGATGTTCGGTCGGCCCTCGAATCGGTCGGACTCGATCCTGCGGTAGGCTTCCTGCATCGGGATCGACCGGGTAGACCGGGGCTTGCCCTGGATATGATGGAAGAATTCCGACCGTTTATCGCAGATCGCCTTACCCTTTCACTGATCAACCTAAAGCAGGTGCAGGGAAAGGGATTCGACAAAGCGGATTCCGGCGCAGTGATGATGAAGGATGACACACGAAAAACGCTGCTTGTGGCCTATCAGGAAAGGAAGCAGGAAGAAATTGTGCATCCGTTCCTGGATGAAAAGGTTTCCATCGGGATGCTGTTTCACATACAGGCTCTCTTACTGGCGCGGTATCTGAGGGGCGATCTTGACGGATATCCGCCTTTTATCTGGAAGTGAGGAAATTGAGCGATGCTGGTGCTTGTCAGTTACGACGTTTCCACAGTAGACCCGGAAGGGCCGCGCAGGCTTCACAGGGTGTCCAAGGCCTGTCAGAATTATGGCCAACGGGTGCAGTATTCTGTCTTTGAATGCATTGTCGATCCCGCACAGTGGGCCGTTCTGCGACAGAGGCTGATTGACGAAATCAATCCGAAACAAGACAGCTTGAGATTCTACTTTTTAGGGTCCAACTGGAAGCGCCGCATTGAACATATCGGCGCAAAAAAGTCGATCGATCAGGAAGGACCTCTGATCATCTAAGTAGGTAGCGCGAACCCCATGCTGCCATGATTTTCCAGGGGTCTTCGCGGAGCCCGTAAACATTGGATATTTTATAATTATCTGATGCTGATCTTTGACAACTGAATAGAAAGAATGCTTTTTTGACGGACAAACGCGGAATAAAGGATTTTTTATTAATCAGATTAACAACTTTTATATAGTATGTCGCCCCCCGCGCGGGGGCGTGGATTGAAACCCTGATCCGAGAGGAGATTGTCTCGACCGCAGCGGTCGCCCCCCGCGCGGGGGCGTGGATTGAAACTTTTTTTCACTTTTGCCTTATGTTGATAACCCTGTCGCCCCCCGCGCGGGGGCGTGGATTGAAACAGTCTGAACAGACAAAGATCGTTGTCTGTGTTGGTCGCCCCCCGCGCGGGGGCGTGGATTGAAACCGCGAAGCGAGGTTCATCCAACAGGCGAGTTTCACGTCGCCCCCCGCGCGGGGGCGTGGATTGAAACGGAAGGGGGATATAGTCCCGATAGCATTCATCGGGTCGCCCCCCGCGCGGGGGCGTGGATTGAAACGTGAGTTGTCACATTACCAGAACCATTTGCAACAAGTCGCCCCCCGCGCGGGGGCGTGGATTGAAACTTACGAAAGACGCCGGAACAGCCGGGGAAACTATGTCGCCCCCCGCGCGGGGGCGTGGATTGAAACAGAGAACTCCCCTGCATTGCAGGGGTCTTACAGGTCGCCCCCCGCGCGGGGGCGTGGATTGAAACGAGTGACATCCGTGATTACATGACGTTCGATGAGGTCGCCCCCCGCGCGGGGGCGTGGATTGAAACGCCATCTTCAGACCAAATCGCATCTTCTTCACAGGTCGCCCCCCGCGCGGGGGCGTGGATTGAAACATAAAATACGATAACAACTCATCCGGTAAATCGCCGTCGCCCCCCGCGCGGGGGCGTGGATTGAAACAGCATGGAACCGGGGGATTGCCCCTATGAATTTGGTCGCCCCCCGCGCGGGGGCGTGGATTGAAACATCCAAATCTGTGGTGGAATATACACCGGAAACAGGTCGCCCCCCGCGCGGGGGCGTGGATTGAAACTCTCAACTCCCGACCATCATAATCAGATGATGAGTCGCCCCCCGCGCGGGGGCGTGGATTGAAACTACAGAAGACAGGAGGAATTAAATCATGGATCAAAGTCGCCCCCCGCGCGGGGGCGTGGATTGAAACAAAATCCATGTGGGGCCGGGTGACAACTATGAGCGTCGCCCCCCGCGCGGGGGCGTGGATTGAAACGGCAAGCCGGTAATTTTGCTCCACTTGGAATTATGTCGCCCCCCGCGCGGGGGCGTGGATTGAAACAACAATAGTTTTATCATGCAGACAGGCATGAATCGTCGCCCCCCGCGCGGGGGCGTGGATTGAAACGGCC
>JAFGHS010000030.1 GCA_016930075.1 Deltaproteobacteria bacterium
AGTTGTCAAGAAATAAATGCACAAATGTTAAATTAATTTAAGCTGTTACGCTAATTTTAGACTTTTTACGAGGTCGTCAAGTTTGACCACTTTGTTAAATCGGATATCCGGTTATCGTATATTTACGATCCGTGTTCCCCATTTCAATGCTTCATCCGGTTTTACGGTAATTGCATTCAGGCGAAATCTCTCCTTGAGTCGCTTGAGGTTGTTGTTTTTCTGCCCCCGCAGATAGGATTCGTATCGGGGTGACACAAACAGGACAACGTCTTTACTTGCGACATCCTGTGCGGAAAGCAGATCAAAAGCCATATCGTAAAAGATGGATTCTTCGACAAGGGCATGGAAGGCCGGGTGGAAGGGGCCGGCGACGATGCTGCCTGCCGCTTCCATTTCCTTAGTTGTCTGGAGACCGACGCGGATGACGGGGATGCCTGCCTCGCTGAATTTTTTCAAGGCGTATTTGCAGGCGTCGATAGCTTCCGCCAGGCTCATGGGCTGATAGCGACCTTCCCCATATGCCTCAGCCAGAGCGGTATTTTCAAAGACGATGGTGGGATGGAGTCTGACCATTGCCGGTTTTAGACCGATGCTCCGGTCGATGGTACAGGCAAATCGCTCCCGGCTGTCCCCCGGCAATCCGGCCATCAGATGGATGCCCGTTATAAAACCCCATCCTCTCAGCATTTCCACAGCCCGCACCGTATCGGCGCTTGTGTGGCCTCTTCCGGATAATTCAAGAACTTCATCAACCATGGACTGGGCGCCGATTTCCACCGTCGTCACGCCAAAGGACCAAAGAAGGTCGCACTGCTCACGGTCGATGTAGTCGGGGCGGGTGGAGACCCTGATGGAATGGATCAGCCCCTCGCTGATCAGGGATTTGGCATATCCCAGAAGGGCAATTTCTTCTTCCCCGTCGAGACCGGTGAAATTGCCGCCGTAGAAGGCGAGTTGAATGTCGTCCGGCTTCTTCTTCGCACTGCCGATGTAAGAGGCGACGGTTTGGCGCAACTGCCCCTCTGTGATCTGCCCCGGATGATCCCCCGCCGTCTTTTGCAGATTGCAGAAGACGCATCGGTTGGGGCAGCCTTTATTCATAATGAAGATTGGAATGATCATGGGTCTGTCATCACAACTTATGACGGATCACTGCTCCCTTGTCCGCCGATTCGGCGAGGCGGGCGTATAGGGCAAGATAGCCGGACCGGAACTTCGGTTCGGGCCGCTGCCACAAGGTCAATCGCCGGGCGATCTCTTCATCCGCCACATGGAGGTGCAGGTTTCGGTTCGGGATGTCGATGGTGATCTCATCGCCGTCCCGGACGATAGCCAGCGGTCCGCCTTCCGCCGCCTCCGGCGAAATATGACCGACAAAGCAGCCGTTGTTCGTGCCGGAAAAACGGCCGTCCGTGATAATGGCCGTCTTCAAGGCCAGGCCCTGTCCGTAGAGCATCTTCATGGACTGATACATCTCCCGCATGCCCGGACCGCCCTTCGGGCCTTCGTAGCGGATGACGATCACATCTCCTTCTACGACCCGACCGTCGCGGATGGCGCGGTTGGCCGCCTCTTCGGAATCGAAACAACGGGCCTTTCCCGTAAAGGTATGCATCTGGCGCTTGATGGCCGCGGGCTTGGTAATGGCCGTGTTCGGCGCCAGGTTGCCCTTGAGAACAGCCAGTCCGCCGCCGACAGACCAGGGGTCGGCCAGGGTCCTGATGATGGCGCTGTTGCGTATTGCGGCGTCTCTCACATTTTCTGCAACCGTCTTGCCCGTCACCGTCAGGGCGTCGGCGTGGAGCAGGGGCAGTATCTCTTTCATAACCGCCGGGACGCCGCCTGCGGCGTGAAAATCCGGGACATTTGCCGCAGCGGCGGGATTCATTTTGGCAATATGGGGCGTGGTGCGGCTCAGTTCCTCGAAATCGTCCACCCTCAGGTTGTCGTCCGCCTCGTAAGCGACAGCGAGCATATGAAGGACGGCGTTGGTCGAACCGCCGATGGCGGCATTTAAGCGGATGGCGTTTTCGATGCCCTTCCGGTTGATGATTTGACGGGCAGTGATGTCCTGTTCAAGCAAGGTGACAATCTGCCGCCCCGATGCCTGCGCCGCCCGCAGACGGTCGGCCCGCGTGGCCGGTATCGTGGCGCTTCCCGGAAGGGACATGCCGAGCCCTTCCGCAAGGCAGCACATGGTGTTGGCCGTCCCCAGAAAGGAGCAGGAGCCGCAACCGGGGCCGACGCTGTCCTCCAGGGCGTCATATTGCGCCTGCGTGATCTTGCCCTTCTTCAGCATCGCCAGACCCTCGGTGATGGAGGTTACATCCGCCGCCCGTCCATCGAATTCACAGCCCCCTTCCATGGGGCCGCCGGCGACAAGAATGGCCGGGATATTGAGGCGCGCCGCCGCCATGAGCATGCCGGGGACGATCTTGTCGCAGGAACCGAGCAGGACGATGCCGTCGAGGCGATGGGCCTCGACCATCATCTCGATGTCGTTGGCGATGAGATCGCGCGTCGGCAGGATGCAGTGCATGCCGTTGTGGCCCTGCGCGACGCCGTCGCAGGCCGCGATGACGCCGAATTCCACAGGGGTTCCGCCGGCCTGGCGGATGCCCTGCTTCACGTAATCGGAAACATGGTTCAAGTTGTAATGCCCCGGAACCAGTTGGTTCCACGAATTGGCAATGCCGATGAGCGGCCGCTCCAGATCAACATCGCTGTAGCCCATGGATTTGAACAGACACCGCGTGCCCGCCCCCTGAGGCCGCTTAAATAGATTCTTGCTGCGCCAAAACATGCTGGCACCTCCTGATTAATACTGAAATAAACCTTCCTGTCATCCCGGACTCCGATCCGGGGTCCAGTTTTAAACATCTGGATTCCGGCTTTCGCCGGAATGACGATGGGGTGGATGTATTGCGTCCAGCGTTTCCAGTTCCTCTATAGCCTGCTTCGCCGCCTGTTGTTCCGCTTCCTTTTTGCTTTTGCCCATGCCCCGGGCCGTAATGATTCCGGCTACGGTCAGAGTGATTTCAAAGGTCTTGTCATGATCCGGGCCGTATTCGGATGCGAGCGTGTATTGGGGAATGACCTTGAAACGGGTCTGGCTTAGCTCCTGAAGAGCCGTCTTATAATCCTTATAGATGTTGTTTTTATCTTCTTCTGCGATCATGGGCGAAAATAGATGATCGATGAATTCCATACTCCCGGCAAAACCGCCATCGAGGTAAACGGCGGCGATGACGGCCTCCAAGGCGTCCGACAGAAGCGACGGTTTTTTTCTCCCGCCCGATTGCTCCTCGCCTTTGCCGAGGCGAAGATAATCGCCGATCATGAGCAAGCAGGCGATGTCCGCCAGGGATTGCTCATTGACGATGGATGACCGCAGCTTCGAGAGCTTGCCTTCCGGAAATGCAGGAAATTTTTTCATCAAAAGATCGCTGATGCCCAAACCCAAAACAGCGTCGCCGAGAAATTCGAGCCGTTCATTGTCGCCGTCGGTTTCCGACGGATTTTCATTGCAGAAAGACCTGTGCGTCAGGGCATTGTTCAAGAGGTCGAGCTTGTCGAAGCGGTAGTTAATATGTTCCTCTAATTTCCTTAACTGTTCAATTCTTTCGTCATTCAATGCCGATTGTCCTCGCGTATAATTTTCCATCCTCATAATATTCCGGAACCGCCCGGACGATTTGATTGGCCAGGTCATCGCCTCCGGAAAGGATAACAACAGGGATGTAATTGCCGGAAAAACCGGTCATCCCTGCGGGGTTTATTTTCTTTCCCCGCTCCACGAGAACCGTCAGCTCCCTGCCGATGAATTGTTCCCCGAAGGCTGCCCGTTTCTTCTTGCCGAGATTCCGAAGAATCTCCGCCCGCTCCTTCTTATCCGCCTCCCTGACCTTGCCGGGCAGAGCCGTCGCCGCCGTTCCCGGCCTTTCCGAATAAGGGAAGACATGAAGATAAGCAACGGGGATCTCTTCGATGAACCGGCGCGTGTTTTCAAAAGCCGCTTTGTCTTCCCCCGGAAATCCTACCATGACATCAATGCCGATGGCAATATCGGGGATGGCCTGCCGGAGTTTTTCCAGGAGGTCTTTAAAAAAACGGGCGTCATAGTTGCGTTTCATGAGAGCCAGGATCTCATCGTCGCCGCTTTGCAGAGGAATATGGAGGTGGCGGCAAAGCGTTTCGGCCTTTGCCATAAAGGCGATCATCTCGTCCGACACCTCCTGGGCCTCGATGGAACTGAGGCGCAATCGCTCTACGGTCTTCCGGCGCTCCACTCTCTCCAGGATGTCGAGAAGCGTTGCGGGCGGCGTCAAATCCCGGCCGTAACGACCCAGGTGGATGCCTGTCAGGACTACTTCCCGGTGACCGGCCTGTGCGAATGCGGCGACGGATTCCATGACGGCATCCGGGGGGAGGCTTCGCTCCGGCCCCCGTGCAAACGGCACAATGCAATAGCTGCAGAAGGAATCGCATCCGTCCTGAATTTTCAGAAATGCACGGGTGTGGCCGGGAAAATGCGTCACATGCATCCGGGCGATTTGCCTGGATTGCCTGATGTCGCCCACCATGAGACCGGCGGCATTACCGTGCAAATTCACCCATCCGCCCCTTTCGAAAGGTGGACACCCCATCCCTCCCCTTTCGAAAGGGAGACCATCCATCTCTTTCTTTTCCAGGGGGGAAAACTCCATCTCCCCCTTTTCTAAAGGGTGGCGCGGGGGGATTTTCGGAACTGCGCGTGTCTTATCCTTGACAATTTCCTCGATCATATCCGGCAGTTTTTCCTTTTCCGCGTTTCCCGCGATAACGACAACGCCGTCAATGGCGGCTATGGCGCCGGGATTGATCTGTGCATAACAGCCCGTGACAATGACGGCGGCATCCGGATTTTTCCTGTGCGCCCTTCTGATGAGCTGGCGGGACTGGTAATTTGTCGCGGCTGTGACGGTGCAGGTGTTGATGACATAGACATCGGCTTTCGCGTTGAAGGGCACGATTTCAAAACCCTTGCCTTCCAGCGCTTCCTGAATAGCCGCCGTCTCATACTGGTTGACTTTGCAGCCCAGGGTGGTCAGCGCCGCCTTTAAGGAAACGTTTTTACTCTGCATTCCATCCTCCGGGAAACAGGCAATGCCTGTACATATTTTTTCATGCTCGATTGCGGTTGTTGCCCAAATAAGACGAACTCGTAAAAAAGTCGTCACCCCGGCGAAAGCCGGGGTCCAGTGCTTTTGTAAACACTTGATCCCGCCGTGGCGGGACTGGATGCCGGCTTTCGCCGGTATGACGTGACTGATAAATTTTCGACTTTCTACGAAACCATCAAATAAAATCACTATGTTTTATCGGCTGCATCTAAACGCCGGGCGGATGATTTGTCAAGGTGAAAGGATTATTGGCATTTATCAACAATATCGGGTAATATCGCCCATCACATTTAAAAGAGGTACCTTCATGGAAAACCTGATCGAATACATGTCAAATAATCCGCTGATCTTTATCGCCGCCGTTTTTATTATTGTTCTTATCTTCTACTTCCTTTTGAAACAGCTTTTCAAAATTGCCCTGCTTTTTCTCATCATCCTTCTTTGCATAGGCGGTTATTATTACTTTAAAGACCCCCAGACGGCACCGGAAAAAATCAAACATGTCCTGACGGAAGTCAAGGATAAAACCGTCCACACCGTCGATAAGGGGAAAAAAGCTTACGAAGCGGGAAAGGATTTATACGGCAAGGCCAAGGATCTCAACGAGGGCGTCAACAAAATTGTGGGGACGGATAAATCAAAGACGCCGGGGGAAAAGCCTGCGGCCCTGAAAAAATGATTAAAGCAGATTGACTTCCATGGCCCTGACGGGACAGGCGGATACGCAAAGTTCACAGCCGTTGCACTTTTCCGCATCGAAGAGAACCTGCATGGTTTTCCGGTCAAAATACAAGGCGCTGGTCGGGCAGAATGCTGTGCAGGCACCGCAGCACACGCATTTATCGGTGTTCTGCCGCACGCTTTTGGAAAGGGGTTCGACCCGGAGCCCTTTTCCTTTCAAAAAATGAATGGCCGCATCGAAATTTTCTTTTGTACCGCTTAAATCCAGGACGATCATCCCGTCTCTGCGTGGAAATATTCTGGCTTTCAGGATATTGAACACGAGATCGAATCTTTTGACAAGTTCGTGGATAATGGGTTGTTCTATCGTGTCCGCCGTGTAGTGAATGACCACTTTTCTTGAATACATACAGCTTGATGCACTCCAGTAAAATTTTGTGCGATGTTAAGGGAACGCCGCAGGGATGTCAAGGAAATTAGTTGTTCACCGGCGCCTCCAGGAGGGCATCCCAGTTCAGCGTCTCGAATGAACGCGTCAGGGGGTGGTCGTCATCCACCAGATGATATTGCAGGTCCGAAAAAAGGCGCCCGGCGATTTCACGAACAGGGGCCGGCGGGACGACATCGTCATGACGGCCCTGATAAAGGATCGTCGGCATGGTCAGGCGATTTTTCAGATAAGGTCTGAAGGCTGCAAGATTGAGGGCCGGTGCAAGGAGGATCAGTTTTTTCACTTTTTCCGGATGGGCGCAGGCATACATGGCGGCCATCAGCCCGCCATAACTGGAACCGACAAGAATGAGATCGGTCTTACCGGCAAGGACAGCATTTAACTTCGCCATCCTGTTTTTCAGCGAGCCTGTGTAATCCTCGATAATCATGTGGGGAAACTTGCTTCTGAAGTATTGCCCTTTTGTCCCCTGGCTGGAGCTTTCCAGCCCATGGATGAATACCCGCGTCATATGCTCAACATTCCCTTTCTGCGAAGCTCATACAGTATTTGACAATTGCTATACAAGATTGTAGATTTCCTGTCACGCGTAATTGTGGAAGCCATCTTCAACTCCCAAGGGAAAGGAATCCGTAGATGATGGAATTAATATTCGAAAAGAGCCGCCCCGGCCGCGCAGCCATAGCCATGCCGGATTGCGATGTTCCCGAAATCAATATTGCCGATGTCATCGACAAGCGCCTCCTGCGGGATGACGTCGATCTGCCGGAGGTGTCGGAAGTCGATCTGGTCCGCCATTACACAAACCTCTCCCGGCGCAACTTCGGCGTTGATGTGGGCTTTTATCCCCTCGGCTCCTGCACCATGAAATACAATCCCAAAATCAATGAGGAAGCGGCAGCCCTTCCCGAATTCACGCAGCTTCATCCCTTTGCCCCCGTTGAATTTGCCCAGGGATCGCTCAAACTCATGTATGAACTGAATCAATACTTATGCGAGATCTGCGGCATGGCGGCATTCACGCTGCAACCGGCCGCCGGGGCCCACGGCGAACTCACCGGCGTCATGGTCATAAAGAAGCATTTTGAAAAAAAGGGGGAAGCCCGCAAGACGATTTTGATCCCCGACACGGCCCACGGGACGAATCCGGCATCCTCCGCCCTCTGCGGATTTCAGGTGGCGACGGTCCGTTCCGGAAGCGACGGCAGCCTCGACATCAACCATCTTGCCGCCATGATGACCGATGATGTGGCCGGACTGATGCTGACGAATCCCAACACCCTGGGGCTTTTTGAGCGCCGTATCAAAGAGGTTGCCGCGATTGTCCATGCCAAAGGCGGGCTTTTCTATTGCGACGGCGCCAACATGAACGCCCTGATCGGCGTCGCCAGACCGGGCGATATGGGTTTCGACATGATCCAGCTGAACCTCCATAAAACCTTTTCCACGCCCCACGGATGCGGCGGGCCGGGGAGCGGACCGCTTGGCGTAGCGGCAAAACTCACCGATTTCCTCCCTGTTCCCCGCGTTGTCAAAATAGACTCCGGGTATGCCTGGTCGGATGCCTTTCCGGATGCCATCGGGCGCGTCCGTTCCTTCTACGGCAATTTCAATGTCATGGTCAAGGCCTATGCCTATATCCGCTCCCTGGGCGCGGAAGGCCTGAAACGGGCGGCGGAGAATGCCGTCCTGAACGCCAATTACATCAAGGAAAGACTTAAACCCTATTTCGACCTCCCCTATGACCGGACCTGCATGCACGAATGCGTCTTTTCCGGCGAACGCCAGGTGAAGGAAAGCGGCGTTCATACAACGGACATGGCCAAACGCCTTCTCGACTTCGGCTATCACCCGCCGACGATCTATTTCCCTTTGATTGTCCCTGAGGCGATCATGATCGAACCGACGGAAACGGAAAGCAGGGAAACCCTCGACGCCTTCTGCGACACCATGATCCGCATCGCCGAAGAAGCCCGTGCGAACCCCGAACAGGTGAAATCCGCGCCCCTGACCACCCCCGTCCGGCGCTTGGACGAGGTGCAGGCCGCCCGAAAGCCCGATGTCCGCTGGAAAGATTAACAACGGGCTTGTATTCATTTCGCGATGCTAAACTTTTTACAGAACTGAAAATTTGAAGGAGGACAACGTTCATGGAAATGCAGTATTTAAAACTATCTATCGAAGATAAAGTGGCGGTGGTGACGATTCATCGGCCCGACAAGGGAAACGCCCTGGCGCCGGATGTGCTGGAAGAGATCGAAGGGCTTTTTACGGAACTGGGTAAAAGAACCGACGTTCATGTCATTGTCCTGACGGGCGGCGAAAAAATATTTTCCGCCGGTTTCGATCTGACCATCATCCGGCAGCTGGAAAAAGTCTCCAATGAAGCCTACACGGCCCTGTTCCACCGCGCCTACCGGGCCATTATGTTCTGTGAGCAGCCGGTCATCGCCGCCGTCGGCGGTGCGGCCATTGCCGGCGGCTTCGATCTGACCTTGATGTGCGACATCCGCTACGCCTCGACGCGGGCCAAATTCGGCCAGCGGGAAATCGCCCTGTCCCTGACGCCCATTCTGGACCCGCTGTGGCGGATCATCGGTCTGGGGCGGGCCTTGGAAGTGGCGCTCACGGGAAGAATCTATGACGCCCAGGAGGCCGAACGGATGGGGTATGTCAGCAAGGTTTTTCCGGAAGGTGAACTCATGTCGAACGTCATGGAAATCGCCCGCGCCATGGCGACCTATGACCGGGGCTGTCTGAAAGAGACCAAGCAGTTGGGCCATGCCCTTTTAAGCCAGGACATCGACAAAGCCATGCGCATCCAGGAATGGCTCTTCCGGACCTACATCGGAACGCAGGACAATCACGAGCGGATTGACGCGCTTTTGGCCAGCATGAAAAAGAAGTAGAAAAGGCAGGGCGCCTATGGGGCAGATTTCAAATCTGCCCCATAGGCGAGAACCGGCAGTCTTACATCAACGGCTATCCCAATTGCAGCTCCTGGTTAAAAATCGACATCCCAGCCTCAGTATTTTCAGGCTTTCTTCCCGGGAGTCCGCCTTGATCATGTTGAAGATGGAACCCACGGAATGACCGAAACTGTGGGTCAGCGCCACGCCGCTCCGGCCGAAGGCCATGCCGGCTATGCTTGCCGCCGCCATTATTTGGTATCTTGTCTCCTGATTCTATTTCTTTTTTATCTTTTTGACAGCCTGTTTTTGCAGCCTGTTTTTTTCCCGCAGGAGCCGGGAGATGTCTTTTTGTCTTCTGGTGGTCTGTTGTTTGGACACGGCGCTTCTCCTATGGGTAATGCGCCATTACGTATGGATGAAAACGGTTCAGATGTCAACAGTGATAAGCGCTGAAGGCGCTCGTTTGATTTCCCGTTCGGTTGTTCCCAAAAAAAAAGCGCACCTCTTGCGTGAAAAAAAATACGGCTGCGTATCTTATGAAAACGCCGTAGTGTTTTTGTCGTATGGGATTGATGTATGACGATGTGATAAAAATTTTCCTCGAAAATGCTTGACATGAAATCGGCTATTCAGTAAACATAGCTTCCGTGAGTCGTTCTCAAAAAGTTTAATTTCAAGCTAAGCGGTGTTCAAGCGGTGTAATTCACGCGGTGTAATTTAACGATCGCAGTGGTTTTCCGGAGTGGAAACTGTAACGCCCCCGAACAGCAGTATTTTTTGTCCTGGAGTGTTTTATGCGCGGATTTCTCATCAGACGGATTTTGGCTTTAATCCCCACCATTTTTTTTGCCACGCTCATTTTATTCATTGTTATTCGGGCGGTTCCGGGGGACATCATCGATCAGATGATGTCGCAGCAGGATATCAGCGCCCAGGAAGTGACCCGGAAAAGCATTGAACAGGCCCTGGGGCTTGATGTGCCCATCCATATCCAGTACCTCCGGTGGGTCAAGGGCATTTTTTTGCACGGCGATATGGGCAAGTCCCTCTGGAAAGGGACGAAGGTGACGGAAGAGGTGATGTCAAGGCTCCCCACGACGTTTCAGTTGAGCCTGATGGCCATTGTTTTCGCCCTTCTTCTCGCTATTCCCATCGGGGTATATTCTGCTATCCGCCAGGACACGATGGGGGATTATTTGGGCAGGACCATATCCATTTTGGGGATCGCCGTCCCTAATTTCTGGCTGGGAACGATGGTGGTCGTTTATCCGGCCATCTGGTGGGGCTGGTCCCCGCCTCTGGAACTGGTTTCCCTCCGGGAAGACCCCGTCACGAACCTGAAAGTTTTTGTATTGCCGGCCATCGTCCTGGGTTTTGCCCTGTCCGGCGCCACCATGAGGATGACGCGGGCCATGATGCTGGAAGTCCTGAGGCAGGATTATATCCGGACCGCCTGGGCAAAGGGACTCAAGGAAAGGGTCATCATCATCCGGCACGCCTTGAAAAACGCCCTGATTCCCGTTGTCACCATGGTCGGTCTTCTGATACCCATCCTCATCAGCGGCACGGTGGTTGTCGAACAGATCTTCACGCTGCCCGGGATGGGCAATTTGATGCTCGACGCCCTCATGGCGCGGGATTATCCGGTTGTCTCCGGCGTCATGCTGATTATCGGCAGTACGGTTCTGGTGAACAATCTCCTGGTTGATTTGAGCTACGGCCTGCTCGATCCGCGGGTCCGGTATTAA
>JAFGHS010000031.1 GCA_016930075.1 Deltaproteobacteria bacterium
AAAATAACTTCGCAGAATTGGCGCCCAAATTTAGGTCAGATTTGGCTGCGCCGATTGAGCAAATCCACAGGAATAGTATTACTATTTCGAGGATTTTGCGATTGAGGCACAGGCAAAGATGGGCTGAAGATGGGATGCGAAAATGTGAAGTTATTGTTGCGCAAGCCCTAAGGCCGCGAATGGTGACGATGCTTATGCTCAAACAGTTTATGAGATTAATTATTTTGGCAATATGGCGCCTCAGCATCATGATAATTTTACACTTCGCCCAATTAACGCCCATCATGGCGCACGGTCAGCGGGCAAACGGCTTCAAACAGTTGCCGGGCATGATGCGGGTCATTGACCCGATGACCTCAGCATAACACAACAACCGGAGAGAAGTGGATAACCGGTAAGGGCAAATTATTCGACGCGATCATTCAAATTTCCGTTTTAAAAACGCTTTGGATAGTATGAAAAACCCATAGGCCACAATAACCGGAAAAAGCAGATATCGAATAATGATCAAGCATGTGAACGTGATCATTATGCGGGTGAGTTTCAGAAACAGGGCTTTGACAAAAGAGGCTGCGATCTGAACCGAGCTTTTCAGTTCGCGCAGCGAAAGCTCTGATTTAAATTTTTCCCAGTCCTCCAGGACTTCCTGCATCTGATGATTCATATCCTTTTCAATGTGACCCACAAAATATTCACAGGCGCGAAACGACACCAGTGTCGAGACCGGGATATAGAATGAAACGATCATGCCGGCGATAATCACCCCGGTCCCAAAGGAGAGGATCTTTTCCTTGTATCGTTGAATAAAAAGACCCGAAACGTTTAGAAGAAACCCGACTGCCAGAATGAATAAACCGATGTTGATAAGGTCTGATTCAAACAAAATTTTGCTGAACGTTATCAGCAAGATTCCGTAAAGCAGAATTTTCCACGTAAAATCGACAAGGTCGTAAGTGGACTGCACGATATCGCCCACTTCAAGACGGAAGCCGATGCCAATATCGCTGCCCTCGATCACTGCCAGGGAAGATTTCAAGGTGGATACGAGCAAAAAAGACGCAGATTGTCTTTCCAGGGTAAAATCGGTGGTATCGAGGGCCGGACCTTTAATGAGCACATAAAGCAGAAGCAGAATTCCGAAAGCAAGCAACAGAAACGCCGCCTTGAGGAGGGTATTTTTTTTAAACCGGAAGGGGCCAGAAGCCGTTTTTTTTGTTTCCGTTGACATGAAATCCGATCCTGAGGCTTTCACGCGGTAATGGATATCTTATTTTGATAAGAACTCGTTTTTCGGGGAAGAAGTATAGGAGAAATTGACCTTGTGTGTCCAGACAAATTCAACCTCATGATGTTGTGTCCCATGGGAAGCTTCGCATTCCGAGGATTATCTTTACCCTGTTGTTGATTAATCGAGTCAGTTTGGCTGACATGAATAAATCTCCATCTCTGAGATGATACACTTTTATACGATCCTGAAATTCAACTATAGGGTCTACGACGATCCGGACTTGTACGTCTCAGGCGTATTACCCCATTGTGGCATATGCCTCATGATTTCTTCAAAACTGGAAATGAGATCTATAAATGAGTGGTGTGTCTGGATCAGGCCCAAATGACGTCAATTTCCAAATATTTTCACTCCTTGAAGGCCCTGTTTTACTCCAACCCATATTCCTGAAGAACCTCATAACTCCAATCCAGCGTAATACCATATATGTTGTGGTTCCTTTTTCATTGACTCACAAGGTGAATTTCTTTATTGTCCTTCCCATAAAAATCGAGGTCTTATCACTATCACTGGAAACCGCATGAAAGGATACTGAATTATGCCATACGGATACAACGGAAAGATTTTACATGTCAATCTGACGGACCTGAACTTTGAAATTGAAACCCCCGAGGAGATATTTTACCGCAGGTATATCGGTGGAAGCGGTTTGGCCGCTTATTATCTGCTCAAGAACATCGGCCCTGGCGTTGATCCGCTGGGCCCGGAAAATGTTCTGATTTTTACCGGATCCGTGGTCACAGGTGCGCCGTTTTCAGGCTTCAGCCGGTATACCGTGGCAGCAAAATCTCCTTTGACAGGCGGGTTTGGCGAGTCCGAGGCGGGCGGTTATTTCGGACCGGAACTCAAATTTTCCGGTTTTGATGCGGTGGTGATCAAAGGAAAAGCCCCCAAGCCGGTATACCTGTGGATAAACAACGGCCGGGTGGAATTGAAGGATGCCGATGCGGTCTGGGGTCTTGGAAACGCGGAAACCCTGGATAAAATCCGAGAAGACGTCGGTGACGACAAGGCCCGGATCGCATCTATCGGTCCGGCCGGTGAACGGATGGTTCTTTTCGCCAACGTGATGAATGAACTTGCTCATGCCAACGGCCGGTGCGGCATGGGTGCGGTGATGGGGTCCAAGCACCTGAAGGCCGTTGCCTGCCGCGGCGACGCTAAGCATCTTGAATTTGCGGATGCTGAACACGTCAAGAAACTTGTTTCATGGCACAATCAGCGGATCAAAGAACATCTTCCCAATCAGAACATGCGCAAATACGGCACACCCATGTTTGTCGTCGGCCTGAACAAGGCCGGAATCCTGCCGACGCGAAACTGGCGTGAATCGGTTTTCGAGGGCGCGGAAAAAATCGGCGTGCCTGGTTACGAAAAAATTTTAAAACGGAACGCAACCTGCTATCGCTGTGCCGTGGGATGCAAGCGGGTGGTGGAAACGGCTGAACCGTATCATGTCAACCCGCGCTATGGGGGTCCTGAGTATGAAACCCTGGCCTCCTTTGGCTCGCTGTGCGGCATAGATGATCTGGGCGCGGTGGCCAAAGCCAATGAACTGTGCAACCACAACGGCCTGGATACCATCGGTGCCGGAGCGGTGGTCGCGTTTGCCATGGAGTGTTTTGAAAACGGCGTGCTGACCGCCGCGGATGCCGATGGACGAAAAATTCTGTTTGGGGATGCCGACGGCATGCTCTGGCTGGTCGATAAAATCGTCAATCGCAAGGGATTGGGAGATTTGCTGGCCCAAGGTGTCAAACGCGCTGCACAAAAAATCGGAGACAAGGCACAGGCATACGCCTTTACAATCAAGGGGCAGGAAATCCCGCTGCATGACCCGCGTGGCAAAACCGGTATTGGCCTCAGCTTTGCACTATCCCCGACCGGGGCCGATCATGTGGAAACGCCCCATGACACGATCTTTGTCGGCGATGCCGTTAAATTGCTAGCCCCTTTAGGGATTCTGGACCCGGTTGTGCCGCTGGCCCTCGACGAGGCAAAGGTGCATTTTTTCAAACAGGGCCAACTTTCGTGGGGCTTGAACAATGTGCTCGGTATCTGCAACTTTGTCGATGCGCCGCTTTTTGCTCTGAGCTACGAAAAGCTCATTGAAGCGGTCAAGGCCATCACGGGCTGGGAAACCAGCCTTTGGGAGCTTTTGCGGGCCACCGAACGCTCGGAGGTGATGGCCCGGATATTCAATAACCGCGAAGGCTTCGGCCCCGAGGACGACTGCTTGTTCAGGCGGCTGCACGAACCGATCCCCGCAGGACCGCTCAAGGGGCAGCGAATCGATCCGGACCGGATGAAAAAGGCGATTCAACTTTATTATGAAATGATGGGCTGGGACGAACAGGGAAGACCCCTTCCTGCCAAGCTCCATGATTTAAGCTTGGGCTGGTTGATGGAAACCGAATCGGACGGATAGCCGCGGTCGGCCGCGCCGCGCGTATTTTTTTAGACAAGTCATTTGTGTTAAAATGAATGTCAATATAAAGATCAAGCTTTTTGCCACTTTGAGAGCACCTTCAACGGAAACTGCCGACTGCTATTCGATACCGGCGGGCACAACGGTTCACGCATTGCTCGAACAGTTGAAAATTCCTGTCGAAGAAGTCAATCTGGTTTTCATTAACGGCAACTGCGGCAACTTGACATCCATTCTCGAGGGCGGAGACCGGCTCAGTGTTTTTCCGTCCTTGGGAGGGGGCTAACCGCCATCCGAAGGGGCCAGGCAAATGAAACCAAAGGATAAAGGCACAAAAGCCAGCGCAAACAGGATAAAGGGCCAGTGTATTTTTCTTTTCATGAAACCCTCTCCGGTTTAATAAACGTTTTCATTCTAGTCAGGATGTTTTAAACGTCGCGAGAACATCCCTAATCAGAGGCTTAAACCATTACCTCAGGTAGTGGTCCTCTCAATAGGTTCGACTGGGGTATTAAGTATTATGAGAATGATGTAATGTTCGGGGTACATATCAACAACTCATCAAAAAGCATAGTAACGAATGAAAAAATCAGAAGATCAACTGAATAAAACGCTTAAAAGCATTTCTGATCTGGCAGCCACACAAGATCTGCCACGGGCAACCGTACAGGACGCACTAAGTATTGTTATTGATGCTATTAATTCAACTGTTGGCGGTCTCATTATCACTGAGCTAAACGGTATTATTCGCTTTGCAAATCCATCCTTTCACAAAATGTTTGGTTATTCTGTAGACGACATTATCGGAAAAAACGCTGCCGAATTGTTTTCTACAAGAGAAGTCCGAAAGTTTTCGGACGTAATTGCATTAATCGATATCAGCAAAGACGAAACTGAGGAATTTATTGTTGAAAGTAGTGATGGTAGAAGTTTAATTGTAGAAGTGGCGGCTTCAAATGTTTTTTCGAGTTCAGGTGTACTTGTCGGGAGAATGGCTTCCTTTGTTGATATTAGCAAAAGGAAGGAAATCGAAGCCGACCGGGAAAAACTTATCAAAAAGCTGCAAGATGCACTCGACAAAATAAAAGTTCTTAGAGGCATCATCCCGATATGTGCCTCATGTAAAAAAATTCGAGACGACAAGGGCTACTGGAATCAAATAGAGCGTTATATAAAAGAGCATTCCGATGCAGATTTCAGCCATAGCATATGCCCTGATTGTGCTAAAAAGCTCTACCCTGACTTCTACAAATAGAAATCTCCGAACAAGCGGTTGAAGAATAGGTTGGCGAACCCGCTGCGCTTCTTTGCCAACCTCTTAACCGCGCCGTTATGAATTCATCTTGCCGTATCCCAAACCAAACAATATTTCAGATATCATCCAATGGTAGCTTGATATTCAGTTCATGACATCCTCGGTTAGGAATTACTCTTTGGCCTTCTTTTCGTATTTCTTGAGAAGGTCCTTGATGGCAGCTAAGAATAAATCGGTTAAGGTTTTATCATGGTCAAGAGCAAGGTATTTGAGCTTACCATTTTACAGGTTTATACATTGAAGTGCCTGGTATGGGAAGTTTGAAATAACTGATAAGAAAGAAAATGCACCTACTTCTAAGACCTATGCTGACAAGGTAATCAAAAGCAAATCGTATGCGCCCAACACGGTCAACAGCTTCATAACTCAACTCAAGCATATCAATGCTGCCTTTGGCAAAACCCCACTGGATAACATCAAGAGGCGCGATATCAAGGATTTCCTTCTTGCAAAAAAGGAAAGCGGTCATCTATAAATACCGTCAAACTTATTTCAAGATATATGAGGATCATTCTGGCGGAGGCTGTGGAAGATGAACTGAGGAAAATCGAAGCTACAGCATTAAAAATATACCCGGAGTATTACCCTTTGATTCTTACCAGGGCCGGAACAAGCATGAGAAACGGGGAGGCATTTGCCTTGAGATGGGAAGACATCGACTATATTGAGGGCTCTATCCATATTGAACGGCAATTCACAAGAGGTAATCTGGTAAAACCTAAAAGCAAGAACAGCATTCGCAAGGTGGACGTAACCCCACAGTTACTTGAAACTCTAATGCCTCATGAACAAACACAGCCTTCAGAATGGGTGTTTACAAATGGCGGCGGAAACTTGATCGACAATGACAATTTCAGGAAACGAATCTGGTATGCACTGTTGGAAAAGCCCGGGGATTAATCCCTTTCCGATGAAGCCGCCAGCCGGGCGATTCAAAATCTGTGATCTTTAAAACCGAAAGAGAGGGGTCTGCTTTTGACTCTTGTTGGTTTCACTAAGGGGGAGGCCGCGGCAAGTAGATTACTGCTGATCTTAGGTGGCAAAATCCCGATTATGGATAAAGTGACTTAGCTGGCCAAGGAAGTCATTAAGGGCTATAAGGATGGTGATTTAGATTGTCAAACAGGCCCGGACGGACCTTGAAGACGGACTCTTTTCGTATCTGAACACTACCCGGCTTCGCGCCCCTGGGCTTGGTGATGTATCGGGCCCTTGTGCATGAGACGGCCACGATGCCGCCGTTTCGTGCCTTGCTGTGAAAGGCGGCGACGGCGGCCGCGCGCTTGAGGGTCTCGCGGTCAGGATCGTCATTCGGCTTTGCCCTGAGGATCACGTGGCTTCCGGGCATACCGCGTACATGAAACCAGTAGTCATTTGGCTTTGCCATCTTGAGGCTCAGAAAGTCGTTGTCCGCATCAGTCTTGCCTGCAAGCACTTTCCAGTCGCCGTGAAGCTCATACTCATATATATTGTGTTGTATTCTCTCTGTCATGGTTACTGTTTTACGCATGCTAAGACATTGCTTTCACAATAGATGTTTAAATTAGGTATAAAAACGTCCAAGTCAAGTCAGAATGAGGTAACCCTAATTCTGCGATCACGGTCGTTTGCGCGGAACGACAAGAAATGGTAGACCTCGCGCGGGTTATAGCCGGTATGGTGAATGCAGCCAGAGTCTAAGATTGCTATCAGGGGATTTTCAGGTTATCTTACACGGTTATGGAAACAGAGGATCGGATACAAACACTGCTTTTTGAGGGAGTTAAAGATGGCGTATATCCTGGAGCAGTGCTTTTAGTAGCTCAGGAAGGCAGGATTGTGTTTTTGCGGGAAGCTGGCCATCGTTTGTTGACTCCCCATGCAGAGCCAATGCACAAGGACACTATATTTGATCTGGCATCTTTGACCAAGCCC
>JAFGHS010000032.1 GCA_016930075.1 Deltaproteobacteria bacterium
CAGGGCCGCGCCCTTGGTCTGGGCGATCAACTTGCCCATATTGTCGAAGGTCTCATTGGTCTTGGCCGAAAGCTGATCCAGGAGATCGCCTTTTCCCCCAACGGGAGCATGGATGGAAAGGTTTCCCTCGGATGCTTTGACCAATACCCCGCTTAGCTTCTCAACCCGTTCTTCCAGATACTTCCGGTCGTCCTCCTGTTTTTTGGCGGCTTCCTTCAAAAGGTTTTCCATCTGTATCTGAGATGAATAATCTGCAAAAATCTCCAGTCCGCCGGTGATGTTTCCCTTGGAATCCTTAAGGGGGGCGGTGGACACATTTATCGTGGCAGGCTGTCCTCTCTTGGGTTGTATGTACTGATAGTCCTGCAAATTGTATTTCCCGGTTTTTATGGTATTTTTCAGGTAGCATTCCGTCTGGCACTTGTTGGAATTAAAAACATCCCAGCACTTCATCTTTCCTTCCACTTCTTCCGCACTGTATCCGGATGTTCCGCAGGCAGTTCGATTCATGAAGGTGATGGTCATATCGCGATCGACGAAAAACACCGGGACGGGAATAGCATTTTTCAGAATGTTGGAGAAGGCGATCTGATCCTTGTGGTTTTGAATCATGGTCTGGATGTTGAGGGCAAGCCACGAGATTGAATCCTCTCCTTGAACCGGAATCTCCAGGTCCAGATTTCCCATGCTGATGTCCCTGGTGATCTTGCTTAATGTCCGGATCCTCTGGCTTATCAACTTATACAGGAAAAAATAAGCGACGGCGATCATCGCCAATCCCCCGAAGATGCCCATGTAATAAACAGGCGGTTGAACGTCCAGGTGCAATAATTTGAACAAGACTAGTATTAATCCTCCGATTACCAAAAAGGGGATCACCAGGATGGCAAGCATTTTAAACCGAAGACCTTTTATAGTATCATTGAATTTCGACACCTTTATACCTCCTACCTTATCTCGATTTCGAGCAGTTAATTATAATCGACATGATTATCACTCACCCTTATAACGATCCGGCTTGCAAATTATTTCTTTCTACCGTGCATTATAAGGAAAATATTTCTTTATGAAAAGAACTATATGGAAGTTCTGCCTGTGTGTCAATGGAAAACAAATTACAGTGTAAGACAAATCAGGGAACAAGGTGAGCGGGATAAAAAAATTGCAGCGGGTAACGGTTAAGATATTACATAACCGCTGCGGTTAATGGTTGAAGTGGAGATGAATACGGCTTTGTCCTGCATTGGTCTCGATTGCGGCCCCGTCGGCGAGGCTGCGGACCATGTAGCCGGCCAGCCGCAAGGGGGCCGTCTCGTCGGTCAGGAGATCCCGTGCGTCCGGCCTCTGGGCGGGAAGCTCGATAGGGGCGCCTGCGTAGGCCATCTCGATGTCGAGGTTGAACTCGTCGAAACGGGCCGTCATGGCAACAGGTTGTTGTGTCAGGGCGTTTTCCGCGGCCGCCTCGAAAAACTCACTCATGGCCGCCGTTGCCTTGTAGATCACCTCGCCCCGTGCGCCCCAGGCGCGCCCCTGCTGCTCCATGAAGTGATCGATTGCCTCCGATGTATCCTCCCCGGGTTTCAGGGAAAGCGATGCTTTCCTGGCGATGCCAATGCGGAAGAAAAGATTCAGCAAAATAGCGCAGATCGTGGCCAGGGACAGGGAAGAACCGAACACGGGCTGTATCCACGGGTGGACATTCCGGTAAAGGTCGGGGGCAAATTCGATGCTGAGGCCGAAAATGATGGAAATGCCGATAACAAAGGTTTTTCTGGCGTCAATCATGCGGGACATGATGATCTGGAGGCCCGCCAGGATCATGAAACTCACGGAGAAGATCAGGGATGCCCCCATAATGGGCGTGGGCATAATGACAAAGATGGAGGCAAACTTGGGGAAAAAGGCCAGCAGGATCAGAATTCCCCCGGTGCTGTATGCGATACGGCGGCTTGTTGCTCCCGTGGCGATGGAAAGGCCGATGTTGCTCGATGAGACTGATTGTCCCAGGGCGCCCAGCATGCCGGACAGGATATTGCCGATCCCGCAGGCCAGAACGCCGCCGCTGATGTTGACCATATCGGGGCGTTTCCATTGGCTGTCGTTAATCTTCTGGCAGGTGGTTACGTCGCCCATGGTCTTTAAGGCCGACGAGAGGGCCGCCACGAGGAAGGGAATCAGCAGAACCCATTGAAAGGAAAGACCGTAATGGCCCACAGCCGGCAGGGAAAAGAAGGGCGCCTCCATCATGGCCCGAATGGTGTCCATGTTCAGAATGCCTGTTGCCGCCGCTGCCCCGTATCCGACGAACATCCCCAGCAGGACGGAATAGAGGCGGAGCTTGCCCTTGCCCCAGACATTGAAGCAGGCCATGGCGCCCAGGGTGATGACGGCCACGCAGATGGATGTCGGATCGGGGGCGAAGTGGATTTTGTCTACGCCAAGGAACTTCCTGACGGCAATGGGGATGACCTCGATGCCCACCATGGTAACGATTGTTCCCGTCACTTCTGCGGGGAAGACGGCCCGCATGCGCGACAGAAGTCGCGAAAAGAAGGCCTCAAAGCAGCCGGCAACGGCGGTCATGCCGAAGATCAGGGCGAGCCCGCCCATTTTGCCCGCCATGAGGGAGGCGGACAGGAAGGCCGGGCCGTTGAGCAGGGGACACAGATAGCCCGAACCGACGGGGCCCCGGTTGATTCCCTGGAGGATCGTTCCGAAGCCCGTGGCGAGCATGGCCATGCTGATAAGCCCTCCGGCCTGATCGGGTGTTCCCCCGATGGCGTCCACCACGACGACGGGGAAAATAAAGGCGATAGCCAACAGGGAGATATGCTGAAAGCCCAACAGAACCAGAGCAATCCCGCCGGGGCTTTCATCGACGCCGTAAATGAGGTTGGATGGCTTCCTGGGCATGCGCAATCCTTTTTAGAATGACCGGACGGCTTCTTCCTGGTCGGTGTAAAATTGAAATAGTTGCGTGAAGCCTGCCATATCGAATATCTCCAGGATATGACTCTGAACGGACAGGAGGGCAACCTTGCCGCCCTTGTCTTCCGCTTGTTTTGCCAGAAACAGAAGACGGCGCAGGGCCGCCGAGCTGATGTAGTCAAGATGGGCCAGATCGAGGAGAAAGTTTTTATCTCCCCCATCGAGCATGGGTGCGACCTGTTGTTCGAACAGAGGCGCTGTTGTTGCATCGAAACGGCCATGAACGGCAAGGATCACAACATCATTCTGTCTTTTTTCCCATAACTTCATGAGAACTCCTTATTTGCGACAACGTGAAAGCAGCAGACCGGTCACCGTTTCATAGCTCATTTATTTAAGCGCAGCGCAATCATTGTAATATCATCACTCTGCTCACTCTGTCCAACGAAACGTCCCAGGTCCTCGATAATACCCCGGCACATCGCTTCCGGCGCCAGGGCGTGCAGGCGCGCGAGGCCGGTCTTCAGGCGCTCGTCGGTATAAAGCTCATTCCTGCCGTTCATCGCCTCCGTTACTCCGTCGGTGTATAGAAACAGGGCATCCCCCGGCGCGAGCCGCAGCTGCTGATCGGTGTATATCGCCTGTTCCCGGATGCCGAGAGCCAGGCCGGGTTCAAGGACTAGCCGCGACACGTCGCCTCCCTTGATCAGATAGGGGGGATTATGGCCGCCGTTGCTGAAGACGGTCTCGCCTTTGCGGACATTGCAGAAGGCGACAAAGAACGTCACGAAGGTCATGGTCTCATTGCCCTCGCAAAGTTCCCGGTTCAGACGGCCCAGGAGAGCGGCGGGTCCTTCGTCCGCCCGAGCCAGGGCTTTGAGGAGCTTCTGGGTGATGGCCATGTGGAGAGAGGCCGAAACTCCCTTGCCGGCGACGTCGCCTATGGCAAGACAAAGGCGATCCTCGTCGAGGGCGAAAAAATTATATAGATCGCCGCCCACCTCTTTCGCCGGTTTCATGACGGCATGAACGGCATAGCGGGGATTGTCCGTCACGGCTGGGGCGGGGAGCATGCCCATCTGGATTTCGCGGGCAATATGCAGTTCGCTGTCAATGCGGTGCTTCTCCGCTTCGTTGCGCCGCTCCCGGTAGAGGTTTTGGATAATGAAGAAAAAGACGGCGATGCCGGCGCCGTTGACCAGGATCATGGGGATCAGTGCGGTTCGCAGGATCACCTGGATTTCTTCAGAAAAGCCGATCAGTACAGGCGTAATCACATAAATATGAATGACCGTGATGACCGCCATCAACAAGGCCGCCTCCCATATCCGGATCGGACGGCTCCGCTTCCACAGATGATAGCCGCCGCCTATCAGTCCTGCTGCAAAGGTGGCCACGCTGCAAGGCAGGCAAGTCACGCCGCCCAGGGAATAACGATGAACGCCGCCCATCAGGCCCGCAATCCCTCCCGCGACGGGGCCTGCGAGCAGACCGGCAATCGCAGGCCCCAGGTCGCGGAAATGGGCCAGGGCGCCAAAAATCTCAACGGCGCTTAACGTCCCGTAGATCGAAACAAGCCCGAAGAAGAATCCCAGAAGAAGACGGTTTTTGAGGGAAAAGCGGCGGTTGACCAGATCGCCGAAGGACGGGATGCGGGTAAGGAGATAGGCCAGAACCATAAGAAAGGAGAGGTTCTGGATCAACTCCGACAAGATGTCGCTTAACGTTTCATTCATGAACATTTCCCGGCAGGGGTATTCCTATGACTGCCGCCCCATAAGTTTGAAGATTTTCAAGTCCCCTATGGCCGGGTCTTCTTCGAATGGCCCCATCTCTTCGACATGGAGACGCGATTGAGCGGCATGCCGTGTCTTTTCGCTGATGAGGATGCTGTTCGGCCAGGACTTGCATATTGCCTGAAGCTTAAACAAGATGTTAACGGGATCGCCGATGACGGTATAGTCCATTTTCTTTTCGAAGCCGATATTGCCGACCACCACTTCGCCGGTGTGGATGCTGATTCCCATGGAAAGCGTCGTATCGAATTCCGTTCGGACGTATTCATTGACGCTGTCCATGGCCTGTCGCATCTCAATTGCGGCGGTAATCGCATTATCCGCATCGGAGGGACTGGACATGGGGGCGCCGAAGAGGGCCAACAGACCGTCGCCGAGGTATTTATCCACAATACCGTGATGCTTGAAAATGATTTCTCCCATGGCGGCAAAAAAATGGTTGACGATTGCAAGTGTTTTTTGAGGACCAAGGTTTTTCGAGAATTTCGAGAATCCTCTGATGTCGATATTCAACAACGTCAGGGTCTTGAATTCATCGATAAGGGGTTTCTCCCCCGTCGATCCGAGGATGATTTTGTCGACAATCTCTTTCGGAACAAACTTTTGAAAAACATTCCGGATGCCCCTCTCGTTTTCCGCCATTGTAACGGTTTCCCTGTAAAGACGCGCATTCTCCATGGCGATAGTGAGCGACGTGGCGATGGACTGGAGGAGGTGGATGTCGTTCTCATTGAACAGTCCGTCAATCTTGTTGCGCACCTCGATGGCGCCCGTTACCTTGCCCTGGGAAATCATGGGGACGCATAACACGGATGTCGTCTTAAATCCTGTGATCCTGTCGAATGCAGGGGAATAATGGGGATGGTTCGGGGCATCCGAAGCAACGATCGTTTTTCCGTTCGCCGCCGCGTGTCCGGCGATATCCTGGCCCAGCCGGAGCCGCAATCCCCTGAGGCTCTCCATGTCAAGGTTGAAGGCGATTTCGTATTGGAGTTCATCGCCGTCCAAAAGCAGAAGCGCCCCTGCTTTCACATTCATGGCGACCCTGATCATGTCCATGGTGTAGGCGAGGACTTTTTCCATGTCGAACGTGGCGGTTGATAGGGCGCCGCTTACCTGTCTGATCGTTTCGAGGGCCTGATACTGTTTGGCTTCGGAGACAAGCAGTCTTTCCCTCTCTAACGAGATGGCGAGGGTGGCGGCCATGGTGTCGATGTGCTTGCGGGCGTCGGGGAGCGCTTCCGCAACGACGTTGCAGAGGACCAGAAGTCCTGTGATCCGTTCTTCCACAACAAGAGGAGCAATGACGGAGGTCCGAAAACCGCGGTTGATGAAAAATGCCTCGTCCACGGGGTGTGACAGTTGGCTTGTGTTTTCAATCATCAGTGTACGTTGCTGTCTTAAGACCTTATCAAAAACAGAGCCTTCGAAGGCAAATGAATTGCCTCGGGAAATGCTTGCGGAAGCATATGTGAGAAAATCAACCACAGACAGGCGGTCGGGTGCATCTTTGTCGAGGCCTAACATAATGGCGGTCTCGAAGGGTATGGTTTCCCGCACTTCCCGGAAAATGGACTGGTAAAGCTCACTGCTCCTGAGGCTTGAATTGAGGACTTTAAAAATGTTTTCCAACGATTTCTGCATCTGGATAATGTCCGCATTTTCCTTTAGGAGGCGGATATTGTCATAGGTAAAGGCTGCGCTGCCCAGGAGGGGCGTGAGAACGTCCACATCCGTCTGGGTGAAGGGGATACCGTCTTTCTTTCTTGAGATGGTCATGACCCCGATAACGTCGCTGATCGTTTTTAAGGGCATGCAGATGAAGGATTTCGTTGCGTACTGGGGGCGTGACTGACGGCCGAATCGGATATCGGTTTCGATATTTTCCACCACCAGGGGGGACTTATTGATAACGGCATATTTTGCGATGCTGTCTGCGTAATTAATACGCTCCCCTCTTCTTACAAATTCCCCCTGACCGATGGTTGCCTCCACGATAAAGACATCCCTTTTGGGATTTTCCAGAATGAGCATGGCGCCGATGTCGGCGTTGGCCATCTTCAGGGCGCGTTCGAGGGTAATATAGAGGAGATCTTCCGGATTTAATGTGATGTAGCAAAGCTCTGAGAGTTCCTTGAGCGTGAAGATTTCTGCGGTCTTTTTTTCCAGGGACAGAAAGTTTGTTTTCAACTCCTGCTGAAGGGATTGAAATGACGAGACGATACCCTGCAATTCATCCGCTGCGGAAGGGAGAGATATTCCCTGCGGGCTTTCTTCGGCGGCCCGGTGGACATTTTTTGATATATAGGCGATTTTGTCGAATACCTTGCGCAGGATGAAAAAACCCAAAAACGACATGACGAGCAAACCGATGAAATAGAAGGGGAGTTGCTCATCCTCGAGGATGTTGTATTTGACGGCGAAGAAGAGGAATCCGAAGACGGGAACGAGAAAGAAAAGACCGAACGCCAGGGTGAGCCTGTAGTGAAGCCCCTGGCTTCCCATGCCGATACGGTGAAGCCATTTTATCATGCCCATTGTTTGTCCTCTGCAAGCGGTTTGGTTTCAATATGAAGAGCACTCTTCATGTGGCGCAAGCCGGATGTTTTGGCTGTGCGGCATTCATCCGCGCCGAGGTTTATTGCCGACGTTGATTGTTGATCGAATAAAATGCCGCTTTGCCGCGATAGACGGCTGCGTCGCCGAGTTCTTCCTCAATCCGAAGCAGTTGATTGTATTTTGCCAGGCGCTCGCTTCGCGACAGGGAGCCGGTTTTGATCTGGCCGCAATTGGCGGCGACGGCGATGTCGGCCATTGTGCAGTCCTCTGTTTCGCCGGAGCGATGTGAGATAACGGTCGTATAGCCTGCTTCCTTTGCTCTTTGAATGGTGTCGAGGGTTTCCGTGAGGGTGCCAATCTGATTGAGCTTGATGAGGATGGAATTCGCAACGCCTAAGGAAATTCCCCTTTCTAACCTTTTCTGGTTTGTCACAAAAAGATCGTCTCCCACGATCTGGACTTTATGACCCAGCTCGTCGGTGAGCATCTTCCAGCCGGCCCAGTCGTCTTCAGCAAGTCCGTCTTCGATGGAGATGATGGGATATTTATGGACCAGGTCGCTGTAATATTTAACCATGTCTTCCGCAGACTTTTTCGGCTTCTTTTCCGCAGCGAGGATGTATTTGCCGTCCACATAGAAGGAACTTGCCGCCGGATCAAGGGCGATAGCGATATCCTGTCCTGCTTTGCAGCCGGTTTTTTTGATGGATTCCATGATGAGTTCCAGTGCCTCTTCGTTGGATTTAAGATTGGGGGCAAAACCTCCCTCGTCGCCGACGGCGGTGTTGTAGCCTTTTGCCTTCAGGACGGATTTCAGATTATGAAAGATCTCGGCCGACAAGCGCAGTCCCTCTTTGAAGTTCACGGCCCCTACGGGCATGATCATAAACTCCTGGATATCGACGTTGTTGTCGGCATGCTGGCCGCCGTTGAGAATGTTGGCCATAGGTACGGGGATGTCTTTGGCCATAACGCCGCCGACATAGCGGTAGAGGGGCAATTGCAGAAAAGCGGCTGCGGCCTTGCAGCAGGCAAGCGACACGCCGAGCATGGCATTGGCGCCCAAAGCGCTCTTGTTTTCCGTGCCGTCCAGGGCGATCATGGCAAAATCGATGGCACGCTGATCAAGGCTGTCCATTCCGATGACCTCCGGGCCGATCTTATGGATGACGTTGGCGACGGCCTTCTCGACGCCCCGGCCCAGGAAGCGTTTCTTGTTTCCGTCCCGGAGCTCGAGCATTTCGTGCTCTCCTGTTGACGCTCCCGACGGCACGGATGCACGCCCGACAACACCGGAAAATAAAGTCACTTCGGCCTCGACGGTGGGATTTCCTCTCGAATCGAGTATTTCTCTGGCGTGGACACTGATGATTTCGCTCATGACGGCTCCTTTTTTATATGGATATTGTTCAGGGATGTCAGTCTTTCATTGACTGAATTTTTTTTATAACAATACGCGGAAATTATCAAGATCATTCATGGATGTTTAATGCCCCTTGCTTCAGGGGCCGAAGTTGTGTAGTATTTGCGGCATGTTTATCGAAAGAGGAAAAGGATTTGCAAGGCATCATGAAGCCTGATCGTATGCAAATTGAGACTAACGGCCATCAGACGAAACTTTTTCTCCATTTGAAAAAATGGCTGGAGAAGGCCGTCATGGATTACGGGATGATCGCAGAGAAAGACAAAGTGCTGGTCGGCGTCTCCGGCGGGAAGGACAGTCTGGTCCTCCTTGATCTTCTCAATACGCCGATGCTTTATATTCCGCAGTTCACGATTTTGGCGGTCCATATCGATATGGGCTTTGATAAGGAATATAAGGCCTATGACGCACTGAACGTCTATCTGAAGGGAAACGGGTATGCATACAGGATGGAAAAGACGGACATCGGTATGCTTTCTCACAGCGGTTACAATAAAAAGAATCCCTGCTTTCTCTGTTCTCGGCTGCGGAGAAAAAGAATCTTCGAGATCGCTGCCGAAACGGGTTGTAACAAAATCGCCTTTGCCCATCACCGGGACGACATTATCGAAACGCTCCTGATCAATATGTTCTATGCCCGTGAGATCAGCACGATGATGCCCGAACAATCCATCTTCGGCGGCGAACTGCATATCATCCGGCCCCTGAGTTATGTCGGGGAAGACCTGGTGAAAAAATACGGTAAAGAACGCGGGTTCCCGACGATTGAGAACCTCTGTCCGACGAGCGGGGTTTCCCGGCGGATGTATATCAAGAACCTCATTGCCCAACTGGAGAAAGACAATAAGGATATCCGGGACAACATCTTTCGCGCCATGGGGCATGTTAAAATGGACTATCTACCGAAAAAGGGGACGGCTTCGTAAGAAGTCCCGGTGCTGCGTATGTTAAGGAGTGAAGGAATTTGCCGAAGAAAGAAACAGCGGAAAAACTGATCTGCCAGAATAAAATGGCGAGACTCAATTATTTCATTGAAGATACCTATGAGGCGGGAATTGCTTTGGTCGGCACGGAAGTTAAGTCCCTCCGCGATGGTAAAGCCAACCTCAAGGACAGTTACGCCCTGGTGCATGATGGCGAAGTTTTTCTGTATGACGTCCATGTGAGCCCCTATACTCACGGCAACCGGGCCAATCACAATCCCCTGCGCGTCCGCAAGCTGCTCCTTCATAAAAGGGAGATCAAAAAGCTCTACGGCCGGTCAAGAGAGAAAGGTCTTAGCATCATCCCCTTGAAGATGTATTTTCGCAACGGCAAAGTGAAGGTAGAGATCGGCGTCGGCAGAGGGAAGAAGCAGTACGACAAACGGGAAGACATCAAGAAGAGGGATGATACGCGAGAGATCGAAAGGAACTTCCGGTCCCGTTACAAATAACGGAGAAAACATGAACCACACATACGTTCACGGCTATGATCCGCGCGAAAACATCAGATTACAAGACCAGGCCTCCACACTCGTGGAGTTGCTTCATGGCGATACGTCCTATCCGGCGGGGAGCCGCGTTCTGGAAGCCGGTTGCGGCGTCGGCGCCCAAACCGTTACGCTGGCCCAAAACAGCCCGGATGCCTTGATGACATCCGTCGATATATCGGAGGTTTCCGTCAAGGAGGCGGCAAAGAAAGCGGCCGCGGCGGGGGTAACCAATGTGCAATTCCGGCAGGCCGACATCTTCCATCTGCCCTACGGGGCGGAATTCTTCGATCATATTTTCGTCTGCTTTGTTCTCGAACATCTGCCGCGGCCCGTCGAGGCCCTTCAGGTGCTGAAAAACCACTTGAAGCCGGGTGGCACCATCACGGTTATTGAAGGAGACCACGGATCAACCTATTTTTATCCTGATAGTGTGGCAGCGCACAAATCCATTCAATGTCAAGTTGAACTGCAAAAGCAGGCCGGGGGCAACGCCATGATCGGCAGGGAGCTTTATCCGCTTTTGACGAGAGCAGGTTATGAGGACGTTCGGGTGTCTCCCCGCATGGTTTATGTCGATGCCGGGAAGCCTCAACTGGTTGATGGGTTTACCAGAAAGACGTTTACGGCCATGATCGAGGGGGTGCGCGATGCGGCCATTCAGGCGGGTATTACTGAACCTGCCGCGTTTGATCAGGGGATCCGTGACCTGTATCGAACGACGGAGGCCGACGGCGTGTTCTGCTATACATTCTTTAAAGCAGTCGGATTGAAGTGAGCGCCGGGTCAGGGAAGGGCAGATTTTAAATCTGTTTCTCCTGCTTTTCCATCATTATACCGATGAAGATGGATATCCATGTTTTTAATACCTATGTTCCGGAACGGGTCCGGAATTCAGGAAAACGGCGGTTTCCATTCAAGGATTGAAAGGAGGTTCATATGACAAAGTATGGTGCGGAATTTTTCGGGACTTTCTGGTTGGTACTGGGCGGGTGCGGCAGCGCCGTGCTGGCCGCGGCGTTTCCCAATGTCGGCATCGGCCTGCTCGGCGTCGCCCTGGCCTTCGGCCTGACGGTTTTGACGATGGCCTATGCTATCGGCCACATATCGGGATGCCACTTGAATCCTGCCGTGTCTGTCGGTCTCTGGGCCGGTGGCCGTTTCCCGGCAAAGGATCTCATTCCTTACATCATTGCTCAGGTTCTGGGCGCGATTGTCGCCGGGGGTGTCTTATATCTCATCGCCACGGGGAAAGCCGACTTTAACGTATCCGCCGGTTTTGCTTCCAACGGCTACGGCGAACATTCACCAGGCGGCTATTCCCTGCTTGCCGCTCTTGTCGCGGAAGTTGTGATGACGATGATGTTTTTGCTCGTCATTATGGGCGCAACGGACAAGCGGGCGCCCCATGGTTTTGCCCCTATCGCCATCGGCCTGTGCCTTACCCTGATTCATTTGATCAGCATTCCTGTGACGAATACGTCCGTCAATCCGGCGCGCAGTACGGGCGTTGCTATTTTCGTGGGGGATTGGGCAGTTGCCCAGTTATGGCTCTTCTGGGTGGCGCCGATTGTCGGCGCCCTTATCGGGGCCGTGATCTATCGCTTTGTCATCGGTGCTGAGGAGAAATGATTTTCGCTGTCCGGTCAAAACGATTGATTCCAATCCCGGCTGATGAGTCGAGTACGCACTGAATTTCTTCGTGACTGTCGGAATTCATGGTGACGATTTTTGTGTTTATCTTGTCGGGGCGGGGACAGATTGAAATCCGTCCCCGCTGTCCGCATAATGTGAAATATCGAGAGTAAAGATTTGATTCCTACTTCCTTTCAATGACGCTGCAGATGCCCAAGCCGCCGCCGCCACAGATGGTGAGCAGGCCGTAACGGGCGTTGCGTCTCGCCATTTCATGAACCAGCGTCACCATGCGCATGGCGCCCGTGGCGCCGATGGGGTGGCCGAGGGAAATCCCCGAACCGTTGACGTTGACTTTCTTATCGATGTCTTCCGCCTTCATGCCCATGAGTTTAACGTCTGCCAGCAACTGGGCTGAAAAGGCTTCCTGCACTTCGATCAGATCGACTTGATCAATGGTGATGCCGGCTTTTTTCAGGGCCTTGTTGACCGCAATCGGCACAGCCGGATAGGTCAGGGCAGGATCGGCGCCGCCAACGCCGAAGCCGACCATGTAGGCCAGGGGTTTCACCCCACGGGCTATTGCCGTGTCTGCTGACATCAGCGTCATGGCCGCGGCGCCGTCATTCTCACTGGATGAGTTGCCTGCCGTGCTCACGCCGCCGGCATAGACCGCTTTGAGCTTGGCCAGCTTTTCAATAGACGTGTCGCGCCGCGGGGTTTCATCCGTGTCAAGGATCGTTGTTTTCCCTTTTTCTTCGACGGCGATCGGTACGATTTCTTCCTTGAATTTTCCTGAATCAATCGCGGCAATAGCCCGCTGATGGGAGCGCAGGGCCCATTTGTCCACTTCTTCGCGGGTGATGTTTTCATTTTTTGCTGCCGCGTCCGCCCAGGTCATCATGGAGTTCAGTTCGCCGAACTTATCGATAGGCTGATGCATGGGACGGCCGCGCTGGATTCTGTCGTAGAAGGGAATGCCCCAGAGATTCATGCTGCCGTGGTAGCGGGGAAAGAAACCCCATTTTTCATCCGTTTTGCCGCCCAGGCCCCACTTGAAATATTCTCCCGGAACATATAATTCGGCGCGGCTCATACTTTCAGCGCCTCCGGCAACGACGATATCGGCATACTCGGTCTGGATCAGCATGGCGGCATTCCAAAAGGCCTGCACGCCGGAGCAGCAGCGCCGGTCAATCGTAAAACCGGGCACCTCAACGGGCCAGCCTGCCTCTAAAAGGGCCTTACGCCCTACATTGGGGGCCTCGCCGTTTTGATAGGACTGAGACAGGATAACATCGTCAACTTCTTCCGGCTTCACGCCGGCTCTTTTCACCGTTTCATTGAGCACCAGGGCGGCGAGTTTTTCCACGGGAAAATCCCTCAACATGCCGCAATAGGCGCCGATGGGCGTTCGTACGCCGCTGACAATAACGACTTCTTTCATGATGATCCTCCTTCATTAACTGTTATTTATCATCCAAAGAAAATTCCTTGAAAACGCATATGCAATAGGTACTTACGGATATAACCCCTGATTTTTGCGCCGACTATATCCTATATGGCTGAAAAATTCAAAGCCCTTATATCGTCTTCAAACAAAGACGGTGCTTTAAACGATGTTGACTCCCAGGGTCTCATTGACTTTTTGGGGCTTGAGATACGGATTCTCCGGCCTTTCTGTATCCCAACTCAATCATCTCGGATGCCCGGTCAAACTCCAGCATCCGGCAGGTGTTCCGGGGAATTTCTATCAGAACGTCCGGCGGGTAAGCTGCAAGCTTTTGCCGTGCAATGGTGGTTTGCATAGACTCAAACGCCTGCAGGGTTATATCGTACATTCCCCAATCTTTATCGCTGTTGATCGCGGAGGCCGGTACGAGGCGATTTATGAACTGATTGATCTTTTTTTGAAATGGAGATGAGTAGGGGACGGGCGCCGAACCGGATGCATCTCGTTTATCCGGACTTTCTACCGGGCCGTTGAGATTTACCGCTATCGTCATATCCGTTTCATCGCCGAATGTCGGCGCTATGGGGACGGGGTTCAATATGCCGCCATCGATGAGATCGACGCCGTTGTATTTGAACGGCGTGAAAATGAGGGGTATGGATATGGCCGAACGGATGGCGTCAAACAGATTGCCCGAATTTATCCATACTTCCTTCTGACCTTTTATATCAGTCGCCACAGCCGTATATGGAATAGGGAGATCCTCGATCAATCGCGCCCCTACCAGATTGGTCAGGGTATGGATGATTTTATCCCCTTTGACCAGACCGCTTTTTTGCCATGCAATATCCAGCAGGGTGACGATGTCGACTTTCGTGATGGCGCATACCCATTGTTCGAATTCATCCAGTTTCCCTGCCGCGTATATGCCGCCGACCAATGCGCCCATGGAGCAGCCGACGATTGAGCCTATCTTGTAATTGTTTTCTTCAAGCCAATGAATGACGCCGATGTGCGCCAGCCCTCGAGCGCCGCCGCTTCCGAGAACGAGAGATACCGTTTTTTTTGTTGTTTTCGCCATAGATGACCGCACACCTTTCTTTTCCCCATGGAGTAACGCCTTGAGACGGGAGCCGGCGGCTTTTTACCCATGCTTACCATGTGACAAGAGCTTTGAATTCCCGTTTCTCCGTCATTGTGAGGCGCGGAGCGCTGTGGCAATCTCTTATATTGACGGCCCCTTATAAGATGGCATCGCTTTGCTCGCAACGACAAAAGAGGCGTTTTTCAAAGGTCTTTTGACATACATGAGATAAGCAATGTAAAGGAACGCTTCTTCATGATTTGCCCGGAGACAACTGCGGCTTGCGAAAACCCTGGATTTACGAGCCACAATGGGTAAATTCTAATCCTTCCCGATGCTCATCCATCCCCCTTCCGCCTCTGTTGTCTGAGCCGGTAGTCGGAGGATAAACGTGCTTCCCTCATTCAGTTGGGAACGGACATCAATGGTGCCGCCGTGTTCTCCAATGATCCCATAAACCGTCGACAGCCCCAATCCGGTCCCCTTTCCCATATCTTTGGTGGTAAAGAAAGGGTCAAAGATCCTGGGCAGCGTTTCGGGCGGAATTCCACAGCCCGTGTCGGAAATGTCCACGCCGACCTTGTTTTCCTCCGGGAGAGAGTAGGTGCGCACGGTCAGGATTCCCATCCCGTTCATGGCATCTGCTGCATTGGTCATCAGGTTGATGAAAACCTGATTAAGTTGTCCCGGATCGGCGACAATAGGAAGGAGCAGGGGATCCATGTCCTTGACGATCTTTATGTTAAGAAAACTGGACTGTCTGCTGAGAAGGCTGATGCTCTGTTCCAGGACCTGATTGATGTTGCACGTTACCATGTTATGTTCGGCCTGACGGCCAAAATCAAGCAATTCTTTTACAATGTCTTTGCATCTCAGGGTTTGGTCGATGATCTTTTTCACGTTAGCCGATCGGGGATGATCGGGGGGCATATCTTCAAGCAACAAATTGGCATAAAGCAGGATTCCGCCCAACGGATTGTTGATTTCATGGGCGACCCCGGCAGCCAGTTTTCCTAATGAAGCCATTTTTTCCGAATGGAGAAGTTTAAGGTGCGTTTCCTCCAATTCTTTCTGCATCCGAATGCGTTCGCGCAAATCGGTAAAAATACCGACCGATGCTATTTCCCTGCCCGCTTCATCATAGATGATTGCTGCCGAAAGGCTGGCCGGGAGGATTTCCCCTTGTTTGGTCACCGCGCTGATCTCCGTGCTGCTCAATTTGCCGATCTCTCCAAAATCCGGGCATCTGAGCCTTCTCATGAGCTCTTTTGCCTGGCCGGGAATGTATATTTGTGTGATATGAACGCCGCCGTTGATAACCTCGTCTGCCGAATATCCCAGCATCCGCGCGGCTCCCTGGTTAAAAATGATAATGTTCCCCTTAATATCGGCGGCAATGATGCCGTCTACGGAGCTGAAGATAATGTTGGTTAAAAATCTATTGGCTTCTCTTAGTTTGTTTTCAATTCGGATTCGTTCGGACAAATCCCGAAGATAGGCATAGATTTTAAAAGATCCTTCAAGGGGCGCCGAAACCAGATAGATATCGATGTCCCGCGTGGCTTTGGATTTGGTGATGAGCTTAAATTCGGCAGATACACGGGTACTCTCGTCGGACCGGAGATGCATTTGAGCAGTGAGATTCGATATTTTTTCCCGGTCTTCCGGTGAGATCAAATCCCTGAAATCCTTTCCGATTAATTGATCCTTGGGAAAACCGGACAGCTCCGATGCCTGGATATTGGTAAATTCAATCCTGAAATCCCGGCCGATAACGAGAATACCATTGCTGCTTAACTCAAATATTTTTGGGAAGATTTTCTGGATCTCCAGCAACTGGTGGTCCTCTGTCGAGTTATTGGACTGATTTATGGATGGAAAAGGAATCCCCTTCTCGTTCATTTGAATCCCTTTCTCCTATAAGTGAAAGTATGGATAGAAAAGACTTGTTCTCTTATCCGGATGTCAATAGATGATTCATTTTTTCAATAAGAACCTCTTTTGATGCACAGGCAGTATATGAAGAGAAGATTTCCGTGTCAAGGAGATTTAGATAGTAAAATGAAAGGCTTATTAAGGAATGCCCTTCGAATGAAAGGGTGTCTTCAAAAAATCATAAGCCCTTGCTTTCAAAAGGATACCGTATAAAATCCGTTTCTATCTTCATTTCAGTTGCGCCTGGAATTGATGGTATTCGACGAAACGGGTCATGGCCCTGGCCGCGCTTTCCAGAGAGGGATAGGCCGGTACGCCGGCTTTGATGAATTCGAAGCGTCTTTGAGCGGCGAGGCCAGCGAGGTGCAGATCGTTGCCGTACATGTTCGTGGTAACAACCAACGGCTTGCCATACGGGTTATTCGCGGCAAAGTCGATGAGGAAGTCATTGACTTCACGCAGCGCCTTGTCCCGGTCTCCTTGGATGTGATCATCGTCGTCAAAATCTCCCAGCCCGCCTACGACGCGGTCTACAACGGCCAGATCGACAGCTGGATCGGCCATGACGATGTCCATGACCCGGCGATAAAGAGCGGTGTCTCTTTGTATCATCCACAGGTCGAGCGGGTTCCTGGTGCTGTTCCCTGCCAGGCGGATGAAGGCATTGAGCTCTTCCCTGGTTTTTTCGGAAAGGGGGGGAATCTCCAAACCCTGCCGGCTGCAAATATCGGCAAAGGCCACCGAGTTCCCGCCCCCGCCGCCCAACAGCAGGGTTTGTTTTCCGCGGCACGGTTTCAGATACATGAAGGCCAGGACGACGTCGATGATTTCTTCGAGAGAGTTGACCCTGATCGCACCGGTCTGTTTGAAAAAGCCATCCCATATCCGGCCTTCACCGGCCATTGATCCCGTATGAGAGGCCACCGCCCTGGAGCCGGCCTCCGTCATGCCGCCCTTCCAGATGATGACGGGCTTGATGCGGTTGATTTCTTTGATGAGCCGGGTGACGCGGTCGCCGTCCTTCATCCCTTCCAGGTAAATCGAGATGATGCGGGTATCCGGGTCCTGGCGAAGGTAATCGAGAAAATCCGCCACCTGGAGTCCGCAGGCGTTTCCAAAGCTGATGATTTTGCTGAAATAGATCCCGAATGACTGGGCATAGGCGGTGAGAATTTCCCCGTGCCCGCCGCTTTGGGAAACGAAAGCAAGATGGCCCGTTCCGGCGGGCTTTACGCCCCATCCCGCCAGTTTGCTTGCAGGTACATACAACCCCATGCAGTTCGGTCCGACGACCCGCAGATTGCCGCGCCTGATGATTTCGGTGATCTGCCGTTCAAGTTTTTTGCCCTCCTCTTCTCCCGTTTCACTGAACCCGGAGCTGAAGATGTGCACGTTTTTGACCCCGGCCGCGATGCAGTCTTCCAGCACCTGGGGGACGTTCGGCGCGGAGACGGCGATAATGACCAGGTCTATGGGCTCGGGGACGGATTGTACGTTCGGATAGGCCTTCAAGCCCAGGACTTCGGTTGCTTTAGGATGGATCGGGTAGATTTTTCCGGGGAACCCGATATTGATGAGGCGCAATAAAAAACTGGTCCCACCCCATCCCTGGGGATTGGGCGAGGTGCCGACCATGGCTACTGTTTTGGGATAGAACATGCTGTGTAACTCGTGACTTTCCGGCATGGGGAATATCTCCTTCACAATCTTTTTCTACCGTAAATGAATCAATGCATTAAAGGGCGAATCTTATATCCTTTAAAAACCATATTTTCAAATTTTTTTTACAGATTGCCGGAAATCCCAGGCCCTTCATATTGAGATTAAATACTGTGGGAAAAATCGGCAAGGTTTAAGAAGGCGGCGTTGTAAAAAAATATCGAGACTTTTTCATCACCCGATGATGACTGTTCGTAAGGTCGTACGATCGTCTGCAATGGGCGTCTGCAGGTTACAGGACGGTTTGTCCCGTAATAGACCACAGGGGACATTGTTACAGATAACCATTTTCTCCGAACCAGTCTAAGGCCTTTTGAATGGTCAAACGAATGGGTGTCTGCGGCATCCCCAGTTCGTTCACCGCCTTGGAGCAGTTATACCATTCCGTCATCTTGCCGATCCTTACTTCACTGGCTGTGACAACGGGAGGTTTTTTTGTTATAAAAGCGCCAAGCTCGAAGATGTATCCAAGCACAAGAGCCAGATGATAGGGAATCTTAATCGTCGGCGGTTTTACGCCTGCAATATTGGCAATCAACTTAAAGTAGTTTGAAACCGTTATATTTTCATTACCCAAGAGATATCTTTCACCGATCCTGCCCTTTTTTGCGGCAAGGATATGACCGCGCGCCACGTCCTCGACATCGATAATGTTTATTCCTCCATCAATGTAGCCGGGCATCTTTTGTTTGACGACATCAATGATCATTTGCCCCGACGGCGACGGCTTTATGTCGTTGGTGCCGATGACAAGGGTCGGATTAACCATGACAACGGGCAGTCCTTTTGTGACAAACATTCTTGCCTCATTTTCAGCAATATATTTGGACATGGAATAGTGGTCGCCGGCTTTCCAATAATCAAAAGCCTTTTCCTCATCAGCCGGGACAGGGCCGCTCGACGCTATCGCATTATTGGTGCTGGTATAGACGACTTTCTTAACTCCTGCTTCCAGGGCTGCTTTGAGAGATGCTTTCGTGCCGCCGACATTGACCTCGTACAGTAATTCCGGATCCGGCGCCCAGTGAGCAAAGTATGCGGCAGTAAAATAGAGTGTGTCGCAATCCTTAAGCGCCCTTTTCATGGAACCGCCGTCACGGATGTCTCCATATGATTTTTCAACATCAAGCTTGTCGATATTATGCGTATTGCCGGTTTGTCTTATGAGAACCTTAACCTCCTCACCATCCTTGATCAGCTCTCTTACGATTGCCGAACCGATAAATCCTGTTGCGCCGGTGACAAGTTTCTTCATAATCCTGCCTCTTTTCTGAAAGGGGGTTTATTCTTTGCTTAACCGGTTCCGGTATGACTTACCGGGAGCGCCGTCAAAAATTCGGGGAAAAGCCTTACCCAGGCTGTTCCCCCGGATATTCTGGGTCTTGCAAAGTCCTGAAACTCTTCTCCATCACGGAAGATGTCTTGCTAATGGTTGTCCCTTGTTAATACGTGATATGCAAATTCTTGTTCGGGCTATGCGTGCAATTCTTAACACGGGTGATCCATATCAAAGACCATCAGACATGTCAATAATTGGAACCGTCCACTATTTCTTCCCGTCCCCTATTTCCTTCTATTTCCCTTTCCCTCAATTTCCTATAGGCTTTGCCGCCCTTCGATCCCCTGTGGCGGCGATACAGATTCAGTTGCAGCGACTGCAGGGCCGTTGCAGGATCAGGTGTTGGTATTGAAGGCATTAACGATAATCATTATTTACTCTCGCTTGAGCGTTGACAATGTGGGACAGGTATTATATTCTTCTTTCGGCATATCGATATGGATAAGGAAAGAAAGCACAATGATCTACTTTACAATACATTGTTCTGCGCAATGGGTGAGCTGCTTCGAAAACCAGTGACGCTCAGATTTTTTTCTTTTTTTTTAAGACGCGTTTATATACAAACTCATACGTGTCTGCTTAATAGTCGAACAAATTTAATTGGTTATAGGGTTGTTCTTTGAATTCCGGTAATTTATTGTAATCGTAATTTGCAAATAGCTGATCAAGTTGCACTTTTTCGAAAAGGGTAACACTCAGGATCTGCAAAATTGTGTAGAGTCCCATCTCCAGGTGGAGGCGTTTTCGGATGATGGCAACAAGGACGTAGGTAGAAACGGCAATCCATATCTGGGTTTTTACTGCATTGTCGGATGTTCCATAGAAGGCCTTTATACGAAGATGTTGCTTGATCCATTTGAAGAACAATTCGATTTGCCATCGGCACTTGTAGAGTTTGGCGATAGTCAATGCGGGAAGGACGAAATTATTTGTGAGAAAAACGAACGGCTTCTCTCGCTCGGCATCGAAGTACTTTACGCGGCGGATTTTCTCCGGATAGCCCGCCAGTGATTTGGGCGTGACCAGCATTACTGTCTGGTCGTATCGAAGACCGTCGGTTCGATCCACCGGATGTGAGTAGATTCTCCGGACCTTGGTGTTTTTCTTGGCCCGCGTAACAAAGAAGGCAAGAAGTTGAGTAAAAACGTAGAGTCTTTCAAAGTCCAGGTAACCACGATCCATGATATAGAAAGATCCCGGTTCCGGAATCAGGATGTCAAGGATATTGACGTCATGGAGCGTTCCTTCGGTAATCTCTATAAACGAGGGGATGTTGCCGCGAAGATCCAGGAGAGTATGCATTTTGACAGCGGCTTTATGTTTGCGGAAAGACGCCCAAGGGAAAAGCGATAGGCAAAGGTCGATCGTCGTGGAGTCCAAAGCGTAGGCTGTTTCTTTGAGTTCGACGCCGAAGTCTTCATCGGCATAAAGGGAGCGTGCTTGAGAAATCAGAATTTGACAGAAGTCGGCATACATTCGCCAGTCCCGTTTTTCGTTTGCCTCTGCAAGGGTGCTTCGCGATACCCTACCCCTGATGCCGAGGTGATACAGCTTCTCCTTGCGGGAACGAAGGCAAGCTTCAATATCTCTGAGACTTTCCCGGTAAGTTAGCTGGGCAAAGCCCATACATAGATATTGGTCCATACAGGAGAAACTGCTTGTATGATAATTACCGCCGTACCGGTCAACGCACTTTCGAAATTCATACATTGGCAAAAAGTCCATGAGCTGCGAGAATACAGTCTTCCCCGTGTACATAAGCCACCCCTCTTATCGTTTTGGAGTGGCTATACGGCAGAAAAAAATTCAAGTCGATAAAAAGAAAAAACATGCTTAATTATTCGTTAATATTTGTTTTCTTACGCGAGAATTTTCAATTAACCGGACACTAATGATACAAACTGTATACAGGGCATAGACAATCAATAATGGAGGTGTGGCATGAGTTTGCTTAACATATTTAAAAATAGCCTTCGGAGAAAAATAATGGCTGCCCTTGTGCTGATCGTCGGTTCGCTTGGAGGGTTATTTGTGGCTTATTCCAGTTATTTTGAAGCACAAAGCAAAACCCACAGGGTAATGGGTATGCTTATCATTATGGGGGTGGCCATTGTTACGCTCTATTTTCTTCTGTATAAATTGATAATTCAGAGGATCATGATATTAAGTGATGCAACAAATGAAATCCGCAAGGGAAATTTAGATGTGGAGATCCCTGTTGTGGGAGAAGATTCCATCGGATATCTGGCCGATTTCTTAAGGACCATGGTTATAAATCAAAAGGACCAGGAGGCTTTTAACAGCGGACTTAAGAACCGCATTCCCGTCCCCATGTATTTTGTTGATCATGATATGACGGTGACCTTTATTAATCCTGCAGCCCAGGCTAGCGCAGGCATGAGGGCAGCAGAAATTGAAGGAAAGATGAAATGCTGGGAAGTATGGGGTTCCGACAAGTGCCAGGGAGAATGTCAAGTTAAAACCGCTCTCAAAACAGGTAAATCCGACACGACTTATATACAGGTTATTAAGCCCCCGAAAGGAGCCGAAATCCAGACGATATCGGCATCATCCGCCCCTATTACAGATTCAAAGGGGAAAATACTGGGCGCCCTG
>JAFGHS010000033.1 GCA_016930075.1 Deltaproteobacteria bacterium
CGGCGCGCCGCCCGGTACTTGGCGATCTCTTCAAAAAAGTCTTTATGAATTAGAAAATGAAAGGTCAGGGTCGGGGCGAAGTCTTCGATCTTCAGGCCCCGCCGGATGGCTTCGTCGGAATAAGCGATGGCGTTGGCGATGGCGAATCCCAGTTCATGTTTGACCTTGCCGCCGGCCTGACGCATGTGGCTCCCGCAGGCGGTGAGGGGAAGCCAGTTCGGGACATGGCGGGCGCAGTATTCGAGGGCGTCGATGCAGAGCTTGACCGACGGACCGGGCGGAAAGATATGGGTGCCCCGTGCGACAAACTCCTTGAGGACGTCGTTTTGCAGACGCACGCTGAAGCTGGTCGGCGGGCAGCCCCGCTTTTCGCCGAGGGCGACGAGCCAGGCACAGGCAATAGGGCCGATGGCGTTGGCCGTGGTGCGGATGATCCCGACTTTCTCCAGGGGGATGCCGTCGAGCATGATCTCAATATCGCGCAGCGAATCAATGGCCACGCCCGTGCGGCCCACTTCACCCTGCGCCTGGGGGTGGTCCGAGTCCATGCCGAGCTGCGTCGGCAGGTCCAGGGCGATGCCTACGCCGGAGCCGCCCTTGGCGATGAGGTATTTGAACCGTTCATTGGATTCCCGCGCCGTTCCAAAACCCGCATACTGGCTCATGACCCAATACTTTTCGCGGTACATGTCTTTGGTGATGCCCCGCGTAAAGGGGTATTCGCCGGGGATGCCCAGTTCCTCTTTGACATCGAAGCCTTTGAGGTCGCTGGCCGTATAGAAGTTGGGTACGGGGTATCCGGAGAGCGTCCGCAGGACTTTTTCGCCTGGGGTCTCTTCCGGGGTTTTCGGTGTGTTCTTTGGGTCTTTTTGTGTGGGCTTAGCGGACATGTTTTATCTCCTTAGTTAAATGTGGCGAACCCGCAAAAGTCGTCACACCGGTGAAAACCGGTGTCCAGGTCATTACATCCATTCGAATTTTCTGGATTCCGGCTTTCGCCGGAATGACGGCTGAGAAGTGTTATCGACCTTTTACGATAAGTGAGTATCATCAGTAGGTATAGAATCCTCTTCCCACCTTGCGTCCCAGCCAGCCGGTTTCCACATAGCGCCGCAGCAGGGGGCAGGGCCGGTATTTCGAATCGGAGAAGCCGGTGTACAGCATTTCCATGATGGCGAGGCACGTATCGAGGCCGATGAGATCGGCCAGGGTCAGGGGGCCCATGGGATGGTTCATCCCCAGCTTCATGACGGCGTCGATGTCTTCCACGGTGCCCACGCCGTGATAGAGGGCGTAGATCGCTTCATTGATCATGGGCATGAGAATCCGGTTGGCGATGAATCCCGGATAATCGTTCGCGTTGACGGGCGTCTTGCCGAAGCGAAGCGACAGGTCCCATGTCGTCTTGTGCGTCGCATCGTTTGTGGCCAGGCCCCGGATGATTTCGACGAGCTTCATGACGGGGACGGGATTCATGAAGTGCATGCCGATAACCTGCTCCGCGCGTTTGGTCTTGGCGGCGATGCGGCCGATGGGGATGGAGGATGTATTCGTTGCCAAAATAACTTCAGATCGGCAAATCCTGTCGAGGTTCCGGAATATCTCAAATTTGACGGGTTCCACTTCCGAAGCGGCCTCAACGACGAAATCCGCGTCAGCCAGGGCCGATAGATCCGTGACGGGGCGGATGCGCCCTAAAACGGCATCACGCTCCTCTGAAGTCATTTTGCCCTTATCCACGTTCTTGGCGAGCAATCCGGAGATGGTTTTGACGCCCTTCTCGACGAATTTATCTTCAATATCGTGCATGATGACGGCAAGGCCGCTCATGGCCGCCACCTGTGCGATGCCGCCACCCATCTGCCCGGCGCCGACGACGCCGAATGTTTTCACTTCCATAGGTTTCTCCTTATTTAAATATATTTTAAGACCAAACCATTCTTCCGTAAGATAAAAGGTTTGTCATTTCGAGCGAAGGGAGAAATCTCTGTTCCAAATTATTCTGAGACATCTAAAGATTTCTCGTCATCCCGCTTCTGCGGGACTCTTCGAAATGACAACGAGAGGCTTTCGCAATTCTTTTAGCGCTTGACGACCAAGGCCACAGCCTCGCCGCCGCCCAGGCAGAGGGAGACCAATCCGTATTTGCCGTTTCGCCGTTTCAGTTCGCTCATGAGGGCAATGAGAACCCGGCAGCCGCTCGCGCCGATGGGATGACCCAGGGCCACGCCGCCGCCGTTGACGTTGAGCCTGGCGTGATCGATCTTCAATTCCCGCATGACGGCGACGGTAGAGCCGCTGAAGGCCTCGTTGACCTCGATCACATCCATATCTTCAATCCGGAGACCTGCTTTGGCCAGAACCTTGGGGATGGCCAGTATGGGCGCCATAAGAACATATTTCATGTCCAGCCCCGCCGACGCCTGGGCGCCGACCGTAGCGAGGATGCTGCAACCGAGAGCTTCGGCCTTTTCCCGCGACATAACGACAACGGCTGCCGCCCCGTCGGAGATCACCGAGGCGTTTCCGGCGGTGGTCACGCCGCCTTTGACAAAGGCCCCGGTCATCTTGGCCAGGTCTTCATATTTCGTGTCGCGGGGGCATTCGTCCTGGTCGAAAATCACCGGCGGCCCCTTCCGTTGCGGAATTTCGACGGGAACGATTTCATCTTTAAACCGGCCTTCCCGGATGGCCGCCATGGCCCGCCGGTACGATTCCACCGCGTACCGGTCCTGATCCTCCCGGCTGACATGATATTTTTCGCAGCACAATTCGTTGGAGACACCCATGTGGAAATCGTTCACAATATCCCAGAGGCCGTCATGGACCATGTGGTCCTGAAGGGTTGAAGGCCCCATCCGGTAGCCGTAGCGGGCCTTTTCCAGATAGTAGGGGGTGGCGGACATGTTCTCCATGCCTCCGGCGACCACGATGTCCGCATCGCCCACAGCGATGGCCTGGGCGGCCATCATCACCGCCTTGAGTGCCGATCCGCATACCTTGTTAATGGTCAGACATTCCACCTCCCAGGGGAAACCCGCCAGAACGGCCGCCTGCTTGGCCGGGTTCTGGCCGTAGCCGCAGGGCAGGACCATGCCCATAATCGCTTCATCAACCTGTTCTTTATTAATACCGGCCCGGCGAACAGCCTCCGCCATAACCATCCCGCCAAGTTCCGTGGCCTTAATATCCTTCAGTGAACCCCCGAAACTTCCCTGAGCGGTCCGTGCAGCGCCGACAATGACAACCTCTTTCATACAGCCTCCTTTGGTAGAGTAATATGCTTCGACATATCACGCATTTTTTTATCACAGGAATCGAATCGAAAATCAGCAAATGAAGGCCAAGTGTTAATGCAAACGAAATGAAATTTCAAGGAGAAATAATGAACCAGGTGACGCCTTCCTTCTGTCATGCGGTTTCTCTCGCAATTCCAAGACAAAACTTCACATGATTTAATGATATTTTTAAGCGAAACTCTATCGCGTCAGGTGATTTGTCACAGTGTTTCTGTCAATGGTGAGAACGTCCTTGCCGTCTTCGGTTTTGGTGATTCCTTCCGCATGGTAGGGGTCAAATTCAAAACCGGCGATAATGCGTCCAAAAACTTCCCGCAGGGCCCGCGCACCGATACGCGGATCATCCAGAGCCTGCGCGGCAATCAGGTCGAGGGCTTCGTCCGTCATTTGCAGTTCAACGCCCATGGAAGCGAAATACTCCCGTGCGAATTGAAAGGGGGAATCATCCGATTGCATCATAATGTGCTTCAAATCGTGCTTGCTGAGATTGTCCAGGACGGCGATGGTATCGAAGCGGGAGATAAACTGCGGATACATCCCGTAGGCGAACAGGTCGGAAAGTTTGAGAGATTCCTTGAGACTAAATCTGATGCGATAATGGACGCCTCCCTGGCCGTCCAGGTCGGCGATCTCTCTGAACTTCCGCTCATCTTTGTGATCGGCAATCGCGTTATATACCTGCTCGTAGAGTTCCTCAAACGCGCCGGCGCAGATGAACAGAATCCTGGACGTATCGATAGGCAGTTTTACCTTGTGCTTGCTGTCCTCGTCATATGTTGCCGTTTCCATGAGCACCGTTTCACCCTCGAGGAGGGTCAGAAGGGATTGCTGGATGCTGATTCCCGTCGGATTGACCTTTCCGGCTATCTTGGAGGATATTTTGTCGATTTCGTCGATGCAGACCGTGGCGTTTTCCATATATTCCTTCATTTCCTCCACGGTGGCCTTGAATCCTGTGGCTTTCAGGATTTCGGACTCAAGATTCTTGAACAGCCGGATGGTGTTGATCGTTCCCTCTTCATCCATTAAGATATTGGCGTTGGTGATGGTCATGATTCTGAACGGATCCAATCCTTCATGTTCGTTGTAAAACCGTTGAATCGACTTCATGACGGTCGTCTTGCCGGTGCCGCTGTTGCCCATCATCAGCACGTTTCCCGACCGGAGGCCCTGAATGTGCTTATAGATCGCCACGGCAATCTTCCGGATCACATCTTTCTGACCCAGCACCTTGCCGGATAAATACTCAAAAATATCAACGGGTAAATAATTATTTGCCATAAAGGTTTGCCGGTGATCTATTTGTCCATGCCTTCCAAAAGGGCCAGGGCGTTGTCTCCCAGGACTTTGTGGTTGTAGCCGCCTTCAAGGACGGCGAAATAGCCTGCCCCGGTGCGGCCTGCCGCTCTTCTCACCATGCAGCCGATTTCGACATAATCCGGACGGTCGAGAACGCCGCCCCAGTCCAGCAGGGCGTTGTCGAATCCGGCGGAGATGCCGATGATGTCATAGGGGCCGCCGGCCAGGGCCTGTTCAATTTCTGATACATAGTTAGAAGATTTCTGAGATACGGGATTGCAGATGTCCACATATCCCGATGAGCCGAGAATGTTCACCGTTCCGTCGCCGAAGTGAAGGTCGATGTCGAGGATCAGGGCTTTTTTGATGGCCCCTTCGTTTTTCAGTTTCGTGATGGCCACGGCCATATTGTTAAAGAAGCAGAATCCCCAGGCGCTTCCGGCGGAGGCATGGTGCCCCGGTGGCCGAATCACGGCAAATGCCGGTTCGGTAAGGCCGATCTGCGCCGCCTGGATGGCGCCGCCTGCGGCCAGGGCGGCGATGGGGTAAATCCCCTCCCCCTTGACGTCGTCGATATGGGAGGGGGTGTGGACGGCGGCAATGTCTTCGAGGGTTGCCGGCACAGCATCGACGAAGTCGAATTTATCCCAGAGTTCGCCGACGATGGATTCGAGGCGGCCCCGCTCCGCAGCGGGATCGTTGGTGTAGACCTGATAAAAATCCTGATGAAAGATGATCTTCAAATTGAATATCCTTTTCGGCACTTCCTAACGAGACCTTTGAATTTGTCATTTCGAGGAGTCCCGCTGCAGCGGGACGACGAGAAATCTCAACGAATTTAGACCAATAAGATTTCTCCCTACGGTCGAAATGACAGAAAATCGGTATTATTCAAAGGTCTCCCTAAGATCTGACGGGAACGATTGTCTTTTGCACAGTAAGGTCATCGGCTGATATTTGTCAATGTAATTTCAATCGGTATGACTTTTCTAAATGATGAAGGGGGCATGTTCCCGGATCCCGGATCGGAATCCGGGATGACGGTGAAGGACTTTTTTAAAAAGCAAAAAGGCAGGCCTGCAAACGGACGGCCTGCCTCTGCTATTGCATGAGATCATGGGGACAGATTTGAAATCTGTCCCCATGATCCAGAAATCTGTCCCCAATGTTCAAAACCTAAACGGCAAAACCCTCATCGGGAATCCGGACGCAGCTGGTCTCATCCTTCTTGAGGATGTCGCACTTGACCGGGACAAGAATCGTCGTGCGGTTGATGAAGAACTTGGCGCTTTCGATCTTGCCTGTATAGAATGCCTTCTCGCTGTCGCTTGCGGCCTTGGCCACGCCTTTGGTCGCCTCCAGGGCCATCCAGAGGTGGAACCAGCCGCACAGCGTGTCGCCCACGCAGTTGAGGAAATCGCAGGCGGCAATCAGGGGCACAAAGGGATTGGTCCCCAGCATCCCGGCAAAATCCGTGGCCGTTTGCAAGATGGCGTTAATCGCGGTTTCCACCACAGCCGCCTCAGCCTTCAGATTATCTATGCCTTTGGCTTCGGCGATGTGGGCGTTGCCCCCCGTCATGAGGGCCATAAAATATTTCCCTTCGTTCATGCCCATCTTGCGTCCCAGGAGGTCCATGGCCTGAATGCCGTTGGTGCCTTCAAAGATCGTATTGATCTTCTGGTCCCGCATCATCTGCTCGACGGGGTATTCCCGGCAATAGCCGTATCCGCCGTAGCACTGCACGGCCAGGTCGTTGACGACGAGGCCCATTTCCGTGCAGTAGGACTTCACGATGGGGGTGAGCATTTCCACCATGCCCGCCCATTTATCTTTTTCCGCGTCGTTTTCCGCCACCAGCTGTTGATCCATGGCCCAGTAGCAGAACAGGCAGAGGACCTTGAGGCCTTCGCTGATGGATTTCTGTTTCAGGAGCATCCGGCGGACGTCGGGATGCTGGATGATGGGAACATACCGCTGGCCGGTGAAAAGGTTGTTGCCCTGGAGCCGCTCTTTCGCATAGGACAGGGCATGCAGGTAGGCCGACGTGGCGAGGGAGACGCCCATCATGCCCACGCCCTGCCGCTCTTCGTTCATCATGTGGAACATGACCTTCATGCCTTCGCGTTCCTGCCCCATGAGGTAGCCGATGCACTTGCCGTTGTCGCCGAAATTGAGGGTGCAGGTGGCGTTGCCGTGAATGCCCATCTTGTGTTCGATGCCGCCGGTGACGACGTCGTTGAATTCGCCCAGGCTGCCGTCGGGTTTGACCAGGTATTTCGGGACCAGAAAAATGGAGATGCCCTTGGTGCCGGGGGGATCGCCTTCGATTCTTGCGAGGACGGGATGGATGATATTTGACACCAGGTCGTGATCACCGGAAGAGATGAAGCACTTCGTTCCCTTGATGGAAAAGGTTCCATCGGGATTTCTCTTGGCCGTTGTTTTCAGGACATTCAAATCGGAACCGGCCCCCGGTTCCGTCAGGCACATCGTGCCGCCCCACTCTCCTGAAAACATCTTCGGCAGATAAATGTTCTTCAACTCATCGGAACAAAATTTTTCAATCAGTTTGGCGGCCCCGTGGGTCAGGCCGGGATACATTAAAAAAGCCTGATTGCAGCCGAGAAACATGGAACTGGCGCTCGCGGCCACGATGCTGGGAAAGCCCTGGCCGCCCCAGTCCGGAGAGTCCGACGTGGTCATCCAGCCGCCTTCGCAGTAAAGTTTCCATAAACGATGATACGCTTCGGGCGCGAATACCTTGCCGTCCTTGAATATGGCGTCTATCGATTTGCCGTGCACTTCATCAGGATAGGTCGGGGCAATCTCGTTTTCCGCCAGTTTGGCGGCGGAGTCGATGACCATGTCCACCGTTTCTCCGTCGTAGTCGGCAAAGGGTCCCTTGCCGAGCAGCTGTTCATCCATCTTAAATACTTCATGCAAAATAAATTTCAAATCTCTTACATCTACCCATTGACTAGCCATAATATTTACCTCCTTAAGCGGTTGACATGAGTGGGACAAGGCCCCCTTTATCGGTGGTGAAAAGAGAATGGGGAGGGCCTGTGCCTTGTATTCATGTTTTGTTTAGCCCCTTCCGGGGCGTTTGTGTTTGGGAAACAGCTTCCTTAAAACACAACATCGAATAACGACGCGCCTCTGTCCATGACCGGCAAGCGGTTGACGGGGCGCGGATTTTAGCTTATGCCTTGACCCTTTTGAGCTCCATCTTCACCAGGTTATATTTATCCATACATTCGACATTCACGACATCCTGATTGCCCCACGTCGCCGGAAAGCTGCCGCCGAATTGCAGCATCATGAGCTGGGGGTAGATGTCATGGTAAAAAAAGCCGCAGAGGCCTGCCGTGTTGTGGCAACTGATCTCGAAGCTGTCGCCTTCCTCATGCCCCCAGGAGCAATTGCCCTTTACGGATTTAACGGTTGCAATAATTTTGTATCCTGTTTGCGTTTCTGTTTTGGGTTTTGCCATGCTCCTGTCCTCCTTGATGATCCGGGGTTTACGCCGTGGCGGTTGTTCCAACAAAATCCTTTTTGATTATGCCGCATTATAGATAACAGCCTCCCTAAATGTCAAGCCAATTAGGGGGGACGGATTTGGGTTTTATGGGGACAGATTTCAAATCTGTCCCCATAAAGCCAAACCCCTATTTCTTTACGATCAGGGCATCGACGACCTTAGCGCCTTTCGGGAAGACGACCAGCGGATTGATGTCGAGCTCTTTGATCCGGTCGCCGTGATCCGTCACCAGTTGGGATACCCTGAGGATGACATCCACGAGGGCATCGACATCCACAGGCGCCTTGCCCCTCATGCCCAAAAGAACGCGATACCCCTTTATTTCCTTCACCATCTCCTCCGCATCCTTCCGGGTTAGAGGCGCCAGTCGGAAAGAAACATCCTTCAGGGCCTCCACAAAGATGCCGCCCAGGCCGAACATGACGGCATGGCCGAATACGGGATCTTCCGTAACGCCGATGATGACCTCAACGCCGTCCGTGAGCATTTCCTGGACCAAAACGCCCTGAATCGCCGCCGACGGCATGTAATGTTTTACGTTTGCCAGGATGTTCTCATAGGCGATGCGTACCTCTCTTTCCGAAGAAAGGTTCAACTTGATGCCGCCCGATTCCGTCTTATGCTGAATCTGGAGTGACTGGATCTTCATGACGACGGGATAGCCGAGTTCACGCGCCAGGGTCACGGCTTCATCGGCGGACTGGACCAGCCCTTCACGGGTGATGGGAATGCCGTAGGCGCCGAGCACCTTTTTCCCGTGATACTCGGAGAGGGCATCCGGTGTTTTCAGAAGCGCCGAGGCTTCTGGTTCCGGATCAACGGTGGTGATGATGTTTTTGGGGTCGGCGGCCTTTTTGACCTTGTCGGCATAACGGGACAGATTGCTCATGGCCTGCACCGCGAACAGCGGATCTTTCAGAATCGTAACGCCCGACTCCTTGATCCTTGCCAGAGACCGGGAGACGATTTCCGTCGGCGCTACGACGAGGGTCACCAGCAGGATCGGTTTCGTTGTGGCTTGAAAAATATCGATGAGATCGTCGGCGTAAACTTCCGCATTATGATCGGCAAAGCCGATATTGATCGTGAGCATGTGGATGTTGTCGTCTGCCAGGAGCGCCCGGATGCATTTGCCGAGCATGGCCGGATTCTGGCCGACGGCGGCCGTCGTATCGATGGGATTTTTCGCCGATCCGAAAAAAGGCAGATACTCTTCCAGCTTCCGCCGCGTCTCGCCGGTGATCTCCGGTACATTGAGCCCCAGGGCCTCGCATTTGTCGGCAATCCAGACACCTGCGCCGCCTGAAGCGGAAAGAATGGCGATATTATTCCCTTCCGGCATGTGGCCGCCGCGGTGCACCTCGACAAAGGACGTCAATTCGCTCAGGGTTTCGATGCGGATAATGCCCATTTGCCTGAAGAATGCATCGTAGATTTGATCGTCACCGGCCAGGGCGCCCGTGTGGGAGGACGCCGCCCGCGATCCGGCAGTGCTCCGGCCCACCTTCAACATGAGGATCGGCTTGCCGATCCTCAGTGCCTCTTCAGCCACGGTGCGAAACTTCTTCCCGTCTTTGGCCCCTTCGAGATAGCCGCCGATGACCTTGGTTTCCGGGTCGTCGAGGAGATAGGCCAGAAAATCGCAAAAATCCGTATCCGCCTCGTTGCCCACGCTGATGAAGCAACTGAAACCGATGCCTTCCTGGGATGCCTGCATGTAGATCATGGCCCCGAAGGCGCCGCTCTGGGTGACAAACCCCATCGATATGGGATAAACCGGTTCCAGATCGACAATATTGGCAAAAGACGCCATCACGGAATGTTTGATGTTGATGATTCCGATGCAATTGGGTCCCAGGATGCGCATGTTTCCTTTTTTCGCCAGGTCTGCCATTTTGTCCTGAATGGCTTTGCCTTCCGGTCCGACCTCGCCGAAACCGGATGTGAAAACGACGGCGTTTTTAACGCCCTTGGCAACGCATTCTTCCATCATGCCGAGAACGGCCCCGGCAGGGATGCTGATGATGACCATTTCTACGTCGCCGGGAATCGCCGCCAGCGAAGGGTAGCAGGGAACGCCCCGGACTTCCTGATAACGCGGGTTGACGCCGAATATTTTGCCGCCGTAACCCCGCTGCAAAAGGGCGTTCAACACCCTTGCGCTCGGTTTGCTGGGTTCCTCCGATGCACCGATAATTGCAATCGAACGGGGGTTAAAAAAAGATTCCATCGCCGAAGTATCGATATTCAATTCAGGCTTTACCATTATTTTAAATTCCTCTCGTGTTTTTTCGGACGGCTTTTTCATGCCTGTCGAGTACTGAAATATCCGCCGCCTTGAAGATTTCGCCTGTCGTGGATAGGCAAGGCACAATGTCCCGGGTGTGGTGATAAATGAAGTTGCTTTTACCTGCCGTCACTTTGAATGCCTTCCGTTTTGATGAATAGTGTATTATTTGAAAGCTTGTTTGACGGATTAACCGGATGGTTAGGGGAGATCGTTGCCGGCATTATACGAGCTACAGGCGATGAAGCCGTAATCTGATGATAATGCCATAAGCAGCATGACTGCCTGCGAAACCATTGTTTTCCAAACAATATGCCAAATGAGCCAATATTCGAATATGAGGTTTATACCTCGTGTTTTTTTCTTTGTAAAGCTAAATTATGACGACCTCGTAAAAAGTCGCAAAAAATCAGCAATGTTATTTCGACCCCGCATTTTGCGGGGGAGAAATCTTGAAATCGTTAGAGATTTCTCGTCGTCCCGCTTCAGCGTGACTCCTCGAAATGACAGGATTCGACTTTTTACTAGACCATCTAATTATCACACAAGTCAGATTCATGTAAACTCTAAGATGCAGGAAAAGGGAAGAAGATGCCCGTATGGTAAGCAGGTCAAAGATAACATGGAAAATTCCTTTTTGATTTTGATGAAATATTGCTGTAGAAATCAAAGGGTAAAATAACGGCTTATCGATTAAAAGATCCCTTGCGGCATGCGCACAAAAGAGCGGGGCCAATCGATGCGCTGAAGACCTGAAGACATAATGAATTGAATATGGAGATCATGATGAGTCACTTTTTTGCCTATCTGTCGAGAATGAAATTCATCCAACGCTGGAGCATGATGCACAACACCTATCCCGAAAACGTTGGGGAGCACAGTTTGCAGGTTGCCATGATCGCCCATGCGCTGGCTCTCATCCGGAACCGGCTGTTCGGGGGAAGCGTCAACCCGGAACGCACGGCCGTGCTGGCCCTTTTTCACGATGCCGGCGAAGTGCTCACCGGCGACCTGCCGGCGCCGATCAAATACTTCAATCCGGCAATCAAAACGGCCTACAAAGCCATCGAAGCGTCAGCAGCCGAGAAGCTCTTCTCCATGCTGCCCGATGTCCTCAAGGCAGACTACCGGGCGCTTTTTGTCGCCGCGGACGAGGACCGCATCCACCGTGATCTGGTTAGGGCCGCCGATAAGCTTTGCGCCTACATCAAGTGCCTGGAAGAGCTGGGGGCGGGCAATCAGGAATTTTCGAAGGCCGAAAAAGCGCTCATCGCCACAATCGAGGACCTTGACCTCCCGGAAGTGCGGTATTTCCTGGAAACGTTCGTGCCGAGTTTACGGCTGACACTGGACGATCTGGATTAGAGGATGGCGACCGGCAAATCGTTCCCGGATAGTTTCAGGACGGCATTCATGTCTTGCGGTCAATAAGGCCGTGCTTTTCCGGATGGCCGACAAAATCTTTTCGCCGTATTGCGGTCAGTGCACTTTCCCCCGGCAGAGGGAGGCGAAGATGCCGCAGAAGCAGAGGAAGCACAGGATGGCGAAGATGAGCTTCATGCTTTTCACAAAGAGGTCATAGTATTCGGGGGTGATCCGGACGGGACCGATAAAGAGGGCAAAGATGAGCATCGTCAAGCCCATGCTGAACATCTGCCCGACAAGCCGCATGGTGCCGGCGGTCCCGGAGGCCACGCCGTAAGATCGCTTGTCCACAGAGCTCATGATGGCGTTCATGTTGGGGGAGGCAAACAGGGCAAATCCCAGACCGAGGACGGCCAGCGCGGCGTACAGCTGGCCCAGGCTTGTTGAATTGTTTAACAGGATCAGCGGGATGAGACCGATCGCCGTCATGGCCATGCCCGCCGAGGCGATGATCCGGGGTTCTATACGGTCAGACAGCCTGCCGGCCAAAGGAGACAGCAGGGCCATCACGACCGGCTGGATCACCAGGATCAGTCCGGCGTCCCGGGGCGTGAAGCCCTTGATATATTGCAGATACAGACTCAAGAGAAAACCCACGGAAAACGTGGCCATGTAATTGAACAGGGCCGCCAGATTGGAGAAGGCAAAGGCCCGGTTGTTGATGAAGAGATGCATGTCAAGGACGGGGCTTTTTGCCCGCAGTTCCCAGAAACCAAATGCGATAAGGCCTGCCGTACCGACAACAATCAGAAGGAAACCCACGGGAGAAGGGAGGATGGAAAAACCGTACATCATCGCCAGCAGGGCCAGGCCGTAAATCATGGAGCCCGTGAGATCGAACCGCTCGCCTTGGGCTTCGGCCCAGTCGCCCTTGAGCTTCCAGAGGATGGAAAAGATGACCAGCAGGCCCAGGGGGACGGTGAAGAAAAAGATGCACCGCCAGCCGATATATTGCGTGAAGATGCCGCCGATGAAGGGGCCGATGACCAGGCCGATATAAACCGCCGTCACATTGATTCCGAGAACGGCGCCCCGCTCTTCCGGCGGATAGGCCGACGTCAGCATGGCCGCGCCCGTGCCGAACATCATGGCCCCGCCGATGCCCTGAATCACCCTCGTAAAAATCAGAAATTCCGCTGACCGGGACAGCCCGCAAAGCAGGGAGGACAGGGTAAAGACGATGACGCCCCACAGAAAGATCCGTTTCCGGCCGTAAATATCGGCGCATCGCCCGAGAGGGACGAGGCTCATGGCCGCGGACAGGAGGAATGCCGTTGCCACCCACCCCATAGCAATGGCGCTCATGGAAAATTCCTTGCCGATGGTCGGCAGGGCGACGTTGATGGCCGATCCCATAAACGGCGTGAGAAACGCCCCCATGGTGGCCACGATAAGAACGATCTTTTTATTCATACCCGATACGGCAGGCGGGCCGGGTTTTCCATTCATGCTGCACCTCAATTGCGCCTGCCTCTATAGTATATGGGGGCATAATTTACAAGCACCAATAGACTGACCGGTATCCAGTCCCGCCACGGCGGGATCAAGTGGTTATAAACGAGCTGGACCCCGGCTTTCATCGGGGTGACGACTTCTAAGGAAGTTAACGAAACTTTCTTTCTGATATAGAGCGGATGGTGGTGGCATAAATCGCTTTTTACGATGTTATCAAGGATGATGGTCTCGTAAAAAGTCGCAAAACATCAGCACTGTCATTTCGACCCCGCATTTTGCGGGGGAGAAATCCTGAAATCATTAAAGATTTCTCGTCGTCTCGCTTCAGCGGGACTCCTCGAAATGACGGAATTGGACTTTTTACGAGGTCGTCAAGGATGCTGTAATGAACAGCCATTTTGGAACGACGGAAATTACGTCATAAGGACATCATATGGCAAAAGCATATCTCAATTCAAAAAAGAAATAAAAGCATGTGTTGAAGTTTGTCCGACAGGCTAACTACACTGATGACAGGCAAAGGCAGATAGACTGCCGTGCCTCATGTACCTCGCGTGTGCAAAGCGATTTTTAGGATCGGCGTCATTACCCGGCAGGGCGGTTCATGCGCCTCGTGTGTGCAAAGCGATTTCCGGAGAAAGCAGGACAAATGAACAAGCCGCATTTCAACGAGGCCATTCGTGTCTTCTCCCTTTACTTACGATGAGAAAAGAGTTACCTTACTACTGACAAATCAAAAACGGCGATCTTAAACATAGTCCAAGATTTTATAACCATCAGCTTTGGGAGAGGGACGTCATGGAATTTAACGGCATTACCCTCGTAACCGGCGCGGCCGGGTTTATGGGAAGTCACCTGGTTGAATTCCTTGTCGGCAAGGGGGTTCGCGTTAGGGCTTCCGCCCGCCCCAGAAACGACACGTCATTTTTTGACCGTCTGGGCGTCGAATATGTTCCCGCCGATCTGACGAAGCCGGATACACTGCCACGACTCTTCGAAGGCGTCGTCGACCGGGTATTTCACCTGGGCGCGATCTGCAATTTTTCCACACCTTATGAATCTCTCTGTCCCACTAACGTTGAAGGCGTCAAATCGATCACGGAGCTTGCCCTGAAAAAAGGCGTCAAGCGTTACGTCCATGTCGGTTCCACCAGCGTGTACGGTTATTATCGAGGCACGCCGTTTAAGGAAGACAGCCCCCGCGATCCGCGGGACTGCTATGGACGAAGCAAGCGCGACGGCGAGGACGTGGTCTGGGGGCGTATCAAGGAGGGCCTCCCGGCCATCATCACAAGGCCGTGCACGGTGTATGGGCCACGCTGCAATGACGGTGCGGGAAAGGCTTTTTCTCGTCCCTCCAGCATCAGCGCGATCCCGGGAAGCGGCAAACAGCTTCTTTCCAACGTCCGCGCGGAAGATGTGGCCGCTGCCGTTTACCATCTCTCATTTATTGAATCTGCCGTGGGTCAGGCGTTTAATTTGGCAGAAGACACAAATCCGACGCTGGAGGAGGCTCTTACCCTGGCCTCCGAATCTTTCGGCACGAAACCGCCGAAAATGCATCTGCCTCTCTGGCTGGTGAAGACCGTCGCGCGGGTGGACGGGGCGATATCGGCGCGCAAAGGGTGTATACCGGACCTGGAGCTGGACGCGGTAAAATACCTGTATGACGATTATGTGGTCGATAACAGCAAGCTGAAATCCACGGGATACCGGATGATCTATCCGGATTTCCGGGAATCCATAAAGCAGATGGGTGAGTGGTATCAAGCGCAGGTGAGACTGGGCAAAACCGTGTGAATCACCATGACCCAGCCGGAGGATACGGGCAGAAAAAACAGTTCCGTTAACCCGAACACGATCCGGGAGCCGGTTCAATAAAATAGCTGGATTCCGGTTTTCGAGACGGTGTCGTAATACATTATTTTGTCATTTCGACCGAAGGGAGAAATCTTGATGTGTAATGATATGAATAACTTCAGATTTCTCATCCCGCCGCTGCGGGATTCGGAATGACACATTTACCCATTACGACACAGTCTCTACGCCGGAATAACGTCGAATAAGATCATCATAGTCAACGGGAGGTGCAGTCATGGGGCAGGTTGTGGTCATTACCGGTTGTGCGGATGGGATGGGGCGATACGTCGCCAAGATGCTTGCCGCTCAGGGCCATTCTGTAGCGGGCTTTGACGTCGATTCTCAGGGGATATTGTCCCTGCAAAAGGAGCTTAAAGACATCGGCGGTGATCATCTGCTCGAAGCGATCGATATCACCAACAGACCGGCGATCAGTCTATTCGCCGACCGGGTTCTGGCCCTATACGGCCACGTCGACACGGTGCTTTCGAATGTCGGGATAGGGTTCTTCAGTCCCTTTGAAGAAGTGAATCTCGAGAAGGCCCTGCAATGCCTGGAAATCAACGTTATCGGAACGGTGGCCATTTTCCAGGCGTTCATTCCGTCGATGCGGGCGCGGCGCTCCGGCAAGCTTATCGCCATGTCGTCGCTCGTCGGACGCATTCCTTTTCCTTTTGAATCCATCTATTCGGCAAGCAAATTCGCTGTCACGGGTATGGTGCTTTCACTCAAGTACGAGGTGGAGCCCTTCGGCATCCAGGTGGCACTGATCGAGCCGGCGCAGGTTTCCACAAGTTTTGCGGCGAAAATCCATGTCCTGCCGCCTGAAAATTCCGTATACCGTGACCGGGCCCGGCGGTTTATCGAACGGGATAACGAACTGATCAAAACGGCCCCTACGCCGCCATACGCGGCCGAAAAGATCGTGAAAATCATCTTATCGCCAAAGCCGTCCCTGTTCAACCAGATCGATTTCATGAGCAGTTTCTTCCTTTGGCTCAATCAGGTCCTCCCGCGGTCGCTGCGGGACGCGATCCTGGTCAACCACATGCATATTAAGGTCTGACGACCGGGAGGCATTCCATGAGTACACAACACGCACTCCGCCAACCCCCGACACAGTCCCGCGTCGAATTACTGCGCTGGAAAATAATCGAAGCGCCCCAGGAAGTATGCATCGAACGCGCCCGGTACCTCACTGAAGCGATGATGCTCCACTGGAACCAGCATCCCTTGACAAGGATGAGCCTCGCCTTTGAGCATATCCTGAAGAACATCAGTGTCATCATCCGCGATGACGAGCTCATTGTCGGTTGCCGCACCTCGAAGCTCAAAGGCGCACCGCTATTTCCGGAAAACAAGTCGCTGTGGATCGAAGGGGACCTGGAAAATTTTAATGAACGGGTCCTGCAAAAAGCCCTGATCACGCAGGCGGAAAAGGATGAACTGACCGTAAAAATTCTTCCCTTCTGGAAGGGGAAAACGGTGGAAGAGCGTATGCAGAAGCTCATGCCGGAAGACATCCTGACCGACATGGACAAATACATCTTCACCATGATGCTCGAAATCACCTACGGGATCGGTCATTTTACCATGAACCACCCGCGCGTCCTTGCCCGAGGGCTGCGCGGCGTCATTGCCGATGCGCAGCAAAAGGCGGCGTGTCTCTCCACGCGAGAAAGGAAAAGCGAAAGGGGCCTCTTTTACGAGGCTGTAATACGCAACTGCAAGGCCGCCATCGCCTTTGCACACCGCTACAGCGAACTCGCACTGGCCATGGCCGCTACGGAGCGCGACCGCGAACGGGCGGCAGAGCTAAGAGAGATTGCACACGTTTGCAGCCGCGTACCCGAATATCCGGCCAAGACGTTCCAGGAAGCGGTTCAGAGCGTCTACTTCATCCACCTGCTTTCACAGATCGAATCGGGCGGGAACTCCATCTCTCTGGGCCGGATCGATCAGGTCCTGTTCCCTTACTACCAAAAGGACAGAAAAGCGAAACGGATCACTCCGGAGAAGGCCCGGGAACTCGTGGCCATGCTGTACATCAAGACCAACGAGATATGGAATGTCCTCGAAGAGGCCTTTATCCCCGGAGGGGAGGGCACGGAAGGAAAGACGACTCAGAACGTCACCGTGGGCGGCGTGGGACCCGATGGGCGGGACGCTACCAACGAAGTAAGTTATATTGCTCTGGATGCCTATGCCGATGTTCGCACCGTCCAGCCCAATTTCGGTGTCCGGGTCTCTCCCGATTGCCCCGCGGAGTTGATGCGCCGGGCCATCGAATATGACCGCGACGGTGTTCTGATGCATTTTTTCAATGACGATGTCATTATTCGGTCATTGGCGGCAGGAGGCCACAAAATAGAAGACGCACGGGATTACGGGGTCGTCGGCTGCCTGGAACCGAACGCGCAGGGGAAAACCTTCGGTTCCACTTTCGCCGTGCAGTTCAACGGCATCAAATGCGTCGAACTGGCCCTGTCCAACGGGATTGACAATATCTTCGGCTATCCCAGCGGTATTGAATCGGGGGATCCTGCCGGATTCAAGCGTTTCAGTGATCTCTGGAAGGCCTACGACAAACAGATGCGCCATTTCCTCAAACAGATGGTTCGGGGGATGGCCGTCCTGGACCGCATGATCGCCGAAACCGTCCCCTCACCCTTTGCGTCGGCCATGGTCGACGGCTGTCTGGAGAAGGGCCTGGACCTGACCCGGGGCGGAGCCATCTACAACTCTACGGGCGTGCAGCTCATGGGGTTTGCCAACGTCGTGGACAGCCTGTACGGCGTGAAAAAAGCCGTCTTCGAAGAGAAGCGCTTTACCATGGCCGACCTGACCCGGTGGCTGTCGGATGACTGGCAGGATGAGGAAGACAAGCGCGCCTATTTCCTTAACCGCATCCCGAAATACGGGAACGACAACGATGAGGTTGATGCCATGGCGGCAAAGGTAATGGACCACTTCTGCGACTGTCTGGCAAAATACCGGAACTTCCGGGGTGGGGCGTTCTGGCCCGGCATCTTCTCCGTGGGCTTCCATATTACCATGGGTGCTTTTACCGCCGCGACGCCGGACGGCCGCTTCGCCGGAGACGTGCTTGGAAACGGCATCACGCCGACGACG
>JAFGHS010000003.1 GCA_016930075.1 Deltaproteobacteria bacterium
ATCATCGTTCCCGCCCGTACACCCGCAATGGCCCTTTCGCCGCCGACGATCATGACGGCCGCCAGACCGAAAAACCAGAATGCGGTAAAAAGGCCGAACCATGGAAGGAGCCGGATGAAGGGGCTGTCGATGGGATATTGGCCCATGAATGTCATGCCTGCCATGAGGACGGCGCCCAAAACCAGATAAAAAACGCCCGTCAGGACAAGGCAGATGAAAGATTCGCGCGCTTCATGATGCCGGGCCGGGGGCTGATCCGCCTGGGCGAACACTGCGCCGGAGATGAGCCGCTTAAGGAAGGCGTCCGTCCGGCCCGGCGCGGGGGCGCTTTCGGGAAGCGCATTCATGACCCTTTGCGTAAAGTCCTCGGGCGCCCCAGGCTTCGGGGCCGTCCGCATCATCCGGATGAGGTCTTCGTATTTTTTGTCGAAATCTTCGTTCATTTTGCCTGCCCCTGTGTTTGCTTCACGTAAGTCCGGAAAAATATTGTATGTACTACATATACAACCGAAGCGGTGAAAAAGTCACATATTAAATGAACCTTGTGATGTTCTTGTGCGGGCAAACCTTCCGAGGCTAATCGGCTTTTTTTTAAAGTGCTTCAAAAAAATAATAGACAATTCATAACATTCAATGGTAACCAACAATCATGATGACAACGTAAAACGTTCCGTTTTCCGGAGATCATGTTATGGTTGAGGCAACAAGAGGACTTCATTCCGACCTGCTGGACTTCCAAGATCATCAGTCGATCCTGGCGGAAGTGACGGCGATCGTCTCTCTTATGGACCATAACTTCGATTGCCGTCATATCAAAGAAGCCTTCAACGATGTGGAACGGCTGTTTCGGGGCGAGTACCCCGGCTATCAGGCGTGCAACACCCATTATCACAACATCCGCCATACCATGATGGTTTTTCTGGCCATGGCAAGACTCATTCACGGCGTCCGGATCGCCGGCTGGAATTTCAGCGAAAAGGAGATGAATGTCGGAATCATCAGCGCCCTCATGCATGACGCGGGATATATACAGCGACAGGATGATCATGAAGGAACGGGCGCCAAATTCACGGCGATGCACATCGAGCAAAGCAAAAGGTTTATCGAGGCATATTACAAGGGCAACGATTACTTTCAGGGTACGATGAAAAGCTTTGCCGATATTCTCGATTGCACGGGATTGAATACGGACATTGATCGAGTGAATTTTTCCTCGGCCAATGATGAGATGATGGGCAAAATTCTGGGAACGGCGGATCTGCTGGCGCAGATGGCAGACCGCTATTATCTGGAAAAACTGGCTTTTTTATTTCACGAATTCGATGAAGCGCATGTGCCCGGATTTGAGAGTGAAATCGACCTGCAGAGAAAAACCGTCAATTTCTACAGCATGACCAAAAACAGGATGGAAACCGGCATGGGAAACGTCAACCGTTTCATGGCCAACCACTTTAAGGCGCGGCATGGCCTGGATAGAAATATTTATGACGATGCCATTGATAAAAACATCGGCTATCTGAAGCACATTCTGGAAATCGGTCATGACGATCTGACCGCCTTTTTGAGACGAAACCCAATCAAAGCCCTGTAATCTTCTTTTTAAAAATCGTGTTTTGTCTTTCACCCATGAACGTGATAGGGTTCGGCCACGTCACGTCAGACGTCACGACGTCACGAAATTTTACTGTTCAAAGGGAAATAACAAGGTGGAAATCAATGCCATATCACATGCGCCGCTCCGACCGTGAAATGACGGACAAAAATAAAATGCTCGACATCGTCAAAACAGGCAGGTATGCCGTGGTCGCCCTCTGCCGTCAGGATGAACCCTATGTCGTAACGATGAGTTACGGCTATGAAGAACAAACGGATACGTTCTATTTCCACGGCGCCGGCAAAGGGCAGAAGATCGATTTTATCAAGGCCAATCCCAATGCCTGTCTGACCGTGATCCGGGACGACGGCTATCAATATGGCCGGTGCACCCATGCCTATGGGTCCGTGGTTTGCCGGGGGAAAATGGTTCTCGTCGATGATCGCCAAGAGCGGATTCACGCCATGAAAGCCATGATCCGTCAATTGGAACCCCTTCCGGAAGAGCAGCTTGCGAAAGTCGATGATGGCGATGCCGTCTGGCGGCAAACGCAGATGTTCAAACTCGTTGTCGAATCCATGACCGGTAAAGAGCGTCCGAAAATCAAATAAAGGTTTCACATGTAAGATGCAAAGCACCCGAAACGACGCCGCCGAACCTGCGGCACATACTCCCCGGAGCACCTATCTGTTTCTTGCCATCGGTCTTGTTTGCGCCAGTCAGTCGGCCAACATCATCCGCATCGGCGACGCGCACCCGGTGGCCATTGCGGCGTGGCGGCTCCTTCTTGCCTCGCTGTTGCTGCTGCCTCTGGCCTGGAACGGACTCAAGGAAATCGCCGCACTGAAAATCAGGGAAAAATTGCTGCTGATCCTCACAGGCGTCATGATGGCCCTGCACCTGGTGATCTGGATTGCCGGTGTGCAGCGGACCTCCGTGGCCAATGCCACGCTCCTTTTTTCCATTCAACCCCTCCTGACGGTCTTGGGCGCCTACCTCGTTTTCGGCGAGAAGCCGCAAAGGCGCATATGGACCAGCATCACCCTGGGGCTTTTGGGCGTGGGCGTTCTGGGGGCAAGCAATATCCGGTTTAGCCCGGATAAACTGGCGGGCGACGGTCTGGCCATGCTTACGGCAGCCTTCTTCGCCGCTTATCTTCTGTTGGGCAGGCACTTGCGCAAATATGTGGCGGACAACACCGCTTACGTCTCTGCCGTTTTCATGATCGCAGCCCTTGCTGCATTTGCACTTTTTCCCTTTCTTAATCTGCCCTGGTTCGACTACAGCGGCAGGAACTGGTGGTGCTTTATCCTCATGGCCCTGATCCCCACCTTTGTCGGCCATACATCGTTCACCAATGCCCTGCGCTATATGGAGCCGGCAAAAATTTCGGTCGCCACGCTTCTGGAGCCCTTTTTTGCCAGTATCGTCGCCTATGCCGTCTGGCATGAGCCCATCACCATTTATGCCGTTGCCGGTTATATTTTAATTTCTCTGGCCGTTCTGATTTTGTTCTGGAACACCCTGGTTGATCTGTCGGCGCCCCTGTTCAAGGGCGACAAGGGCTTCAGTCCCCCTGCTTTTGCCGAACCGGATGGGCCGGTTGCCGATTTTCCGCAAAATGGTTTTTATGAGGGAGAGGCGGCGTGCAAGGAAGTCTGCCTGGAGGTCAGGGCCATTTCCCCAAAAGGCAGGGGCGTCTTTGCCCTGAGGACTTTCCGTTACGGAGACGTCCTGGAGCGGTCGCCGGTTATTGTCCTTTCCGCCGACCAATGGCGGATCTGCGAAAACACGGCCCTCCATAATTACGCCTTCGGCTGGGGGCCGGATCAGGACCAGGCGGCCATTGCCCTGGGTTTCGGCTCGCTCTTCAACCATTCCTTTGAACCGAACGCCTTTTACCGGAAGCGTCCGGAAGAGGAGGTTATTGAATTTGTCGCCCTGCGGGATATTCGGGAAAACGAGGAAATCACGGTGAATTACAACGGCAGCCCTTATGGGAAAATGCCCGTCTGGTTTAAGGACGTCTGATTGACTCTCCGATCAAATCCATCATGGTCTCAATTTCCGTCGTCGGCTGTTCGCAGACGTGATTCGTACACACGTAGGCGGTGGCCTTGCCGTCGATGCTCTTCATGTCTTTGGTAAACGGGGCGATGCGGCAGATGGCGGGTGATGCCTCGCCGGCCGGGCGAAAGACGATTGTGACGTGGGGTAGAAAACGCGATTGCATGGCCTGCAACATCAAGAGGGTGTCTTTTCTTGCGGGATTGCCCACGACAACCACTTCCCGTGACGGTCCAAAGGCCGAATCGAGGGCTGTCATGAATTGGGTATAGGCCCCCGGCGATTGCTGAACGGCGGCACAAAAAGAGGAGGCCGCTTCCCATGCCTCGTCCAGGAGCGCCGTCTTGGCCGTCATGCGGCCCAGGCGGAGCATGTTCCATATGGCCACAGAGTTTCCGGACGGCATGGCCCCTTCGAAGATTTCTTTCTGCCGGACGATGATTTCTTCTCCGTCGCGGGGCGTAAGGAAAAAGCCGCCGTTTTTGTGATCCTTGAAGTTGGCGAGGAGGCCGTCCGTCAGTTCCAGGGCTGTCTCCAAGTAGGGCGCATGCCAGGCGGCATTGTACAGTTCGATGAGACCGAAAACCGTAAACGCGTAATCGTCGATCTGACCTTGGATGCCGGCGTCGCCGTCCCGGAATCGATGCAGGAGCGCGCCGTCGGGGCGGCGCATTCGCGCAAGGATGAATGCCGCCGCGTTTTCCGCCGCTTTGATGTAAGCCTGCCGGTTCAGGACTTGTCCGCCCTTTGCCAGGGCCGCAATCATGAAGCCGTTCCAATCGGTGAGGATCTTGTCGTCTTTCTGAGGATGGACCCGTTGGTCCCGGATTCCATAGAGCTTTATCCGGGCTAAATCGAGACGCTTTTTCCTGTCATCGGGAACCGCTCCTTCTCTCGACGTTTCGTCTGACAGCGGGGTAAGGCGGAGGATGTTTTTCCCCGTCTTTTTCCCCGTCATTTCATCCGTATAATTGCCCGTCTTGTCCATGTTGAATCTGCTGATGAACAGGTCGGCATCCGCCGTGTCGAGATGATTGCTGATTTCTTCCCATTCCCAGAGGTAGAATTTCCCCTCCTGCCCTTCGCTGTCGGCGTCTTCGGCGGAATAGAAGGCCCCTTCGGGGGAGGTCATGCGGTTCATGATGTAGGAAAAGATTTCTTCCGCCGTTTCGGCGTAGAACGTCCTGCCGGTCGCCTGAAACGCTTCCGTATAGGCGTAGGCAAGCATGGCCTGATCGTAGAGCATTTTTTCAAAATGGGGCAGCAGCCACTTTTGGTCGACGGCGTAGCGGTGAAACCCAAAGCCGATGTGATCGTATATTCCGCCGCTGCGCATGGCTTGCAGCGTCTTTTCCACCATGTGGAGGGCGTAATGATCGCCGCTTCGTTTCCAGAAGCGCAGGAGAAACAGCAGATTCTGGGGGGTCGGAAACTTCGGCTTGGTTCCAAAACCGCCGTTTATTTCATCAAAGGCGCTAAAGAGTTGATCATAGGCGGCGTGAAGGATGCTGATGCCGGGTTCTGCCCTCTCGGCGGAATCGGCCTCTGCTTGCAGCGCCGAAACAATCCGGCCCGCTGTGAGGTTGATGTCGTCCCGCCGCGTCTGCCATATCTCTCCCAGTTTAGGGAGAAGTTCCAGCATACCGATTTGGCCGAAGCGATTGTACTTGGGAATATAAGTCGCCGCATAAAATGGTTTTTTGTCGGCGGACATGATGATCGTCAGGGGCCAGCCGCCCCGGCCCGTCAGCATCTGACAGACGTTCATGTAAACGACGTCGATATCGGGGCGCTCTTCCCGGTCGACTTTGATGTTGATAAAATAATAATTCAACAGATCGGCCACGAACGGGTCTTCGAACGATTCATGAGCCATCACATGGCACCAGTGGCAGGTGGAATAGCCGATGGACAGGAAAATCGGCTTATCCAGCCGGGCAGCCTCCGTGAAGGCCTCATCGCCCCAGGGATACCAGTCGACGGGATTGGTCGCGTGCTGAAGGAGGTAGGGGCTTTTTTCATGGCTCAGACGGTTCGGGGATGGTTCGGTGGTCATGCGACGCTCTCTCTTCCATGATGTCGTGTCGAACGGCTCGAAGGCGTCCCGCAGGCGTATGATATCGAGATCGCTTAAATGGTCACTGACCCCAAACGAGCAATGCGCGCCTACTTTTTACAAGGTCCCAGATACTTGCCGCTCGTGACCGCCTTGATGATCATTTTCTGGCCGCCTTGTTTAGTCGTCGTGGTTTGGAAGCCTTTGAAACTGTTTTTGGCATGGGTGATCTCACCTGTGGTGACGGTGCCGTCCTTGCACGTCATGGTCCACTGGACGTTGTTGCCTTTTATGCGTTGATCCGTGATTTTACACCGCTGTTCACCCTTTTCCTGAGGGTGCGGAACGGCGTTTTCCCCGGTCATGCAGTAGGTATATTTAAAGGGTTTGATCATCTCCTTGGGCATGCCCGGGACGTCCATAATACTGGTGATTTCCCAGAGGCCTTCCTGGTAATTCGGTCCGGCGAATGCCGCGGTTGCAGACAAAAGACCCAACACGACAACGACAAGAATGTTCTTTCTAAACATGCACCCCTCCTTAAATGTATTCGATTTAATGATTGCCTTTTCGCAGGGCCATACCTTCCTCATAATTTTTCACGATGACGTCCCTTACCTTTTCTATCAATAGATTTCTGGTTTCTATGGTGTATCCGTCAACGGAAATGGGCTTGTCGATGACCATCGTGATGGCCCCCGGATGGATCTTCAAAGAGCGTTTCGGCATAATGTCTCCGCTGCCGATGATGGATATGGGCGTGATGGGAACGCCCGACTTGACGGCGAGATGAAACACGCCCTGTTTAAAAGGTTTGATTGTCTTATCCTTACTCCTTGTCCCCTCCGGAAACGTCATCACCGATTTTCCTTCACGGATCTTTTCGGCAGCCTCATCGAGGCTTTTTAATGCCTTTTCGTGATGCTGCCGGTCGATCTCGATATACCCGGCGCGCCGCATGGCAGGGCCGAAAACCGGCACCCGGAAAAGCTCTTTTTTGGCGATCCACCGGAACTGGCAGGGGACGTAAGCCAGGACGATAAAAATGTCGAAATCGCTTTGGTGATTGGCCATGAAGATCTGGGGCCGGTCTGTAAGGATATTTTCCTCTCCCACGACCTCGACCGTCGTGGCGGAGAAAAATAGCATGGTCTTTGCCCAGATGTTGGCGATTTTATGCGCTTTATTTTCTCCATTTGGGGTAAAACCGATGACGTAGGCAACGACGGACATGACGCCCGTGACGACTATGCCGATAAATATCAAGATTGCCGAACGAATCATCAAACAATCCCCATTAAATGTTGAAATCATTGAATTGCGGCGGTTAATGATACATTAAGACCGGTCATAAATACTTCAGAACGGCGTGTATGTCAACCCTATTGAAAGGTCATATCGAAAGCCGCGGGCGCCATGATCATTTGCGTTTGCCGGAAATGACGGTCGACATTGAAGGTTGCAGATGATCCGGCCGGCATGCGTTTTGAGAAAAGGATTGACAAAAAACCGTCAAAATAATAGCATCCACCAATTAAAAGGTTTTCTATTTCAATACTTGCGGATAATGCCCTCAGCCGAAGGGTCCGAAAATCGTTCGATGGAAGAATGAAAAAAATCATCAGTAGTAAAAGAGGCGCCGAGATTATTGAGCGGTTTCCGAAATCAAAAGTTCTGGTTGTCGGGGACATCATGTTCGATCATTTTATCTGGGGCAGGGTGTCGCGCATATCGCCGGAAGCCCCCGTCCCCGTCGTTGATGTGCGAGCGGAAAATTTTATGTTAGGCGGATGCGCCAATGCACTGCATAATATATACTCAATGGGCGGCCAGGTTTATCTCGCAGGCGTCGTCGGCGAAGATGACATGGGGGCCATGCTGCTCCGGCGGTTTCAAAATATGAAGATTTCTACCAAGGGCGTCGTCACGGAATCCCATCGCCCGACAACGATCAAAACGAGGGTGATTGCCCATAACCAGCAGATCGTAAGATTCGACAGGGAAAGTTGCCGTCCCATATCGGAAAGCAGCATCGCTAAAATCATCGATTACATTAAAACGCTGAGAAATGATTTAGGGGCGATTGTCATCTCGGATTACGAAAAGGGCGTTGTTACAAAAACCCTTTTGGACGAAATTCATCATCTGTTTTCGGGTCGAGGTGTCATTATTTGTGTGGATCCCAAGAAAAAAGATTTTTCTCTTTATCACGGCGTCGACGTGATTAAGCCCAACCATCGTGAGGCCGAGTGGATGCTCGGCGTTAATGATTTAAACGGCAATGAAGCCGGCAAGGGCTTTGAAATAAAAAGGGCTGTAAAGAAGCTCCTTGAGCAACTGGATCTCAAGGCTTTGCTGATCACGCGAGGCGAAAAGGGCATGACACTTTTTGAGGCAGGCGCAAAATTGGTCCAGACTAATTTTGCAACCGAGGCCAAAGAAGTGTTCGACGTCAGCGGTGCGGGGGACACGGCAATCGGTGTTTTTGCATTGGCTGCCGCGTCCGGGTCCACATTTAAAGAGGCGGCATACTTAGCGAATCATGCAGCCGGCATCGTGGTTGGAAAGGTGGGCATTTCAACCGTTTCTCGGAAGGAACTCAAGAAAGTCTTATGAGCAGGCCCGGCGATGCGGAGGCGGTGAAGCTGGTGATGAGCGTCTTTTCCGCTCAGAGCAGGCTTTTGAACGAAGCGACGGCAGAGCTGTCTTGCCGATATGGGGGCATTGATTTTGTCAGCGCCCTCATCCCGTTCCATTATACGGATTATTATGAACAAGAGATGGGATCGCCTTTATGCCGGCGATTTATTTCTTTTGAAAATTTGGTGAGGCCGGAGTCTTTGCCGGACATAAAACGGGCGACAAACGCGCTGGAAGAAAAATATGCAACGGGCCATCGCCGGCAGATAAATATCGATCCCGGGTATATCAGCCATGCGCACCTCATTCTGGCAACCGGCAAGGGGTATACCCACCGGCCTTACCTCCGGGATGGGATTTATGCCGACTTGACCCTGATCTATCAAAGCGGGACATTCCAGTCTCTGCCCTGGACGTACCCGGATTATGCGGCGAAGGACACCCTGGCCATGTTCAACATCATCAGGGCCAGATATGCCTTGCAGGCAAAAACATCCCGCCAGGCGAAAATCTGAGCGAGGGCTGTGCCCTGCATGGTGGACGGGACGGATATTCATTCAGAATGAAGGAGTTTCGATGATAAAAAGCATGACAGGATATGGGAAGGTGGATGCCGTTTACGAAGGGCGGCAGTTTCAGGTGGAAATTAAATCCATCAATCATCGTTATCTCGATATGTCGCTGCGCCTTCCCGGCATCATTCTTCCCCTGGAATCGGAAATAAAGAGAAAAATTTCGGAAAAGATTTCCCGGGGACGCGTAGAGATCAACATTCGCGTCGATAAGGACAGCGGGCTGCAAAACGGCGCCAGGCTTGAGTTGAATCTGCCGGCCGTTCGCAATTATCATGCCCTGCTTGTGCAAATCAAAGAAGAACTTCATTTGAATGACGATGTTACGATTCCCATGATTGCCGGATTCAAGGATGCCTTTATTATGTCCGAACAGGTTGAAGACGCCGCTTTGATTTGGCAAAAACTTGAAGGCGTTCTGGATGCGGCGATGCAGAGTGTTCTGGAGATGAGAGAAAAAGAAGGGGCCGCCCTGTGCGAGGATCTGACGGCGAGAATGGAATTCATCAAAACGACGTTGGATGCCGTTGACCTGAGGGCGCCGGCTATCGTCCTGGAGTATCAAAAAAGGTTGGCGGAACGGGTCAGGGAACTTACCGGTTCCATTGAAGTCGATGAGATGCGTTTGAGCCAGGAGATCGCCGTCATGGCCGAAAGAAGCGATATCACCGAAGAAATTGTCCGGTTCAAGAGCCATATCAACCAGTTTACGGATTTATTGCAGGGCGATGATATTATCGGCAGGAAAGTTGATTTCTTAATTCAGGAAATGAACCGGGAAATCAACACCATCGGTTCCAAAAGCCCCGATGCCGCCGTATCCCGGCATGTCATCGACATCAAGAGCGAACTGGGCAAATTGAGGGAGCAGGTACAAAATATTGAATAAGACGGATCGTTTCCATGGGCAGCAGGAGGGACTCTATTTGGTGGTGTCGGCGCCGTCCGGTGCGGGCAAGACGACGATATGCAAAAGAATTTTAAGTCTGTTCCCGAATTTGACCTATTCCGTCTCTTATACGACAAGGCCTCCCCGCCCGGAGGAAGTGGACGGCAGGGATTACCATTTTATATCCCGCCAGGCTTTTGAGGATCGGATAGCCGGGGGGGGATTTGCCGAATGGTCGGAGAATTATGGTTATTTTTACGGGACGTCATTGGATGCCATGAAAGAGCATTTACAGCACGGTTGCGATCTGATGCTTGATATTGAGCCTAAGGGCGCCAGGGCGATCAAGAAGAATTACCCCGGCGGCGCGTTTATATTTATCATGCCGCCTTCAATGGATGAACTGGAGAGGCGGTTGATCGGCAGGGGATTTGAGAGCCGTGAAAATCTGCTCATGCGCATCAGCCAGGCCAGAGACATGATGGGTGAGTATTATTGGTACGATTACGTCATATTCAATGACGATTTGAACGAGGCGGTTGATTGTTTCCGGTCTGTTTACATTGCTGAGAAGAGCAGGCGGGTGCGGTGGGAGGACAGGGTCGGCCGCGTACTTAAGAACCGGACATAATAAAAAAGGATATATACTTTCCCTGTTTTTTTTATTATAGTCGCAACATAGCTTTTGGGGTGGAGGTTTTAATCAATGGCAAGAATTACCGTGGAAGATTCTTTAAAGGTGGCAAAAAACAGATTTGGCCTTGTCGTGCTGGCGTCAAAGCGATCGCGCATGCTGCTAAAAGGTGCAAAACCCCTAACGGATGTACGGAACAACCGGGAAATTGTCGGAGCTTTAAGAGAAATTGCGGCGGGGAAGGTTGTTTTTGCCCATCCGGAACACCTGCAGAATGTTAAAGAGGAAGTCAAACAGATCGGTGACGAGACGGAATTCATCGGCGACGAAGAATATACCGATTAGTGCTGCCATATGGAATATATTTACGGCATAAATCCCGTAAGCGAAGCGCTCAGGAGTGAGAGCGGATGTTTTGCGAAGATTTACATCGCCGACGGCAGAAAAGGGGAGCCGGTCCGAAACATTGTCGCGCAGGCAAAAGAGCAAAGCATCCCCGTTGAATTCACGGATCGGACTTATCTGGATCGGTGCGCGGGCGGGTCTTCGCATCAGGGCGTCGTTGGATTGTGTGAGTCGTTTGCTTATGCGGACGTTGAGGATTTGATATTAACGGATGCCGGCGCAAAGGGTGAACTGATCCTGCTGCTTGATCAGATCGTGGATCCGCAAAATCTGGGTTCTTTGATAAGGACAGCCAACTGCTGCGGCGCAAAGGGCGTCATTATCCCGGAGAACAGAGCGGCGCCCGTGACGGCGACGGTTATGAAGGCCTCCGCCGGCGCGCTTCGTCATACGCCGGTTGCCAGGGTGATCAATATGGCAAGGACGATCGAATGCCTGAAGGAGAACGGGTACTGGATCTACGGCGCTGAAGCCGCTGTCGGTCAGGACATTCGCTCGGTTAACTACGATCGCCGCATCGGTCTGGTGATGGGATCTGAAGGCAAAGGGATGAGGCCTTCCATAAAAAAACAGTGTGATTTTTTGTTGTCCATCCCCATGAATGGAGAGATCGGTTCTCTCAATGTGGCGGTGGCGGCAGGTATTATCATGTATGAGATAGGCAGATGTTGGGGCTGTTGCATGAATGAGTAGCGGGCCATCTTCCAAAAGAAAGGTTTTTTGCCATGCCGATTTTTTTGTGGGAAGCGAAGACAAGAGCCAATGAAGTCAAGAAAGGTGAATTTGAAGCGACTGATGAAGCGGCGGTGAAGTCACATTTCCGTCGTCAGGGATACAAAGATATTAAGGTCAAGACCAAGCCGAAAGACCTTGCGGAATATCTTCCCTTCTTAAAACAAAGCGTCAAGGAGAGGGAGATCGTTATCTTTAGCCGGATTTTTGCAACAATGATCAATGCCGGTCTGCCCCTCATGCAATGCCTGGCGCTGCTTGCGGAGCAGGAAAAGAACAAGACATTCGCCAAAATCATTACTACCGTAAAAGAAGAAATCGAAGGCGGATCGACGTTGACGGACGCCCTGAAAAAATTCCCCGACGTATTTGACGAACTTTTTGTCAACCTTGTTGCCGCCGGCGAAAGCGGCGGTATTCTTGACGTTATCTTGAACCGTCTGTCGGCTTACATGGAAAAGGCCATGAAGTTAAAGGGCAAGGTAAAGGGCGCATTGACCTATCCTGCCGCCGTCCTTGTGATCTCTCTTGGCGTTGTTGCCCTGATGCTGGTTAAAGTGATCCCCGTTTTTGAAAAAATGTTTGCCGATATGGGAGGCCAGTTGCCTGCGCCGACACAGTTTCTTGTCAATTTAAGCTCGGCCGCTCAAAACTCCTGGTATTATTATCTGGGGGGAATGGTCCTCATCGTCTTTGCCATAAAAAGAATAAGAAAAACCAAAAGAGGCGCCTACATCATCGATGACTTGATCCTGAGGGCGCCGGTTTTCGGGGATCTCCTGAGGAAAGTCGCTGTGGCTAAATTCACCCGTACCTTGTCCACCATGATGGCAAGCGGCGTGCCCATTCTTGAAGGCCTGGGAATCGTCAGCAAAACAGCCGGGAATAAAATTGTCGAAGAGGCGCTCATAAAAACGAGGCAGAGCATCAGTGAGGGTAAAACCATTGCAGAACCGCTGGCGGAGACCAAAATATTTCCGTCCATGGTTGTCCAGATGATTGCCGTCGGCGAGGCGACCGGCGCCCTCGACACCATGCTGGCAAAGATTGCCGACTTCTATGATGATGAAGTTGACGCTGCCGTGGCGGCCCTGACCGCACTTATAGAGCCTTTCATGATGGCATTTCTGGGCGGCGTCGTCGGGGGTATGCTGATTGCGATGTATCTGCCCATCTTTCAGATGGCGTCGCTCGTTGCGGAATAGAAAGGAATATAAAGTGGTCGGGATGGCGCGATTTGAACGCGCGACTCCTGCGTCCCGAACGCAGTGCCCTACCAGGCTGGGCTACATCCCGACACGGGCTGTAAATATATAAATTATGTTCAAATGTCCAATTCTTTTTATCGACATATGTATTTTTGGAGAATTGCTCAGTGATTATCTACGATCTCAAATGTAAATACGGGCATAAATTCGAGGGGTGGTTTAAAGATATTGAGACCTTCGAGTTGCAAAAATCCCAGAGGCTCGTAAGCTGTCCTGTTTGCCGGGATGCGGACGTGGACATTGTCGTTTCGTCGATTGCCGTCATGAGCAGGGACAGAAAAGAACCGGACAGAATACGTGCAAAGGAAATTTCTCCTGAAAGAACGCTCCGACTGGTCCAGGAGTATCTTGAAAAGAATTTTGAGGATCTCGGCGACAAATTTGCAGATGTTGCTCTGAAAATCCATTACGGCGAAGAGGACAGGAGAAATATCAAGGGCACTACAACAGAGCAAGAAGAGGAAATGCTTAAAGAAGAAGGCGTTCCCTTTATCAAATTCAGCCTGCCCAAGTTTGACGGTTAAAGTCAAGCAATATCATTCCGTACCAGACGTCTTTACTTGTCTATAGAGTTTTAAAAAGCCATGCAGAAAACTTACGAAAGCATCATCAACGCCATTGGAAATACGCCGCTTGTGGAAATACGGTCGCTGAACCCGGCCGGAGATCGGGTGAAGATCTTTGCCAAAATGGAAAGCTTCAATCCGGGGGGCTCCATCAAGGACAGAACGGCGCTCTATATGATCAGCGGCGCTGAGAAGCGGGGCGATCTGACAAAGGATAAGATCATCCTTGAAGCGACCAGCGGAAATACGGGAATCGGCATGGCGCTCATTGCGGCGGCTAAAGGCTACCGCCTCTATCTGGCTATGCCCGAATCGGCCAGTGAAGAGAGAAAAAAGATACTCAAGGCCATGGGGGCGGAGTTATTTTTCACGCCGGCCAATCTCGGCACGGATGGTTCGATTGAGTTGGTTTACAATATGATGCGGGAAAATCCCGACAGGTATTTTGTCCCGGATCAGTTCAACAACACGGACAACATTCTGGCCCATTATGAGGGAACAGGGGAAGAAATATGGCGTCAAACCGACGGCGGAGTCACCATGGTTGTGAGCTCTCTTGGTACGACGGGGACGGCTATGGGTATTTCACGGCGTCTCAAGGAATACAATCCGGCGATCCGCATCGTCGGTGTCGAGCCCTATATGCAGCACAAGATACAGGGTTTGAAAAACATGAAGGAATCATACCGGCCCGGTATTTTTGACAAAAACCGTCTTGATGAAAAAATCAATATTCATGACGAGGATGCTTTTGAAATAGCCAGAAAACTGGCAAGAAAAGAAGGCCTTTTGGCGGGGATGAGTTCCGGCGCCGCTCTCTATGTGGCTCTCCAAAAAGCAAAAGAACTGACTTCCGGTCTTATTGTGGTGATTTTTCCCGACAGCGGCGAGCGCTATCTGAGCACGGAACTTTTTGTCGAAAAAGGACAATCCAGCTTGCGTATTTACAATACCCTGACCAGAGAAAAGGCCTATTTCCGGCCTATCCATGAGGAAGAAGTGCTGATCCATTCTTGCGGTCCCACGGTGCATGAAGTTCCCCATCTTGGCCATTACCGGCGTTTTGTCGCCTCCGACATGATGAACCGCTATCTGGATTCCAAAGGGTATAAGGTCACGCATTCCATGGATATCATCGACCTGGACGACCGGTCCGTGAAAAGCGCTGAAGCAGCCGGCATGGACCTCGGCGCGTATACGGACCGGTGCGCGGCAAAATTTTTCCGGGATATGGATACACTGAATATCAAATCCTGCAACAGTTTTCCCCGTGCGAGCGATAATGTGGACGCCATGATTGCTCTTGTGGAGAAACTGGTGGCGGCGGGAGGGGCCTATGAGAAGCTCCGGTCCGTCTATTTTGATATATCCAAATTGCGTGATTACGGCCGCCTGTCCAATGTTGATCTCGGCCAGATGAAGCAGGGGAGAACAGTTGACGCTGATTATTACGAAAAAGACAGTCCTGTGGATTTTACGTTGTTCAAAAGGGCAACGCTGAGTGAACTCAAAAGGGGCGTCTATTTCAAAACCCGCTGGGGAAATGTCAGGCCGAGTTGGCATCTCGAATGTGCGGCCATCTCTATGAAACATCTGGCTGATTCCTTCGACATTCATATCAGCGGGTCCGACATTCTCTTTCCCCATTGCGAAAATGTCATGGCTATCGGCAAGGCTTTGACAGGGAAGCCCATGGCGAATTACTGGATGAATATAGAAATTCTGATGGCCGGTTCCCAAAAAATGTCCCGGTCTCTGAACAACGTTTTGACGATTGAAGATCTTGAGAAAAAGGGATACGGCGGTCCGGATATCAGATTTTTCCTTCTCGGGACCCATTATAGGAAGCCGTTGAACTTTTCGTTCGGCGCCCTCGATACGGCAAAAAATACGATTAAAAAGCTCAACGGATTCATTCAAAGGTTGATTCATTCGTCATCAGGCGCGGGTTACGCCGATACGGATCAACTGATATACGACGTCAATCAGGGATTCAATGACGCTATGGACGATGATTTCAATATATCCGGCGCCTTGGCGGTTCTTTTCGAATTCGTGAAAAAAGTCGGTCTTCCCCTGGATCAGGGAAAACTGAAAAACGAGGAAAAAGACAGCATCCTTTCCGTTATGAAAAAAATAGATGGGACCTTGGGCGTCATGCGTTTTGAGGAAGAAATGATCAGCCAGGATGTCAAGCGGCTCATTGCGGAAAGAGAAGCACTTCGAAAAACCCGTCAGTGGGAAAAGGCGGATGAAATCAGGGTCCGGCTTGCTCAGACCGGCATAGACATTTCCGATACACCCCATGGTGTTGTCTGGCGGAAAAAATAATGAGATTGGGCCATGGACGATAATAGAGGAAACAAAATAGACATTTTTACCGCCGGTATTTTTACCGGCAGTGAAAAATATACTTGACAAAATCGTCAATAAAAAATAGATTCAGCGATTCCCAGCGTATAAGGGAATTTTCGGGGCGTATATTTTGAGCAATAATTCATAGTTTGTTTTTTATATTCATAGGTTAGATCGGCTGGCGTAGCTCAATCGGTAGAGCAGCTGATTTGTAATCAGCAGGTTGCGGGTTCGAGTCCCATCGCCAGCTCCATGTAAGTAAATGAACAAATATTGTGGAGGGGTTCCCGAGCGGCCAAAGGGAGCAGACTGTAAATCTGCCGGCGGAGCCTACGGAGGTTCGAATCCTCCCCCCTCCACCAT
>JAFGHS010000034.1 GCA_016930075.1 Deltaproteobacteria bacterium
TCTTTCAACCAGTGAAAAAGCCGGCGCAGTTCCGCCCGGATGATGCCGGCATTGGACAGGCCGGAGAAAAGGGCTTCGATGGTATCGAGGACGACCCGCTTCGCTCCGATGGAATCAATGGCGCTCCCCAGGCGGATAAACAACCCTTCCAGGTCGTACTCGCCCGTCTCTTCAATCTCGCTTCGCTCGATGTACACATGGTCCGTGGCGATGAGACCGCGCGCTACCATCGCCGGGAGATCGAAACCGAGGGAGATGAAATTCTTCGCGAGATCCTCCGGCGTCTCCTCGAAGGTCATGAAGACCCCGGGCTCTCCATAATCCATGGCGCCCCGCATGAGAAACTCCATGGAAAAGAGGGTTTTGCCGCAGCCTGCGGAGCCGCAGATCAGGGTCGGCCGGCCTTTCGGCAGCCCTCCCCTCGTGATCTCATCGAGGCCTTTGATGCCCGTCGGACATTTCTCAAGAACTTGAGCATCACGTTTTGCTTTAACCGTCGTCATCTCTCAGCACCTTTCTGAATCCGAAGTAATACCCGTGTGAATAAAATACTGTTAAGGCCGTTTAGGAAAAACGCATTAAATTTATGATGCCCGCCTCCTCTTGAAAATATTTATATGGGGAGGGGTGGAGGAATACTGTAGATTTTTTTTACTGTATTTTCATATCAAAACATTCATGAAATCGCAATAGAAATAAATAAAAAATATCTCATGCAGGCTTGTCAATGCTGCATAAACAAGATTGCTTATTTGTCATGTGAGGACTTGCTTTATCAATTATCGTGACTACATTACTTAACAATGGGATTGCAAATTCAACGTCACGCCAGCAAGAGACTTTTGAAATATATCGATTGTCTGTCATTTCGACCGTCGGGAGAAATCTTATTAATCTGAACTCATAAAGATTTCTCGTCGTCCCGCTTCAGTGGGACTCCTCGAAATGACAATATTCAAAGGTCACAGACAAGTTATAAGAGATATGATGAAAACAAAAAAAGCAAAAGGGCGCACTTTCGCCAAGCAATCGATGGCTCAAATTCGTCGGCCCGTCGATTGGCTTCGAGGTTTCAATGCCCTGCGAAATATTTCCATAGGCGACACGGACTCTGATCATAATCCCCGGCAGAATACAGGCTTGAATTTGAATGTCATGAGTTTTAATATTCGCCGCGGGACAAAAAAAGACGGTAAAAATCACTGGATATATCGTTGTGACCGGGTATGCGAACTTTTGAATCAGTATCGTCCGGATGTGTTGGGCCTTCAGGAAGCGGTGGACTTTCAAATATCCGCGATCAGCGCCATGTTGCCCGGCTATGAGAAGGTCGGCATGGGGAATTTTGGCGGGAGCCGTGGGTTGCATACGGCGATTTTTTATGATGCTGCGCGGTTCGCCCCATCTGCGGAGGGCACTTTCTGGTTTTCCGATACGCCCGATATTCCGGCATCAAAGGGGTGGGGAAACATCATCCCGAGAACCTGTACGTGGGTGCGCCTCGTTGAAAAAGACAAAGGGCAGGCCTTCTATTTTTATAATGTCCATATGGATCATCTGTCCCGGCGATCGCAAAAAAACAGCGTCATGCTTTTGACGCGGTTTATCCATGAGCGGCTTTCTCCGGACCCCTATGTACTGACAGGTGATTTTAATGCAAGGGAAAGGAGTGCGCCCATCAAATATTTAAAAGGAAATATCCCTCTAAGAATCAGAGCAAAAGGGAGTGTATCAAATCCCGAACCCTTACTGGACACCTTTCGGGTGCGATATCCCGATCTCCGGCATATCGCCACTTATCACGGGTTTCGCAAATATTTTTTCCGGTTGAAACTGGACTATATTTTCGTCCCCCCTTCTGCCCGTGTCAAGGATGCAAAAATTATTCAACCGCAATGGGATGAATTTTGCCCTTCCGACCATTTCCCGCTGCTTAGCCATATTGATTTGTCTGTCGTCTCCGCGACGGCAAATCCGGACGCTGTTATTGAAAAGGCTTCCCGCCGATGAACGGGTGGGACAAACTGCATATTCTCTTACCAGAGCTTGGGAATCTCCGTTATAATGACGCTGCCCACCTCCTGCAGGGGGCCTAACGGTTTTTTGACAATTTCTTCGTTTTTAATGAACGGCCTGCCTCCTGCCAGGTCTCTATAAGTGACAACATTATCAACGATTGTAATGAAACCCCGGAATTCCCATCCCGTGTCTATAGTGTGCCGCTTGAACGTGAACAAATCCGCCCAGAAATTGCCGACGCGCTTTTTATGCAATTCGCCCGGTTCAATTTTATAAGCCGTGCATCGGTGCTTGTTTTCTATGCATCTTTGAATTCCCGGGTCCAGATCGGACATTTTAATAGCAGGATTCGCCATGAATATGCCGATGATCTCTGTGACATTCATGATCCTGATATTCGGCACCTCGTAAGGGTTAAACTTCATTTTGTTCAAGTCTTCCACCGTTGTGACATTAGGAATTATTTTTTCATATTCCCGTTTGGCGCTATCGAAACCATCCCAGGGCGACTGGACCATAATCTTGCTGGACGGCAGAAGGCGGGCACATCCGGTAAACATCAACAATAAAACGATGATGACCAGTGAACTTCGGTATGCTTTCATCATATTCCACCTCCTTATGATGAATGAAGAGCATGATTTTAGTTATAACGAAATATGCCCTATTACATCTTGCTTCATGACGGACCGGAAACAAGATCAAAATCGAATGAAATTATTCCCACTTTACTTCTGATTTTTATGGGAATCTTTTTTTCATCATCGGTTACCCAGATTTTGAGTTGCGCACGCTCGCTTTTTCTTACTTCTTTATCCTGTTTATCCAGCATTTCCATATAAGGCGTAATTTCAAGGGTGTTATACATTTTCCCGGCAATTTCGGTCACATCTCTTTTACCGACCATGATTCTGATCTCGATATTGTGCTTGCCGTCGGTCAGCGGTATATAAATCTCTGAATTTTCTTTCAGATTCTGTGAGCGAATGGCGTAAAAAAGAGCGAGGGGATCGAAGGTGCCCGGCATGATCCGGATCGGCGGCCTCGTCTCGGCGAAATTGGTATAAACGGCCTCCAGCTTTATCCAGTCAAAATTTATGCTTTCATCTCGCGGATGTTCGCTCTCCGTCTTTTTTTTATAGAAAATGCTGTGGGTCACGCCGGTATCGACATAGGAATCCTGCCTCTCCCTGATTTTATAGATGCGATCGCCTTCGTCATTCGTCTTTGTTATCATCACGAAATGATAAGCTTGAACGCCGTTGACCGTATCTATGGGAAGAACTTCCAGTGTGAGTTCTCCCGTCGGAATGATTCCCCATTTTCCCTTATATGTCAGTTTTTCCCCAGGCTGGAAAGCGGCGTTCCTGTCCGCCGCTTTATCTCCGGCGTTAAGAAGGAGATAATTCAGAAATATAATGGGAAACAAAGCAAGAATGACATATTTGATAAGACCGCGATGAATCCCTTCGGGTTTCAAGAGAAGAGCTTCTTTTTTGTTTATGGGAATCATTTTTACCAACCTTTATCCGAGTGTAAGCAGCGCCTTTCTCAGTTTATTAGCGCGACTGGAAATCAATAATCGTCTATAACGGCGTCTTATTTTTTTCAATGTCGTGTTCCTTATGAGGCAAAACGGCAACGGTTTTTTCTTCTTCCGTTTGTATAATATGTACGGCGTATGGGGCAGGTTTAATTTTCCCACCGTAGCGTTCGGAATACACCTGGGTAAATTCCGCACCGAAATACAGAATAGCCGATGTATAATAAACCCATACCAGAACGACGATGATAGAGCCTGCGGCTCCGTATGCGGATCCCGGACTGACTTTTTCGAGATATATTCCGATGAAATATTTTCCGACGATAAACAATATGACGGTGAAAAATGCGCCGATGCGAACATCCTTCCATCCTATTTCGACATCAGGCAAATACTTGAATATGACTGAAAAAAGGGCGGATATAATGATGAAAGTAAGGCCGATATTAACAAGACTGATGACAACAATGGTCATATCGGGAAAATACCGGCTCAACTGATCACTCAGGATCAGGACTAATCCATTCATAATCAAAGATGCAATGAGAAGAAATCCAAGACTCAAGACCATGGAAAAAGACAATATCCGGTTCATCAGCAGCTTTTTCCAGCCTTTTTCAGGTTTTGCTTTCACACGCCAGATATAGTTCATAGAATCCTGTATTTCAATGAATACGCCGGTAGTTCCGATCAATAACGTGACGATCCCTAAAATGACGGCAAAGACAGAATCCTTTTGCAAGCTTATCTGGCGGACAATTTCCTGGATCTGCAAAGCGGCGCTATTGCCGACAAGGCCGTTGATCTCCTGGAATAATTTCCTGTTTATGGCATCTTCACCATAAAATAAGCTCGCCAGAGCAATGGTCATGATCAGCAAAGGCGCCATGGCGAAAAGCGTATAGTACGCCAGAGCGGCACTCATCGTCAGCGCCCTGTCTTCCATAAAAGCATTGAAAGATTCGGTAATTAAATGGCCGCCGTTTTTTGCGCGCTTCAATGCCCAATTTAAAGTGTTTTTTATCTTCATTTCAAATCTTTATCTCAGGCAGAATGGTTGTCGCACGCAATTCCGGCTTCCTATTTGAAGGCATTTGCTGTCGCATTCACAGCTTTTATCAGGTGGCTTTTGGTGTCTTGAAATGCATCTTTCCCTATTTCAGTCAACTCATCCACCTTTTCCTCCATTTCTCCGATCTTTTCCTTTGCGGAAGACTCCAGGTGCTTCAACTGCCTGACCGCAGATTCATAGGCCTTGCCGCCTTTTTTCAGCGCCGCTTCGTATTCTTTTTGGCTCTTCGCAATCAGTCTCTTCGTTTTTCTGTTAATATCCTTCCGCGTCTTCAGACCGCTTTGCGGCGCAAAGAGGATACCGACCGCAGCGCCAATGACGCCTCCCAAAATAATACCTGTTATAAAACCCTTGATCTGATTCGACATGATTTCACCTTTCCGTTCTGTTTTTTTTTAATGACAATGTCTAAATCTATTCATAGCAAGTGTCCTGCCAACAACCGATAGAATGTCAGATATTTCGATTCTTCTTTAAATACATTGCATTAGAGTAATCAAAGTGGACTTCACAACCATTTGAAATGATTCATTAAGCCTCAATATGTGGCGGACCCTCAGCATTTTGAGGGCAAAAGGGGAATTTAATGCCTTTGGAGCTGTTTCGTTCCATGAATCTAACACCCTGTTATTGATTCATTAATTTTGTATTATCATGATCTTCCGGATATTGGCAGAAAACTTGCTGGTACATTCGTATGGCGCATTGCACTTTCAGATAGGGAGGTTTGTTATGGAACGGCCGGGTATGTATCTTATTGGTTATGTTTTATTGATTTGCGGTCTTCTCGCCGCACTCTGGAAAATGGGCGTTTTATCAAGCATCGGCACGACTTGGAGCGTGATTGCCGTTGTCATTGCAGTCGGCATCGGCATCATGTTCGCCGTCACCAGCAGGGGCGGCAGAGACGATACCCAGATCGACCGGAAGTAAGCATTGCCGGAGGTTTCAGAGTACGCGAACGGGTGAGAAACGCTGTTAGGCTATGGCGGAACAAACCTGAAGATGCCCATTGAGAAGGGAATCACCTTTTTGTCGAGGCGAGAGAATGTTTTTATACAAAAATCGTTATGGCACGTTGTCTGCCGACAGCCGTTACTTTGGCGCCGTTACCGAACCGCTGTAAAACACTTCACACTTTTCATCCGTGATAAGGTTTCCGGCCTTCTTGAACAGATTGATCACCGGTCCTGCGAGAGACATGGGAACACTGGGCTTCTCCACCACCGGTTTCCGGAAAGGACCGATGATGCGCTGCTGCAACCTGGCGCATCCACGGGCGTCTATCAGCGCTATCGTAACGTTATCGAAACGTTCCTCGACAAAATTGAGGCCCCCTTTGAGAGCCATCCTGTTCTTTTTTGTCGCCATGGCCACATCCCTCTCCTGCGCTATTCCGCGCTCAACCTTCCAGTCGGAGAAGAGCATCCCGATGCTGCTGCTGCCTTTCGACCCTTGAAAGAGACTTGCGAAGTTGTACCCCTTCGTGACGGCAAGACCGATCGGGCCGGCAAAAAAGAAGGCGCCTACATCGATGAGGTTGAAGTTCTGACTGGACTTGAACCGGGAATACTCCCTGTCGAGGTCATGACCGTAAAGCGTGAGATTTTCCCCGCGCAACAAAGCCTCTCCCGTGGCTGTCTGTTTTAGCTCCTTTGCCGTATTCCCCTGCATCGACAGGTTTGCAGAAAAGTCCATCGATCCCGCCGCTACTTTCTTTGCGGAAAGGGTCTTGAGATACTCCTCGATTCGAAACTTTGACAAGGATAATCGGACGGAATAACGGGGAACAGGATCGGAAAAACGGACCCCGACGCTCCCTGACCCTTGTCCGCCGAAAAGGCGCATCGTGACGGGATTGAAAGCAAAGATGCCGTCTTTGCCCTTGCAGGTAACTTTCACATCGGAAAGCATGAGTTTCTGAACCCGGATATTCCGGCAAGTCAATTCTGCCGTGAAAGAAAGTTTTTTCATAAATGCCGCGTTATGCACTCCGACATGACGCAATCTGCGCACATCCAGATTGAAGTTTCCCATTTCAAATCCTTCCCCGGATTCTTCGTCCTGATAGATGAAAACCCCGTCAGAAAGGGAGATTTTTTTGAGGACCAGGGTAAAAAAAGTTTCTTTGGCTGCCTGACGTTTTCCGAAGTTGAAGGCGCCGTAGCGGTCCCGCTTAACCGTTATCCTGGGGTTTTGAAGCGCGATTCTCCTGATACGGACTTCTCTTTTAATGAGGGGGAGAAGAGAGATCGCAAGGCTGGCTTCCTTCGCAGATACGACGTCCATCTCCCGATTCCCGATATGCAGATCATGAAGTTTGACATGTAAACCGGGCAAGAACGCGATTTTCAGCCCACCGCCAATCTGCACGTCCATCCCCAAGGCGTCGGAGGCGGTCTTTTCAAATCGGGTTTTGTAGATATTGGCGTCAACAAAAAAATATCGTGCAACAGAGACGAGAATGAACAGCCCCATGAGCCCGACGATGACGAAGAGGAATCTTTTAAATAATTTTGACATGCCTGCGCTCCTGTTCCTTGAGTCTGCCGGTCTTACTTATTTCCAACGCAATATCCCGCCGGATGTCGCTTCGCATAATCAGCAAGCCGTTTTTTGACCTGCAACCTTTCTTTCCCCGAAAGGGGCTGATAGCCGCGGCCATAGGGCCAGCCGTAGCCCCACCGATACCAGGTGGGAAAGTTTGGGTGTCCGCCCGCCCGCGTGCCGATGTACATGGCTTCCGCCAGTTGCTTGTTGCGGGTTCGCGCCAGTACGCAGTCGCGCAGGGTTGCGTCGGCCTGTTCACGCTCTTCGGCGCTCCCGCCCTGCCAGTAGGCAAGGTCATGCTTCTCGCAACAATCGCACCACTTGCCCCGGTCCTCTGGCGTGCCGTCGGGAAAGAGGCTGCAACCATCGCTGGTAAAGGGAACAAGTTTTGTAGTGTTAGCAGAACGGTACCCGGCGCACGATGACAAGGCAAGGGTTGTCAGCAGTGCGATCAATACCGCAAGACGCGATCGGCAAGAAAAAGGCGACATTGAGAACATAGCGTGTACCTTCCGCAGGGGCAATGATAAATGCAAGACAGCCTCTGATTCCAATGAGTCAAACCGTCAGAAGGAGCGCTGCCAGCGCAGGCCGATGAAACCGGGTCCGATAACCGGCGCCAGGAAGGTCGCGTTTTTGGGCGTGACCGTAAGCAAGGACACGCCATATGCCAGCGCGCCTGCGGCAATAACATCGCGCCAGTGATGCTTGTCATTGTCAACGCGAACATAAGCGACGTATGCGGACGCCAGGTAAGCAGGGGCGCCCCACTTCCATCCGTAGCGCTGGCCCAGGAAGGTTGCGCCGGCCATCGCACAGGCCACATGACCGGAAGGAAAACCATATTCGTTGCCGTCCGGGCGTTCACCCAGGCTGGTTTCGTTGAATCCGACCCGCATGCCTGTCGTGATGACCTGGTTTATCACAATGTTGCGCAGCCATTGTTTCTGGCCCTCCGTATCGTTCGTGAAGTAGGCAACCGCTAAACCGGTTAAGGGAACAACGCCCGTCAAGATGTCAGCCGCCCAGATATCAGGTCCGTGTTCTTTTGCGGCCATAGCAGGGGTGGCGTGCAAACCAAGCGTGGCGATCAACAGGCATGCCAGCAAGTATCTCTTCAGGAAAATTTTCATGGGTAAAATGTCCTCCGTATTAAAGGTCTTCAAGTGCTATTAGCCCTCCCGTCGATGTCGCCGAAGCGGGCCCGATCCCTCACAAATAATGTTTAATAGCAAGGCGCTTGCCAACAGTAGAATAAAAATCATCATTTATAATTCAACCTTTAATTACAGGTGATTAGATTGGAAGAAGCGATGCGGGGAAAAGGATGAACGGATTTTTGCGGCCTCAATATGTGGTGGAACCTCAGCATATGGAGGGATGCGTTAAGGGGAAGCGAACGGTCTCATCCGGTGTTTTTGTCCCCTCTTGGACCCCTCCTAAACCCTTTTTCCGTATATTGACATCATAAGCAATTTGCCCTATGTATCGCTCATGACAATTTTTAACAAGGATACCTTACTCGGCACGTTAGCAGGCTATTTTTATCGCTTCTACAGCGTGACCTGGTCCTATCATGTCTATTTCAATGAAAATGCGCCCGCCATCGATTTTTCTACGAAACATCCTGAGTCTTCTTGCCTGTTCGGTCATTGGCATGGAGATGAACTGGCCTTAATTGCTTTGAGTAAACATTCAAGAATATTGACGCTTGCAAGCCAGTCAAAGGACGGTTCGATTATGGCCGCAGCTCTGAAGGTGCTGGGGGTTGAAGTAATCCGCGGATCGAGCACACGCGGCGGTGCGCGGGCACTGGCAACCTTGTTGCGCAGGCTGAAAACGGATCGTTTTTTTGTCAGTTTTGCCCTGGACGGCCCCAACGGTCCCCGGCATGCAGCCAAACCCGGCATTCATCTCTTGGCCTGTAAAGCCGGGCTGCCGATTTATCAATGTCTGGTGACCTGCGACCGCCAATGGAATATCCCCAACACCTGGAATAAATGTTATTTACCCAAACCTTTTGCCAAGATAACCCTTTGTTTTAATCGCCTTCCGGATGCAACGCCGCACAACCGAAACATCATTTTGGATCTGCTCAACAACAGTACCGCTGCCCCTCCTGCTTTCCGGAACCAGCCCTCGCTTCCGTTGGAACCCGTGACATGATAACGGTTTTCATTGAGGGGTTAGAGCCATCGGGGAAATAAATGAATAAACCATGAACAGGTCTATCTCCACGGTTCTTGATAACTTTGATAAGACGTGACCTTTGAATTTGTCATTTCGAGGAGTCCCGCTAAAGCGGGATGACGAGAAATCTCAACGAATTTAGACCAATAAGATTTCTCCCTACGGTCGAAATGACAGAAAATCGTTATTATTCAAAGGTCTCAAGACGTGATTGGAATCCGGTCTACTCGATGAAACTCAACAAATCATATTGCTTCCTGATCGAGAGTATTTCATCCCGGACGGCAAAGAAAGCATCTGCTACGTCCGGATCAAAATAGCTTCCTCTCGCCTCTCTGATCAGGTTCAGCGACATGTCCACAGAGAATGCCTCCTTATAGACCCGTTTGGAGGTCAGGGCATCAAATACATCTGCGATGGCCGTGATGCGACCGGCGATGGGAATCTGTTTTCCCATCAGGCCCATCGGATAACCGCTTCCATCCCATTTCTCATGATGGGACAGGGCTATCGTCTCACCCATCCGGATGAATTCGGCATCCGAACCCTTGAGAATTTTGGCGCCGATAACCGTATGCTGCTTCATAATTTCCCACTCCGGCGGGTTAAGCCTTGCCGGTTTTAACAGGATCATGTCGGGTATCCCTATTTTCCCTAAATCGTGCATGGGCGCCGCATAAAGAATGTTTTCAATATCATTTCCGGTAAGTTCCATGCGGCGGGCAACGGCTGCACAATAAAAGCTCACGCGCTTGATGTGTGCGCCGGTGTCATCGTCCCTGAACTCAGCGGCCATGGACAGCCGGTAAATCGTCTCCAGTGATGCGGCTTTGATCTTTTCCAGGGCAAGTTTTAATTCCTCCGTTCTTCCGGCTACCTCAGATTCCAGTTCCTTTTGATAATTACTCAACAAGTCGTTGTAGGCCTTAACCTTGAGCAGGGATCGGACCCGCGCCAAAAGCTCCATCTTATCAAAGGGCTTGGAAATGAAATCGTCACATCCGGCTTCAATTCCCTTTACCCGATCCTGGGTTTCCCGCAAGGCGGTGACCAGAACGATCGGCAGCAGTCTATGTGCATGATCTTGCCTTATCCTGCGGGTAACTTCAAAACCATCCATGCCGGGCATCATGACATCCAGCAGAATCAAATCAATGAGATTGACGGAAAGTTTATCCAGCGCTTCTTCACCACTCGCCGCCATGACGACTTCATACCCCTGGGGAGCAAGAAACGCTTCGAGAAGTTCCGTGTTTTTGGGCTGGTCATCAACAATTAAGATTACCGGTTTCTCTTTTATCATCGTCTTTAATAAATCGGCTGACTTCTTTTGCAAAGGTGCGCGTATTGATCGGCTTGCCGATAAATCCGATATTCGTTATGTTTTTTATTTCCTCCAGGCCCCCGGCCATAACCGAAGCCGTTACAAAGACAATGGGAATATCGCGTGTCTGTTTGTCCAGACGCAATATCCTGGCGGCTTCGGTACCGCGCATATCCGGAAGCCTTACATCCATGATGATGATGTCCGGTTTTTCTCTCCGGGCGATGGCCATGCCGTCGGCCGCATTTTCAGCTTCAGATACTTCAAAGCCGGCGACTTCCATAAGGTCTTTTTCCAGCATCAGACTATTTCCATTATCATCGACAATCAATGCCTTTTTCATCATCTTACGCCGCCTTATGGGGTACGACAGGCAATGTGAACCGGATCAGGGTGCCGCAGTTCAACCCCCTGGATTCTGCGGAAAGCTCGCCGCCGTGCAGTTCCACCAGCTTTCTGGAGAGCGGCAAACCAAGTCCGGTCCCCTCGGTGACACGGGAATAGGGGGTATCAACACGGAAAAATCCTTCAAATATTTTTTCCATGTTTTCCGGTGCGATACCGATCCCGGTATCCCAGACCAGTATCTCTATACCGGAACCGACATTTTTCGCCCGCATGCCGATTTTACCGCCCTCGGGGGTAAATTTAACCGCGTTGGAAAGCAGGTTGTATATGATCTCTTTTACCTTGAGTTCATCCGCCTCAATATTCGGCAGGTCTTCGGCTATTTCCAGCAACATTTGCAGCTTCTTTTTGCTGACCATATTATCGACGAGCAGTGAAATCTCATTTAACAGGCTTTTCATGGATATGCTGGATAATGCGAGAGTCATCTTTCCGGATTCAACTTTTGCCATATCCAGGATCTGGTTGATCAGTAAGAGAAGATGCTTCCCGCTGGTTAAAACATTATTAACGTATTTCTTCTGCTTTTCATTGAGGGGTCCGAAAGTCTCGTCATATAATACTTCAGAGAAACCGTTAATGGAGTTCAGCGGGGTTCTGAGTTCATGCGACATGTTGGCCAGAAATTCAGATTTTGCCCGGGCAGTGCGATTTAACTCGGCAGCCAAAGCCTTTAACTCTTCATGGGCTTTCCCCAGACCATTTTCTATCTCTCTGCGCTCCGTAATATCTTCGATAGCGAGGAGGATGATCCGCTCTTTTTCCGACGCCCTTTGAATTTGCCGGGCATTCAAAAGCATGATGCGCCTGCCGATGGTAGCAAAATCATGTTCAACCTCGTAGTTATCGAATGTTGCCTTTTTAGGAAGGATGTTTTCCAACAATTCCCGCAGCTTGGGAATATTCCACTGTTTATTGCCCAGGTCATAGATAAGCTGTCCCACCGTCTCTTCCGGTTTTACTTTAAAGAATTCGTAGAAGGACCGGCTGACCGTAACCACCCGGAGATCCTGATTCAGGGAAATTAAGGGTTCCCGTACCGTGTTGATGACGCTCTCAGCAAAGTCGCTGGCTTCGTCTGCAGATTGTTTAATAACTTCCAGTTCTTTCCGGGTCTTTTCCAGTCCTGCTTCTATCTCCCTGCGCTCCGTAATATCCTCGATGGCCAGGAGGATGATCCGCTCTTCTCCCGACACTCTTTGAATTTGCCGGGCATTCAAAAGCATAATGCGCCTGCCGATGGTGGAAAAATTGTGCTCCACCTCATAGTTGTTAAAAGACACCTTTTTGGGCAGGATGTCTTCCAGCAGCTCCCGAAGTTTGGGAATATCCCACTGTTTATTGCCCAGGTCATAGATGAGTTGTCCCACCGTTTCTTCAGGGTTTACTTTAAAGACGTCATAGAAGGAACGGCTGACCGTGACTACTCTCAAATCCTGGTCCAGAACGATTAAAGGCTCACGGACGGTGTTAATGATGCTCTCGGAGTATTCCTCTAATTTTGTTAAAGTATTTTTTAAGACCACTTTCCATCTCCTTGTATGCTTTTGCGGTGATAAGAAGCGCATATCTTCAACGCCGTACGCTCATCATAAATACAGTTACTCGTATGATGCCCAGGATCATAACTATATAATGATAGAAGCAAATAGCCTGCCAATCACCGAAAGGAAAGCATCGGTTTGGATTCATCTATTAATAACGGTTGGTTAGATGAACGGATGAGAGCAGGAAAATAGTGCAAAATAATTTATTCGACCTCAACATTTAGTGGAGCCGCCACATGTTGAGGGAGGAGGAGAGACAGGCGGCGATGTTGGGGGTGTTGTCCCCCTCTGGAGGGGGTGCAGGGGGAGGTATGAAAAAAGGCAACTTATGCGGTTATAATAAAACCACCCCCTGCCCCCGCCAGCGGGGGACAACATCGGATGTACAAGGTGCAGGGTGTTGAGTGGCGGACGAACAAAAGACAGAGGGGACTAAAGAGACAGAAGTCAGAAGACAGTAGCCAGAATAATAAATATTCTTTGCGAAGACTTATGGAGGCGATCCGCTTTCCGGCAGCACGTAGACGATGCCGCTCGTTCCGGTAAAAGCCGGGCGCACCGTGTTCTTGAAAAAGTTCGCCGATACATTGATGCATCCATAGGAAATACGGTTGTCGAGCGGCGTCGCGGTGGCCAGACGCTGCAATCGTCGCTCTCTGGGCATGGTCGTAATAACCGGGTGAATGGAGACGGCGCCGTCGTAGTCTACCCAAAGAATTTCCTGTCCGCTCAAACTATGGCCCAGCGCTGCCTCGAAACGCCCCGCCGGCGTTGTGCGCTCTTCGGGGCGGATGCGCGACAACTTGCGGCTGCCGATGTCTGGGACGGCATCATCACCGCTGGCTATGCCGAGTAATGCGGGAGCTGCGCCGCGTAATCTGCCGTCCGCATGGAACACAAACACTTTAGCGTCCTTCTTGTCGACAATCACGAACGGCATTCCGCTATTGTCGCCCGAATCGACGACCCAGTCAGCCTTTTGCCGGGCTTGGCCCGATACACGCTCCTGTTCAAAGTCCGCCCGTTTGGGACGATGGTTCCGTTCGGGTTGATTTTCAATGGAGGATGGGGCTGTTGCGCCGGCAGACGCTGATAATGGGCGGCTCAGATTGGGCAATGGTGAAGCGTCATCCGTTGCGACGGCTTGATGGGGGGTAAAACCGACGGCCAACAGGCTGAAGAAAATTCCCACGGTGATGCCCGCCGCGACCGAGGGCATGCTCACTGAACTCCGGCGCCGTAATACCGCCAAAAAGCGCGCCGCAATCTTTTTTTTTATTTTCCTCATGTGATTATCAATGCCACTGAAAATAAAGCCTGCTGATTCGCATCAGCAGGCTTCGCTCGTTCAGTAATACGTGAGTGGCCCCGGCACGGTTTATTTTTTTTCAATAAACGGGCCGGCGCCGGCGGATCTTAATTGCGCGGCTGTTTGGGCGGCCGATAGGGCGTCACGTAGATCGTCTGTGGCTTCTCGGGCGGAGCAACAACCTGTTCCGGTTTGACTGGAACCGGCTGTTTATCGGGAGGAACCACCACCGGTATTGGTTGTACCGGCACCGTCTTTGGCGGAACGACAAGCTTTTCCAATTCATCCTGCCGTGTATCGGTTGGCACGACGGTTGTAGTTGTACCTGTCGTGTTTAATACGACTACGGTGTTTGAAGTGTTCGTTGTGCCTGCAGTGCCTATGTCGCTTTCTGTGACCGTTATGCCTGTTGCGCCGGCCTCACCTGTACCGCCTGTTGCGCCTGTCTCACCTGTGCCGCCTGTCGCGCCTGTCTCACCTGTGCCGCCTGTCGCGCCCGTTGCGCCTGTTGTCCCTGCTATGCCTTGTATGCCGGTCGCGCCTGTTGTACCTGTTGCCCCCGTTGCTCCTGTTGGACCTGCGACGGTCGAATCAGCGCCTGTTGCTCCTGTTGCTCCGGTCGTACCTGTCAAGCCTTGTATGCCCGTTGCGCCTGTTGTACCTGTTGCCCCTGTTGCTCCTGTTGGGCCTGCGACGGTCGAATCAGCGCCTGTTGCCCCTGTTGCTCCGGTTGCTCCGGTTGGGCCTGCGACCGTCGAATCAGCCCCTGTTGCTCCGGTTGCTCCGGTCGTACCTGTTGCACCTGTTGTACCCGTATCGCCTGTCGCACCTGTCGGACCGGCCGCGCCTGTTGTTCCCACAATACCTTGAGGGCCTGTTAAGCCTGTTGCACCTACTGCACCAACAGCGCCTGTATCGCCTGTCGTTCCCGTTGCGCCTGCCGGACCGGCAGCGCCTGTTGTTCCCACAATACCTTGAGGGCCCGTTAAGCCTGTTGCGCCTGCTGCGCCAATGGCGCCTGTATCGCCTGTCGTTCCCGTTGCACCGGTTGCACCAGTTGCGCCCGTCGCCCCTGTCGCACCGGTTGTACCCGCTACACCTTGAGGGCCTGTTGTGCCGGTTGCACCTGCCGGGCCAACAGCGCCTTCTTCCCCTGTTGCACCTATTGCTCCTGCTATGCCTTGCACGCCTTCAGCGCCATCCGCTCCAGTTAAGCCTTGAATGCCTTGCGCGCCTGTTGCCCCTAATGCCCCCGTTGCCCCTGTTAAGCCTATAGGTCCTGTTAATCCTACGTCCCCTGTTGCCCCCGTTGGGCCCACAAGTCCTGTTGCCCCTGTCGGTCCTACGGGGCCTACGGGACCTACCGGGCCTAATGCGCCTGCCGGGCCTGTTAAGCCTGTTGCGCCTGCCGGGCCTGCCGGGCCTGTAGCACCTGTAAGTCCAATTGAATACAACCAATAGTATTGTGTTAGTGTGGCGCCTCCCGTCAAGGTAAAGTCGGTCGAATAATCTGTCGTCGTTCCAATGGGGTTATAAATCTTGACGTCCGCACCCGGTCCTGTAACGGCTGCCGGGGGCGTGCCGGTCGTAAAAACGACGGTGCCGCCGCTGGAACCATCCATGCCGGCACTGAGTATTAAGTCACCCCTGGTCGTCGTAAGAGCAGCCGTCTCGATGTTTACATTCCTTCCGGCGTTCGATATTAAGCTTCCATCGGTGGTCGTAATCGCCGTTAGTGTGTGGGTGCCGTCCTTCACGATGTTTACATCTCGTCCGGCGTTCGATGTAACGGATCCCCTGACGATCGTAATAGCTGCATACACATTGACATCCGTTCCGGCAATCAATACCAGATTTCCATCGGTAGCAGAAATGGCCTCATTCACATTGATGTTGCGAACAGCGTTCAACGTCAACGTCGTCGGGACTCCGGACGCTGTCCAGGTAACGGGTTCGTTTACGTGGATGTCGCCGTCGATGCCGTTGAGACCGCTGTCGCTGAGAATAGTGACGCTTGTTGTAACCAGATTACCGCCAAGGGTGGCGCCGGCGATGTCTCCCCCTGCTGCAATCGTGAAGTCCTTGGGATCGATCAGCCAGGTACCGGGTTTGCCTTGCGCAGATTGAGTGGTAATGCCGGCGTTGTCGGCAACTTTAACGTGCGCGGCAGACGTTTCAATAAAACCGCCATTTCCGCCATTCGGCGCCGAAGCATCCAGGGCGCCGCCCACGTTCACCGTGCCGCTTTGCATATCGCCCA
>JAFGHS010000035.1 GCA_016930075.1 Deltaproteobacteria bacterium
AGGGCAATGATGACGACGGCGCCCAGGTCATCGGCAATGGCCAGGGCCGTCAAAAAAATAATCAGATTTCGGGGGATGCGCCAGGCCAAAAGGACCATGATGCCCACGGCAAAGGCAATATCCGTGGCCATGGGAACGCCCCAGCCGGCGGAGGCCGGCCCGTCAGGATTAAAAAAATGATAGATCACCGCCGGAACCATCATGCCCCCCAGGGCGCCTGCGACGGGCAGCAGGGCATGCCGCAGATCGGCGAGTTCGCCGACCAGGATTTCCCGCTTCAGCTCCAGACCGACGACGAGAAAAAACAGCGTCATGAGGCCTTCATTAATCCATTGGTGGAGCGTCAGCTCCAGTCCCCAGGCGGGGACGCCGATATAAAACGTCGTTTCCCACAGATGCCGGAACCATTCGCCCCAGGCCGTATGGGCGATCATGAGGGTGGCGGCCGTTGCGCCCATGAGGATAATGCCGCCTGCCGTGGTTCGCTGAAGAAACCGTTCGAAGGGACTCAGAATGCGCCCGAAAATTTTTTCCAGCGGATACATATTGGGAGACGGCATGATCGTTATAACCCTATCTGTTTTTATTCCCTTGATGCCAACGGGCCTTTTTACCCTGCATCCATCAAGGATTATCTTTTTACATCCCCTTTTATCAACCCCTCGACGGCGTTGATGTTGTCCGCCTGGCCGACGACGAACAGGATGTCTCCTTCCATAAATTCCAGATCGGCAGGCGGATTGGACAGGATTTGTGCATCGCGGTTGACCGCCAGAAGCGTTACGCCGTGCTTTTTTCTCATTTCCGTGTCGAAGAGGGTTTTACCGATGAGAGGCGATCCCGCCATGATGCGAAAGGAGGACATCTCCACGTCGGGAAGGCAAAACCGCAGATCCTTGCACGAAGCCGCATCCTCCGACAGGGAGCGAAACATCTGATAGCCGTCCCCCCGAATCTCCGTAATCAATTTTTCTATCTCATCTTTCGGCAAAAGATATTTATTCAAGATGCGGCTGAATATTTCCACGGAGGTTTCAAATTCTTCCGGAATGACCTCGTCGGCGCCCAGGTCCATCAAGGGCCTGATTTCCGTAATATAACGCGTTCGGACCAGGATATACACCCTGGCATTCAAGCGGCGCACGATCTCCGTAATGCGCCGCGTCGCTGCTGCATCGTTGATCACAATGGCGACGGACCGGGCGCTCCGGATGTCGGCATGGCGCAGGATTTGCTCCTGCGTCGCATCGCCGTAGAAAATGGGCTTGCCCTTCTCCCTCTCCTGCCGGACAACGGCGGGGTTCATCTCGATAATGACATGGGGAATGCCGACGATCACCGCCGCCCTGGCCAGATTGCGGCCGTTCAAACCAAAACCGATGATGATCAGATGATTTTTGAGCCTCATCTTCTCCCGGGAGCCGGGGCGCTGCGCATAAGAACCCCGTTTTATTTTTCTGGGCAGGGGAAGCTTCTGCAGCTTTTCGGCGAAAAAAGGCGCCATATTTATGACGAAAGGCGCCACCATCATGGATAGAACAGAAACAGCCAGGAAAAACTGATAATAGAAATCCTTCATCAAGCCGACCAGCAGGGCCGACCCGGCAAGAATGAAGGAAAACTCGCCGACCTGGCTCAGGGAAAAGCCGACCAGAACAGCCGACCTCAGCGGCAAACCGACAAAAACGGCGGCAACGCCCGCCACCAGCGATTTGCAGATAAGCACCATCAGGGCCGTAAACACAATCAGCAGGGGATGATCGAGGAGGAAGCCCATATCGAACAGCATGCCGATGGAGACAAAGAAAAAACTGATAAAGACATCTTTGAACGGCAGGATGTTGCCCAGGGCCTGCTCGCTGTATTCGGATTCGGAGACGATCAGGCCGGCCAGAAAGGCCCCCAGGGCCAGGGACAGGCCCGCCAGATGGGTCAGCCAGGCAATGACGAGACAAAGAACAATCACGGACAGGAGAAACAGTTCGCGGCTGCGCGTCCGGGCGACGTTATAGAAAAACCAGGGAACCAGCCATTTGGTGCAAACAAAAACCATCAGGGAGATTCCGACCACCTCAACAAGAAAAATCAACAGCGCATTGGCTTCCTGACCGGCGGTGCCGGCCAGGTAGGGAATGCTCAGCATCATGGGCACCACGATGAGGTCCTGAAAGATCAGAATGCCAAGAGCAGTGTTGCCGTGGGGTGTGTCCATTTCGGCGCGGTCCTGGAAGATTTTCATGACGATGGCCGTCGAACTTAAGGAAACGAGAAAACCGATAAGAACCGCTTCCCGCACCGGGAGGCCGAACTGCAAGGCCATCAGATAAAAAACGACAAAAGCCAGGGCGACCTGGATCGAGCCGCCCAAAAGCACGGTGCGCCGGATATTAAAGAGGTTCCGGAAAGAGAATTCCAAACCAATGGTAAACAAGAGTAAAACGACCCCGACCTCCGCCAGGGTTTTCACCGCCGCGATGTCGCTGACCAATCCCAGGCCCCGGGGCCCGGCAATGATGCCGGTGAAAAGGAATCCCACAATCATGGGAATGCGGATGCGGTGGCAGAAATAAACAACGGCGACCGCAATGAGCATGATAATGAGAATATCGCTGAGCAATGACATGTTCGTCTGCCTTAAAGGGAATATGTTTTTATAGCACACCATTTCATAAATTCGCTACATTGTTTATTCTGATATGGATGTAACGGCTAAACAATGCGTAAAGTCATTCTCCTTTGGCTGCATAGGGTATTAAGGCCGGTTGGCAAAAAAACCTTCATCGGCCTGAAAATAAGTTTTAAAAGGAGAACAGTTTCCTGTTGCAAATCCGCCGTTCGGTCGGTATGTTAAACCCATGCATCGCGGTATGGGTCCATGTCATTTTAACCCCTTAACAAACATCAAATTTAGCTGAAAGGCACCCCGTTTTTATGCTGGATTCCTTATTAACGAATTTTTTTGTGGAGGGAGGCGTCTTCTTTGAAATGGCCGTGATTCTGGGCCTCGCGGCCGCAATGGGTCTATTGGGTCAGAAACTGCGCCAACCGCTCATCGTCATGTTCCTGGCTGCGGGCATCCTTTCCGGTCCTGCCGTCCTCGGTATTATCGAGAGCTACGAACAGATTGAGTTGCTCGCCCACATGGGCATCGCCTTTCTGTTGTTCATCGTCGGGCTTAGGCTGGATCTCAATCTGATCCGCACGACGGGCCCTGTCGCTCTCGCGACGGGGCTGGGGCAGATTATTTTCACGTCCGTCATCGGATTTGGCATCGCTCTGCTTTTCGGCCTGCCGTTCATGAGCGCCGCCTATGTATCTGTGGCCCTGACCTTTTCCAGCACCATCATCATCGTCAAACTCCTGTCCGATAAAAAGGAGATCGACTCCCTCCACGGGCAAATTGCCGTCGGCTTCCTGATCGTTCAGGACATCGCGGCCATCCTCGCCCTGGTCCTGCTGACAACCCTTGGTTCCAGAATAGGTGCTGAGGAATCGGTCTGGCTGGTCTCCTCGATCATCGCCTTCAAGGGTATCGGCTTTCTCACAGCCGTCTGGTTTATGACGGCGTATCTGATACCCGGATTGTTGAAGCGTCTTGCGGATTCACAGGAACTGCTCGTTCTTTTTGCCGTTGCCTGGGCCATCCTGCTGGGGGGCGTTGCTGAACTGCTTGGTTTCAGCAAAGAGGTCGGGGCCTTTCTGGCGGGTGTATCGCTGGCTTCATCGAATTACCGGGATATGATCGCGGGACGGCTGACGAGTCTCAGGGATTTTCTCCTGCTGTTTTTTTTCATCGATCTCGGCGCCAGGCTGAACTGGCAGGCCGTGGGCTCCCAGATCAATGCGTCGATCTGGTTTTCCCTGTTTGTCCTTCTCGGAAATCCCCTGATCGTTCTGGTTATTATGGGATTAATGGGTTATCGGCGACGGACGAGCTTTCTGGCAGGCCTGACCGTAGCCCAGATCAGTGAGTTTTCACTCATTGTCGCGGCCCTGGGTTTGAGTCTGGGGCACATTACTCAACAGGACATGGGCCTGATCACTCTGGTGGGTGTTGTCACGATCTGCGTTTCAACATACATGATTCTATACTCTGCACAGTTATACCGGTTCCTTGAACGCCCGCTGAAGTTGTTTGAGCGGCAAAACCCCCACCGGGAACCCCTGATGGATATATCGGAGACCATGGCTTGCGTGGACGTCATTGTGATGGGACTGGGCGGTTATGGAAGCGGCATCGCGGCTCAACTCATGGCGCGCAAAAAAACATTTATCGGTGTCGATTTCGATCCCGCCGCCCTTGAACGCTGGCGGTCCCAGGGCGTTTTCTGCATCTACGGAGATATGGCGGATCCGGAAATCCTGGAACAGCTGCCCTTGACCAAAACCCGCTGGGTAGTGAGCACCGTCCGCAGTAAGGAACTGAGCATGGCGCTCATGAATCTTCTGAAACACAAGCGCTTTAATGGTAAAGTGGCCCTGACGGCAATCAACGAAATGGAAGCGGATCTTTATCAGAAAACGGGCGCTCAAGTCGTTTTCCGGCCTTTCAGCGATGCTGCGGAGCAGGCGGCGGACGCCCTGACGGATGCCATGGACATCCTGCCCGATGACCGTGATTTACCTATCTCTTTCCGCGAGATACGCATCAATCCCGGTTCCATCTTTGCAGGTCAGACGGTTCGCAACATCCCTTTAAGATCGGAAACGAATGTTTCCATCCTCGCCGTCAGCCGGAGGGGCGCTGTCTCCTACTCTCCCGATCCTGATTTTCAGATCTTCCCCGGCGATCGGCTGATCATTGTAGGACTGCCGACGGAGTTGAAGGAAGCGGAGACCCTCCTGAACCGGCAGGAAGTGCCGCCGGACGAAGCGAATGCTTTAGACCAGTTCAACATCGATGAAATACGCCTGGCCCCGGATTCGCCGCTGGACGGTAAAACGCTGGCGGAGGCGCAGTTTCGGCAGAAATATGACGTTATGGTGGTCGGCATCCGCCGGGCGGAGGAACAGATCTTAAAAACAGGACCTGCGCAACGCCTCCAGGCGGACGACCATCTTCTCGTCATCGGCTCGTCAAAGAACGTTGCCGCCCTGAAACGACAGGAGCCTCTTTAGACGGCAGCGTGAACGGACGCCCCTCTTCATTTTAATCGCTTATTCAACACCGAACCAGCTAAACGGGAAGGATTCTGGATATTCTTTTTTGGCTTTTTCAAATCCCCCGTTTGTGTTAGTAACAAAGCAATTTTCCCCATGGATCAATGGCTGACGACCTCGTAAAAAAGGCGTCACCCCGGCGAAAGCCGTGGTCCAGTGCTTTTGTAAACCATTGATCCCGCCAGGGCGCACGGATACCGGCTTTCGCCGGGATGACGTGACGGGTACAGTTTCGACTTTTTACAAAGGCATCAACTGCTTGAGAAGGGTACGGAATCGATGCTGCGAAGATATGTTCTGATCTGCCTTTTCACCGCTTTTTCCCTCTCTTTATCGGGATCCCTACTGGCCGACGACATCAGCCGTTCCATAAACGACGCGGAGGAGTATCTAAACAGGGGACACTATCTGGAGGCAATGGGTGTCTATCAGGAAATGACGCCGCGGATCGCCGACCCCGATCTGAAGGCGAAAGTCATCCTTCGCATCGGCGACATCTACAGTCAGCTGTTAAACAACTGCGAAAAAGCGCTGGAGTATTACGACATCTTAAAAAAGCGTTATCCAAAAAGTCCTTATACATCAAGCGCCATTTTTAATTCTGGGATGATTCTTTACCAGCATGACTTTCTCCCTGAGGCGCTGGATCAATTTAAAATGTACCGCGAAAAGTATCCCCGGGGAGAAAAGCGGGACGTGGCGGATTTCATGATCGATGTCTGTTCGGGCCTGATGCCGCAGCCGGAAAAAAAGGCCGCCCGCAAAGTCCCTGTGGATGAAAATATCCGGGTCCGTCTGATGACCAGCGTCCGTCAGGTGCAAATCGATTCGTCCGCCGTCTTCGACGTTTACGATGTCAAAGAAATGGAGGTTCTTGCGCGTCATCGCTCCATCGCCGTTCAGGCAGAAAGAAAAAAAATCAGGATCAATAAAGAGTTCTCAACAGCGGAAGGGATCACCATCCGTCCCGCCGGAGGCAGCGCCCTCGGCCTGAACGGCGATCCGTATCGCGGTAAAATCAGGATTCAGATAAATCCCAAGGGGGGCATGGATATCGTCAACATCCTGCCGCTCGACGCCTACCTTTACGGCGTCATACCGCAGGAAATGCCGTCCCAATGGTTTCCGGAGGCGCTGAAGGCCCAGGCCATCGCCGCCAGGACATACGCCTTATATCAGATGGAGAAAAACCGGGATCATCCTTTCGATATAACGGCAACGACGGAAAGCCAGGTTTACGGCGGCATGTCCGCTGAGAAGGAAACGTCAAACCGTGCCGTTGACGACACGCGGGGCACGGCCCTCTTTTACAACGATCAACTCATTCTCGCTTATTTTCACGCCCATAGCGGCGGCGCGACGGAAGACGCGCAAAGGGTCTGGAAGGCGGACATCCCTTATCTGAAAGCCGTGCAGGACGATTACAGCCTTAAAGCGCCCAACAATTTATGGAAACAGACATTCCCTCTCGAGAACATCCGCAGGGCATTAAATAAAAGGGAACCGGTTTTCGGACCGATAAAAAAAATTGCTTCCCATGAGCTCAGTCCGACGGGCCGGGTGATCAGCCTCCGGATCACCCACGGCAGCAAGGAAACAATCATGAACGCCAACGACTTCCGCATAAAGATAGACCCCGCTTTGATCAGGAGCACTTTTTTTGATGTTGTGCAGACCGACGGGGACGTCACGTTCACGGGCAAAGGGTATGGCCACGGCGTCGGCATGAGTCAATGGGGCGCCTATGTCATGGCGAGCGAAGGTTTTACGTGGCACGAAATTCTGCAATACTATTATCCGGGCGCGGACATTCGAACACTTTAAAAGATCGTCCGGATTATTGACTCGCAAGGATCGAAAAAAATATGAAACGTGAATGGATCATCGCACTTGCCCTTGTTGCCGTAACCCTGGCCGTTTTTATCCAGGTCAGGGATTTTGAATTTGTCCGCTATGACGACGACAAATACGTCACACAAAACCGTCATATTCAATCGGGTACGGCGGCGGAGAAAATCCGCTGGGCCTTTACGTCCCTCGACGCCAGCAACTGGCATCCCGTGACCTGGCTTTCCCATATGGCGGATCATGCGCTTTACGGCCAGAATCCCCGGGGCCACCACCTGACGAATCTTTTACTGCACATCCTGAATGTTCTGCTGCTTTTTGTTGTCCTCCGGCAGATGACGGGCGCCCTGTGGCAAAGCGCCTTTGTCGCCGCCCTTTTTGCCGTCCACCCCCTCCACGTCGAATCCGTCGCCTGGGTGGCGGAGCGTAAAGACGTCCTGTCCACCTTTTTCCTGATGCTGACGATCTGGGCCTACCTGCGCTATGTCAAACAGCCCGGTCTTTACCGGTATGCCTTCGTCATGATCCTGTTTGCCCTGGGGTTGATGTCCAAGCCTATGCTCGTGACGTTGCCGTTTGTCCTGCTGCTCCTTGATTTCTGGCCCCTCGGGCGCTTTACCGGCGCGACTCCGGCAAATGCGCCTGCCCCTCAAGACGGCAGGGCGTTGGAAAGTCGTTTTCTGAAAGACTTGCTGCATCTTTGCCGGGAAAAAATTCCCCTGCTGGTCCTGTCCGCCTTTTCTATCTTTGCCACGTTGCTGGCCCAGCGGCAGGAAATCAGGCCGTTTGCGGAACTGCCGTTTTGGACAAGAATAGCCAACGCCCTGGTCGCCTATGTCACCTATATTGGAAAAATGATCTGGCCGCAA
>JAFGHS010000004.1 GCA_016930075.1 Deltaproteobacteria bacterium
CTCCTTCCTTTAGGAAACAATTACAGCCTTATTTTAGGACATTTCTACTTTGGCAGTTTAGGACATTATCACTTTGGCGGGACAGGGGATTTTGACGGGAAAACGATTCAAGGGATGCAGTCTTTTAATATTCTTGACAGACTTGCGGTATTTTCTTTATATTTCAACCGGTGCTAAAGAGAATATAAAAAGTCAGCCCCATATAAATTATTGTTTAAGATGTTCCCTTTCATTGTTTATGTCAAAAGCATGCGTTGCAAGGATCGGCGGTGAAGCCCATGGCTGTAAAGTCCAAAAAGGATCGCATCGGCAAGATGATTGAGACCCTGAGAAAATCGGCGGAAGGCGATTTTTTTGAGAAGCTCGATGTCTCAGCGAAAAATGACGAAATCGATTTACTGGCCGATGCCGTCAATAAAGCTGTTGAAAAAGCATGCCGTCTGACTGCCGCGGAAAATCACGCAGACATCCATGAAAGAACGGGTGAACGTCGTTATAAGGATATTCTCGATACCATTGAAGAATCATACTTTGAAGTGGATCTGAAGGGGAACCTGATTTTTTTTAACGATACGGTGTCGAGAGACCTGGGATATACCGCCGATGAATTGGCCGGCATGCATTTCCGGCAGCTCACAGATAGAAAAAATGGCGACATGGTTTATGAGGTATTTCACTGCGTATTTTTGACCGGCAAGCCGATTAAGGGTTTCGACTGGGAGATTCTCAAAAAGGATGGAACGAGGCTTGCCGTGGAATCTTCCGTTGCGCTCAAAAGGAATGATCACGACAAACCGATCGGCTTCCGGGGCATCGTAAGAGATGCGGCTCAGCGAAAGCAGGCGGAGAAAGAACTCCGGCAAAGCGAGGAAAGATACCGCACCATCCTCGAAATCATGGGAGAAGGATATGCCGAGGAAGATTTGAAGGGCACGTTGACCTATGTCAATGATGTGGCCTGCAAACTGATGGGTTACAGGCGCGAGGAGCTAATCGGCATGAATTACCGGCAGTATACGACGCCGGAGACGGCACGGGACATGTACGAGGTTTATCGCCGGATATATGAAACAGGCAGGCCCGTATCGATGCTCGATTATGATGTGATCTGCAAGGACGGCGCCGTCCGAAAGCTTCAGCAGAATGCCGCACTGCTCACGGACGAGTCGGGTCAGCCAAAAGGTTTTCGCGTCCTTGTCTGGGATGTCACGGAAAAGATTAAAGCCCAGCAGGCCGTTAAGGAAAGTGAAAAACTCTACCGGATGATTGTCGAGAATATGCATGAAATCATCTGGACGATGGACCTTGACCTTCATTTTAAATACACCAGTCCGTCGAATGCTCAGATTACGGGCTTTACGACGGAAGAAGTGAAGAAGACGCCCCTCCGGGAACTGCTGACGCCGGCATCCTATGGCCTGGTCGAAAAGGTGTTCCTGGAAGAAATGGCCTTAGAGTTGAGCGGCGAACCTTTTGATCCGAAAAGATCAAGAATCATGGAACTGGAGTCTCGCCACAAAAACGGGGGCACCGTTTGGGTGGAGGTTACGGCCTCCTTCAGCCGCGATGAAAACGGCAAGCCCGTGGAAATTATTATAAACGGCAGAGATATTACAGAGCGTAAAACAGCCGAAAAGGCCCTCGAAAGCAGTGACAAACGCTACCGCATGATCGTGGAGAATATGCATGACACCATCACCATCGTCGATTTAAACATGAATTATCTCTACCAGAGCCCGTCGGAAATACGCGTCACCGGCTTTACGCCGGAAGAGGTCATGAAAATCCCCATTTCCAAACAAGTCACGCCGGCATCCCTGAATCTGATGGCCGGGATACTGGCGGAAGAACTGGAGCTGGAGTATTCCGGCAGACCCTTTGACCCGAACCGATTCAGGACATTTGAAGTAGAAAGCTACCGCAAAAACGGCGACATCATATGGCTGGAGTTTACGGCAACCTTCAACCGCGACGAACAGGGCAAGCCCGTGACGATTCTCCTGGTCGGCAGAGATATCACGCAGCGTAAAAAAGCGGAAGAAGAAAAGGAAAAACTGGAGAAGCAGCTGATACAGGCCCGCAAGATGGAAACGGTGGGCAGGCTGGCCGGAGGCGTGGCCCACGATTTCAACAACATGCTCAACGTGATCATGGGTTATGCCGAACTGACCAAGATGAGCCTGAGCGAGGACAGCGAGATTATGCAGAACATCCTGGAAATCGAGAAGGCCGCTTTCCGCTCCAGGGATTTGACGGCGCAGCTCCTCGCCTTTTCCCGCAAGCAGATCATCGCTCCTAAAATGATCAATCTCAACAGTCTCATCAGCGATACGCAGAATTCCATTGCCCGTCTCATCGGCGAGGACATCGATTTCAATTTTGTTCCCGGGGATGATCTGAACATGGTCAAGATTGATCCGTCGCAATTTGAACAGATTCTCATGAATCTGGCGGTCAATGCCCGCGACGCCCTGCCCGACGGCGGCAAACTGACGATTGAAACGGCCAATCTCCGGATTGATCCGACATATTGTCAGGATCATCTTGATTTTATACCCGGGGATTACGTGCTCCTGGCTGTAAGCGACAACGGAACAGGCATCGACAAGAATGATCTGCAATACATTTTTGAACCGTTTTTCACAACCAAGGCCGTCGGCAAGGGCACCGGTCTCGGGCTTGCCACCGTCTACGGCATCGTCAAGCAGCACAACGGCTTTATCAACGTCTATAGTGAGCCGGACCGGGGAACGACATTCAAGATATATCTGCCGGCCAGCACCGACGCCGAAAAAGAGCCTGAAGACATTTCCCGGCAGCCGTTGATCGTCGGCGCCGGCAATATCCTTTTGGTGGAAGATGACGATATGCTGCGCGGCATGATAACCGAAATGCTGGAGATCATGGGGTACGGCGTCACCGCAGTCGGCAACCCGAAGGAGGCGCTGCCTTTGTTTGAAGACGGGGAAACATCGATCGATCTTGTGATCACCGATGTTGTCATGCCGGGAATGAACGGCAGGGAATTAAGAGACAGGCTCAACAATATACGGCCGGGCGTCAAGGTCCTGTTTATGTCCGGCTATACATCCAATGTCATCGTTCATCACGGCGTTTTGGAGGACGGGGTGCATTTTATCCAAAAACCGTTCAACATGAATGTTCTCGCCCGCAAAATCGCGGAGATTATTGCAGTCTTTTAGAATCACATGCAGCGGCCTTTTACGGCCATTTTTCTGACTTCCCCGTATTTTTCAGGACCCTTGACTTAAGTCAAATACAACCGTGATGCATTGCGATATAGAAGCACCTGAAAAGACACGGCATGCCGGTGATCATCAAACAAAAGAATAAGGAGGGTGTGTTATGAAATTTGAAATTGCTCCAAACGTACATTGGGTCGGCAAGATTGATTGGGAACTCCGCAAATTTCACGGCGAGGAATATTCAACCCATCGCGGATCGTCTTATAATGCCTATCTCGTCCGGGACGACAAGACGGCCCTGATCGACACGGTCTGGCGGCCTTTTGCCGAGGAGTTTGTCGCCAATCTGGCCGGGGAGATTGACCTCCATAAAATCGATTACATCATTGCCCATCATGCGGAGATGGATCATTCGGGCGCGCTGCCGGAGCTGATGCGGCATATTCCCGACAAGCCGATATATTGCACGGCAAACGGCGTCAAATCACTCAAAGGCCATTACCATGCCGATTGGAATTTCCAGGTGGTCAAAACGGGCGATAAACTGTCCCTCGGCGGAAAAGACCTGGTTTTCGTGGAAGCGATGATGCTGCACTGGCCCGATTCCATGATGACGTATCTCACGGGGGACGCCATCCTGTTTTCCAATGACGCTTTCGGCCAGCATATTGCCAGTGAAAATATGTTCAATGATCTGGTTGTGCAGTCCGAGCTTTTTGAGGAAGCGACAAAATATTATGCCAATATCCTCACGCCGTTTTCACCGCTTGTGACGAAGAAGATCAACGAAGTGGTGGCGCTGAATCTGCCGGTTAATGCCATCTGCCCCAGCCACGGCGTCATCTGGCGTGATAATCCCATGCAGATCGCGCAAAAATACCTGCAGTGGGCGGCGGACTACCAGGAGAATCAGATTACGGTCATTTACGACACCATGTGGGACGGAACAAGGATGCTCGCTGAAAACATCGCCAAAGGGATCAGGCAGCAGGACGAAAGGGTGACCGTGAAGCTCTGCAACATCGCCCGCAGCGACATCAATGATGTGGTCACAGAGGTCTTCAAGTCCAAAGCGATCCTCCTGGGATCGCCCACGATCAACAAGGGCATACTCAATGCCGTGTCGGCGCTTCTCGAAATGATCACCGGACTCCGGTTCAAAAATAAAAAAGCCGCCGCTTTCGGCTGCTACGGCTGGAGCGGAGAGTCGGTCAACATCCTGGGCGACCATCTGTCGAGGGCGGGATTTGAAGTCGTGCAGGAGGGTCTCAAAGCCCTGTGGCAGCCCAACGGCGACGCCCTGGCACAGGCCGTTGCGTTCGGAAGGGACTTTGCAGGAAAAGTATAGAAAGCGATACGGCAGGGATGCGGTTTTCCGCTTTATTTCCCGGAAATCCGGTATTGATAATCCATTTAAAATATTATACACAAAATCGTGATATATTGAATTACAAAATTGTCCGTGTAAATCATACGGGGAAACCTTTTTGGTCAGCGTCATGATCAACGGGTTCGGCGGAGTTAAACAGGGGAAACGGGAAACCTGTGAAGAAAAAACCGACAAGGGAAGACCTGGAGCGGAGAATCCGGGAGATTGAAGACGAATTGCTGAGATGCCGGCAGGCGGAAAAGGTCCTGCGGGACAGGGAGAAGGAATGCCGCGCCGTCTTTGACTATTCCCTGGACGCCGTCCTGCTGACCGTACCGGACGGCGTCATTTTAGATGCCAATCCGGCCGCCTGCGCCATGTTCGGCAGGACCGTCGAGGACATCCGGCGCGTCGGGCGCGGCGGTCTGGTGGATGAGGCAGACCCCCGTCTCCATGAAGCCTTGAAAGAAAGGGCCGGCAAAGGATCAGTCGAGGCGGAAATCACGATGCTGCGCGCCGGCGGCGAAAAATTCCCGGCGGAAGTCAAATCGGTCATCTTTGTCGACGAATCGGGCCGAAAGAAGACAAGCATGATCATCCGCGACCTCACGGATCGCAGGCGCGCGGAGGAGGCGCTGCGGGAGAGGGACGTCCTTTCCCGGAAGCTTTATCCCCATGTCCCCGGCATGATCTATCAGTTTATGAGGAGGCCCGACGGAACCTATTGCGTGCCCTTTGCCACGGAAGCGATGCAGGACATGTTCGGCCTTTCCCCGGAGGATGTGCGGGAGGATTTTTCTGCCGCAGCCGAGGTCGTACTGCCGGAAGACAGGGGAAAATTTATCGGCTCTATCGAAGAGTCCGCCAGGAACATGACGATCTGGCAATGCGAATACCGGGTCCAAATCCCCGGCGGGCCCGTTCGCTGGCTGTTCGGACATTCGACGCCTGAGAAGCTCCCCGACGGCGGCATCCTCTGGCACGGATTCAACACGGACATCACGGACCGCAAGAGGGAAGAGAAATTGATCGTCCGCATATTGCTCGAACTGGCCGACGGCCTCATCAGTCGAAGCGAACTGGACGGCCAGATGGAATACCTGTGCCGGACTGTCGTCCAGTTGCACAAATGCGACCGGAGCAGCATCTTCATCCTGGATGAGGGCTATTATCGCACCAGGTACAATTACGGCAATCCGGAAGATGTTGCCAAGCGGTTCCCCTATTTCAAGGTACGGCGGAATGATCCGCTGATCGCCGCGCTCTTTAATGCCGACGGCCGCTTCATCGTCATCAATGACGCGGCGACGTCCCCTCTCATGAATCAGGAGACGGCGCAGAGGACGCGTCTCCGGGCTATGGTCGTGGCGGCCATGGAACATCCGGACGGGAGCCCCCTCGGATTTCTGACGGCGGAGTATAACGAACATCCCGGCGAATTTACAAGCATCGACTCCATCATTATCCGGGGCATCGCCCGCCAGGCCGAAACCGTCATGCGCATCCACCGCATGTCTCTGGAGCGCAGACAGGCGGAAGAGGCCCTGCGCCGGGCGGAGATAAGATACCGGAACATCGTCGAAAGCGCCCTGGAGGGCATATTCCAGACAACGCCCGACGGGCGGATCATCATGGCCAACCGGTCCTTTGCCTTGATGTTCGGATATGATTCTGCCGAGGAGATTATCGCGTCCGTCGTCGACATTGCCGGTCAGCTTTATGCGCATCCGGAAGAACGGACACAGATCAGGCAATTGCTCGAATCGAGCGACTTCGTCGAGGGATTTGAAGTGCAGTGCCGCCGGAAGAACGGCAGCCTGTTCTGGCTTTCCATGGATGTGCGGGCCGTTCGGGACGCTAAAGGCCGGCTGATGTATTATGAAGGATTCGGCGAGGATGTTACCGCCCGGAAAGAGAGTGTCGAACGTTTGCGCAAGGGTCTGGAGGCCACTGTTCGCGCCATTGCCTCCCTCGTCGAGGTGAGAGACCCATACACGGCCGGCCATCAGCGCCGGGTGGCGGACCTGTCCCGCATGATCGCCCAAGAGATGCGTCTTCCGCAAGATCAAGTCGAAGGCCTCTACATGGCGGCAACCATCCATGACATCGGAAAGATCTCCATCCCGTCGGAGATTTTAAGTAAGCCGACGCGGCTGACGGACATCGAGTTCAGTCTCATTAAAAACCATGCCCAGTACGGATACAACATCCTGCAAGATATCGAATTCCCCTGGCCCGTTGCGCGAATGGTCCTGGAACACCATGAGCGGATAAACGGCTCCGGTTATCCGAACGGATTGATGGGAGAGAGTATCCTTCTTGAATCAAGAATTCTCGCTGTAGCCGATGTGGTGGAGGCCATGGCTTCAAACCGGCCGTATCGGCCGGGTTTAGGATCTGCTGCGGCGCTGGATGAGATTCGCATCAACAGGGGCGTCCTGTATGATTCCGCTATTGTGGACGCTTGTTTGCGCCTTTTTCATGAGAAAAACTATCAATTCGTAGATTGACGCCTGCGGCGGGCATGGTTGCGCGCAACGCCGACAGGCAAAGCGGTTTTGATGATCAAGAGCCGGCTTGCCGTCATCCTTCATCAGGTCCGGCCGTTTGCGGCGCCGGGTGCGAATCCCTTCGGACGGATGCTTGTGAAGGGACTCTCCGTCCAGACCGGCAAACAGGAGTTTCTTTCCTGATGCGGGCGCTTGTTTATGCCATTGTGGAAAGAAATTGACATATAGAGATAATTTCCCTATATTTCAACCGCAACCGCAAGGAAGCGGCGTCTTCAAAGGAGATCATGAGTGAAGCAATCCCTTTCAAAAGATACTCGCATGCGCAAACCCGCCTTATCAAAAACGAAAAAGAAAACGGTAAAGAAAGAAAAAACGCCGGCCGGCCGGAGCGCCCCGATGGAGCTCAAACGTGTGGAAGAGGCTCTGTGGGTCAGCGAGGAAAAATTTCGAGCTCTTCTGGAAAGCATCGAAGACGGCTATTATGAATCTGATTTGGCCGGCAACTTTACGTTTTTTAATGATTCCCTCTGCCGGATCTGGGGCTACCCGAAGGAAGACCTGATGGGGATGAATAACCGTCAATACATGGATGACCGGATAGCGGCAGAGGTTTATGCGGTGCACAATCAGGTTTATAAAACAGGAAAACCCGTCAGGGGGCTTGAGTTTGAGATCATCAGCAAAGACGGAACGCGAAGAATCATTCAGGCCTCTTTTTCCCTCCTGAAAAACAGGGAAGATCAGCCCATCGGCTTTCGCGGCGTGGCACGGGATATCACGGCAGCTAAAAAAACAGAAACGATGCTTCGCCAAAGAGAGGACCGCCTTAAATCCCTCTTCGACAATTCGGACGACGGTGTTTTTGTCTCCGATTTTGACGGCAATTTTCTTGATATAAACCAGACGGCCCTCGACAAGCTGGGTTATCGTCGCGATGAGATTCTGTCTTTGAACTTCGCTTCTTTGTTAGATCAAAAACAGGTTGTGAAGGCCATGCAAGTCATGGATGACCTTTTGAAAACCGGCATTCAGAAAGAACCCGTTGAATTTAAACTGAAACGCAAAGACGGGGGGTATCTATACGTTGAAAGCAAATCCTCCCTCGTCTATCGCGACGGCAAGCCGGCAACCGTTATCGGAATAGCCCGCGACGTCACCGAACGCAAGCTGATGGAAGAGGAACTGCGCAGGAGTGAAGAGCGATACCGTTCCGTTCTGGAAGAAGTCGACGAGGGCTATTATGAAGACGATCTGGACGGAACCTTCACTTTTGTCAATGATGCCGAGGTGCGGATTCTGGGCTATCCCAAGGAAGAACTGGTCGGGATGAACTACCGGCAATACTGCGGGGCAGAAACGGCCCGGGAAATGAAGGAGCTTTTCAGCCGAACCTACAAAACGGGAGAGCCGTTTAAGGATTTTGAGGCGGAATTTATTGCGAAAGACGGTACAAAACGAATTGCTGAAATTTCCGGGGCCCTGGTGCATGACAAAGAAGGCATCCCTGCAGGCTTTCGCGGCATTGCACGGGATATCACCGAGCGCAAGCAGATGGAAGAAAAAATTCGCCAGTCGGAAGAAAAATACCGGGGTGCGATCGAGCAAATGCAGGATGCCTATTATGAGATCGATCTTAACGGTAACTATACCTACGTTAATGATGCAATTTGCAGAGTTTTTAAACTTACCAAAGAAGAATTAATCGGGACGCAGAGAAGCCTGCAGCGTCAAGATGAGGCAAACGCTAAAAAATCGCGTCATGCCTTCATGGAAGTCTACAGGACAGGAGCGCCCATTCAGGCCTTAGAATTGGATTATATCCAACCGGACGGAAAGTCCATCGGAAATTACGAACTGTCTATATCCTTGATAAGGAATGCGCAAGGCCAACCCACCGGCTTCAGGGGCATTTCGCGTGACATTACTGAACGCAAGCAGATGGAGGAGGAACTGCGCAAGAGCGAAGAGCGATACCGTTCGATCCTAGAAGATATCGACGAGGGCTATTATGAAAATGATCTGGAAGGAACCTTGACTTTTGTCAATGACGCACTGGCCCGTAATCTTGGATATTCCAAAGAAGAATTAATCGGGATGAACTACCGGCAGTACAACACGGAAGATACTGCCGCAAGATTGAGGAAACTCTTCAGCCAGGTTTACAAAACAGGAGAACCGTTCAAGGACTTTGAGGCGGAATTTATCTCCAAAGACGGCGCAATACGCATCGCCGCATTTTCAGGGACTCTGATTCGGGACAATGAAGGCAAGCCTATAGGCTTTCGCGGGACGTCGCGGGATATCACCAAACGCAAATTGGAGGAAGAAGCCCTGCGGCAAAGCGAGGCGAAATACCTTCACGTTATTGAAAGTATCGGTGATGCATATTTTGAAGCGGATCTTCGGGGCGTGACGATTTTTGTCAATGATAAAGCCTGCCTGGATTCGGGCTATACCAGGGAAGAAATGCTCCGCATGTCCCATCGGGAACTTCAGACCGCCGAAAATGCAAAGAAAACTTTCAACACTTTTAATAAAGTTTATCAAACAGGACTGCCCGATACATGCATATATGAGATTATTTGCAAGGACGGGACCAGCGCTGTATTTGAGCTGTCCGTCTCTCTCATGAGAGATGCCGGGGGCAAACCGATTGGCTTCCGGGGTCTCTCCCGCGACATCGCCGAACGCAGAACCGCGGAAGAAGCCCTGCGGCAAAGCGAAGAAAAATACCGGACCATTCTCGAAAGCATGGAAGACGGCTATTACGAACTGGACATGGCCGGCAATCTGACTTTTTTCAATGACGCCTTCTGCCGGATATGGGGCTACCCGAAAGAAGAATTAATAGGCATGAACAACCGCAAATACATGGATGCCGAGACGGCAGCAAACATGTATGCGGCATACAATGAGGTTTATAAAACGGGAAAAACCGGCAGCCTGTTTGACTTTGAAATCATTCGCAAAGACGGCGCGCGACGGATCATGCAGACGTCTTTTTCCCTTCTCAAGGACAAGAGCGATCGGCCCATCGGTTTCAGGGGAACGGTGCGGGACGTAACGGAACGCAAACGAATGGAAGATGAAATCATCAAGAGCGAGCAGAAATACCGCTCCATCGTGGAGAATTCGCAGGAAGGCATTTTCCAGGCGTCCGCCGCGGATCAAAGCCTGACGGTCAACTCCGCATTTGCCGCCATCCTGGCCTATGATTCGCCGGAAGAGGCCTCTAAGAGCGTTGCCGATAGGGGCGGCGAGGACCTTTTTGTCAATCCCGGCGATTATGAGAATATCCGGCAGGTCATCCGCCGGGAAGGTCGCATTATCGGTTATGAAACGGAACTGTACCGGAAGGATAAAAACCGCATCTGGGTCAACATGAGCATCAGCTCCGTTACGGACAGCTCGGGGGCCCTGCTTTATTACGGCATCCTCGAAGATATTACGCCCAAAAAGATACTGGAGCAGGAACGGCAGGAAAACATCAACAGCCTGCGCAAATCTCTGGGGGCGACCATCAGCGCCATGTCCGCGACTGTTGAAGCCGGCGACCCCTACACGGCGGGACATCAGCGCCGGGTAGCCGATCTGGCGCGCGCCATTGCCACGGAAATGAAGCTGCCCCGCGACCGGATCGACGGCATCCGCCTGGCCGGCATGATCCACGATCTGGGCAAGATCTCCGTTCCGTCCGAGATTCTCACCAAACCAACCCGGCTCACAGACCTGGAATTTGAGTTGATTAAGACCCATTCGGAAGCGGGTTATAATATTCTCAAAGACATTGACTTTCCCTGGCCGATTGCCCGGATGGTTCGGGAACATCATGAGCGCATCAACGGCTCCGGCTATCCGCAGGGATTAAAAAGACAAGACATTCTGATCGAGTCAAGAATCCTCGCCGTTGCCGATGTCGTCGAAGCCATGTCCTCCAATCGTCCCTACCGCCCGGCCAACGGAATCGCCCCGGCCCTGGACGAAATCGAAAAAAACAAGGGAATCCTTTACGATGAAGTTGCAGCCGACGTCTGCCTCATGCTTTTCCGTGAGGGTCGTTATAAACTGCCGGAATAACAGACTTAAAAAAAAGTAAGGAGGTAAAACCCATGCCGTCAAATCCGCGACTGAAAAATGCGATTTTTGAAGTAGTTGACAACCAGCTCAGAGAGAACAACCCTCCGGAGACAACGCTTGCGTATGAACGGTTGCTCAATGAAGGGCATTCGAAAAGCGAAGCGAAAAGATTGATAGGCTGCGTTGTCGCGGCGGAAATGTATTACGTCATGAAGAATAAAGAAGCGTTTAATATCAAAAGATTTGCGGCTGCCCTTGACAGGCTTCCCGAAATTCCGGGGAATGATGCCGGCGAATGATAAATGATTCGTTCTTCATCTGCCCAATTCCCGGCGGCAATATTGTGGACCGGATTTACCCTGATGCGTTTATCATCGCATCATCACGCAAGTCATGTCGAGCAGGCCGGCGATATCGTTTTCCGTTGCCTGCTGCCGGAAAAGTTCTTTCCCTTCCCGACTCTCCGCTTCTTTATTGAGATAGATAATGCCGATGGGGATTTTATCGCCCCAGAGGTCGGCCGTTTTCATGGCTTCGCAGCGGTCCGTCAAAGGTTTTTCCATTTTGAAAACCCTTTGACGATACCACTGGTAGGTATTGATTTTATTAAAACTGACACAGGGTTGAAGAATATCGAGGAGTGCGGTCCCCTTGAAAAGGATGGCTTCTTTGATCAGTTCCTTCAGGTGATCATGATCGCCGGCAAAACCGCGGGCCACGAACGGCGCTCCCATCGTGACGGCCAGCAGGACGGGGTTGAGGGGAATATTCTGATTGCCCTGCGGGTCAAGGGCATTTTTTACGGCAGGGTCCGACGTGGGTGAACTCTGTCCCTTGGTAAGGGCATAGACCTGGTTGTTCGACGTCAGGATGGTTATGTCGAGCCGCCGTCGTATGGTATGAATGAAGTGATTTCCCCCTTCGCCGTACATGCAGCCGTCGCCGGAATACGCAATCACCGTGAGATCGGGTCTGGCAAGCTTGATTCCTGCCGCCACGGGCAGGGACCGGCCATGAAGACCGTTGAAATAATTGACATGAAGATAATGGGGCATTTTGGCGGCCTGTCCGATTCCCGACGTGAAAACGACGTTTTGCGCAGGGATGGGAAGCTCCTTGAGCACTTCTTCCAAAACGTCCCGGATGGCGAAATTACCGCAACCCGGGCACCAAGCCATATCGCCTCTCCCATTCATATGTCAGCTCCTTCCGGATAATAGTTGCTTGATGTTTTGATACAGCTCTTCCACGGTGAAGCACTCGCCGTTATATTTCAACAAGCGATGCGTCGCATCAAGTCCGAGTTCCCGTTTCATCAGCGAGGCGAACTGGCCTTCGGCGTTATTTTCCACGCAGATCAGTTTCTTCGATGCCAGCCCCCAGGGAGCGATCATGTCCGCCGTCAGGGGGTAGACCTGCCCAAAATGAAGAACGGCGGTTTCGATGCCTTCCCGTGCGAGCATTTCCTGCGCCTCTTTCACGATGAGCTTATTGGAACCCCAGCAGATAATCACCGTTCCTGCGTCCTTATAGCCGTATAAAGCAGGCGGGACGGCGTCTATAAGGAGGCGTTCGCCTTTCCCCCGGCGTTTTTCCACCATGCGAGTCCTCAGAGTGAGATCCTCCGTGATTTTGCCTTCTTCATCATGCTCGTCGGAGTCGACCTTCACCAGGGCATCGGACAGTCCGGGGCAGGTCAGCGGGGAAATCCCGTCTGCCGTCAACCGGTATCTCCTGTAGGTGTTGTCGAATATCAGATGTTCGCGGCTTTGCGCTGCCGCAGGAATTTTCTCATCAGTCAACTGGACGGAATCGGCAAGATACTGGTCCGTCAGGAGGAAAACGGGAATTTGATAACGATCGGCCAGTTCAAAGCTTTTCGCTGCCAGCATAATCGTTTCATCAATCGAGCCGGGGGCGAAAATAATCCTGGGAAACTCTCCATGGCCCGCCTGAAGCACAAAGTTGAGATCCCCCTGCTCGGTCCTGGTGGGAAGACCCGTGGCCGGACCGGGGCGCTGGGATACGGCAATAACGATGGGCGTTTCCGTCATGCCCGAAAGAGAAACGCCCTCCTGCATCAACGCAAAGCCGCCTCCCGACGTCGCCGTCATGGAGCGGATGCCGGCGTAGGACGCGCCTAAAGCCATATTGATCGCCGATATTTCGTCTTCGGCCTGTTCAAAGTGAACGGGCATCCTCTGGGCGGCCGTCGCAAAGTAGTGCATGATGGAAGTGGCCGGCGTCATGGGGTAACCGGCCATGAACTGGCAGCCGCCGATAATGGCGCCGAGAGCTATCGCCTGATTGCCGTCGAGTTTGCACGGACAGACAGCCTTAGGCGATACAGGGCAGGTCTCTGCAAGATTCCAGCGTTGGGCAAACTCCAATCCCGCCGTCAGGTGTTCCAGGTTTTCCGGTTTAGCGGCTTCCGCCAATATCTGCCGGCTCACGCCGATGACGGAAAGAACGATGCCGACCAGGATATTGTTGGCGGCTCTGACATCCCTGAATCTGTCCCGCGCCTCTTTTTCGATCTCCCTTGCCGAGGCGGGAGCAAGATAGATGCCCTTATCCCGGATATTTTGTTTGTGCCGACTCTCCGCTTCGGCGTCGAGGGCAATGACCATGTCCCATTGTCCCCCTCTGAGGGCATGGACGGGATGATCGGCAATGCGGATCATATGAAAATTATGCCCGCCGCGAACGCGGGACATATAGTTTTTTGTGGCGAAAAAATAATAATTCAGGCGCGTGAGGATTTCCGTAAGCTCCAACTCCACGGAAAAAGCCCCCTGCCCGGCTTCACCGCCGATAAGCACATTAAATTCCATTGGCAATTCCTTTTAAAGTTCCCGTTTTGTTTTTGTCGGAGGCGTTTTTTTCTCGTCTTAAATGACGACATTCTTTGCGTTTCGAGGGTGGTAGAAAATTGACGGAGCTTCCTTTTTGGCGATGATATTCGCCTATAACGATTGCCTGGCGTTATCGTATTCCGCCGATGCCAGTTTAACGCAAACCGCCAGCACTTCGATGGCTTTTTCCAGTTCGGCCACAGGCGGCCGGGTCGGTGAAACCCGAATATTGGAATCTTTGGGATCCTTGCCGAAAGGAAATGTTGCGCCCGCCGGCGTGACGGCAACGCCTGCCTCCTTGCAGAGCACTACGGTTCGCTTGGCGACGGGTTTTGCCGTATCCAGACTGATGAAGTAGCCGCCTTCCGGATGGCTCCAGGCGGCCAGACCGGTCGTACCCAGCTCTTTCGCCAGCACTTTTTGCGTCATATCGAATTTGGGTTTCAGAAGTTTGGCATGTTCCTTCATGATGCCGGCAACCCCGCCCGGATACTCACTGAGGAATTTTACATGGCGCAGTTGTTCCACCTTGTTGGGCCCGATGAACATGGCCCCGAAGAACCTGGAAATGTAGGCCAGATTGTCTGTGCTGGTTGCCATGAAACCCAGTCCTGCACTGGAAAATGTTATTTTAGACGTCGAACTGAAAAGGTAGACGCGATGGGGATTGCCTGCTTCCCCGCAGGCGCGCAGCAGATTTTTTGGCTTTCTCGGATTGTCGACCAGGTGGTGGACGCAATAGGCGTCGTCGGCAAAAATGGTAAAATCCGGCGCGGCCGTTTTCATGGAGGCCAGTCTCATCACTGTTTCGTCGGAAATCGTTTCACCGCTCGGATTGGAATATGTGGGCACAAAAAGGATGCCCTTGACGGCAGGGTCTGCTGCGGCAGCTTTTTCGACTTCGGCGATATCCGGCCCGTCTTTGGTCATCTTCACCTGGACCATCTCGAATCCTGTTTCGGAAAGGAGCGTAAAGTGCCGGTCATAGCCGGGTACGGTGACGATCATCTTCGGCTTGTCGGTTTTGCACCACGCAGCCGGGCTTCCGAGCAGACCGCGCAGCTGCGCCCACATCAGAACCTGGGAGAGGATGAGCAGGCTCGCATTGTTGCCGACCATTGTTTCTTCCGGTTTTACGCCCAGGATGCCGGAAAATAAGTCGCGCGCTTCCGGCAGGCCCAGTACGCCGCCGGGATAATTACGGATATCAAAACCGCTTTTTGTTTTGATGTCTTTTTCCGTCACGATGTTCAGCAGGGCATTCGACAGATCAAAATCATCATCTCCCGGCTGGCCGCGTTCGATATTGAGTTTCAAACCGAGCCCTTTAAGGGATTCATAGCGCAACTGCAAGTCTTTCAAGCCTTCCATATGATGGTAAACCCTCCCCTGTAGCGAAATTATTTACAGCGTTTCCTCACACATTTATGAATTCTTGTCAATTGGGTTATTTCAATTCATGATGCGTTATTTTCCGGCTCTTTCAAGACAATCGTCGTGTCCACGGCGACGGGGCCGTTATCGGTGATGATAAGCGGGTTGACGTCGATTTCCCGGATACGGGGACAGGCCGCTCCCAGGTCGCCGACGGCAACCAATATTTGCGCCATCTCGTCCCGGTTCACCGGCGGCGCTCCCCGGAAACCGTTTAAGAGTTTCCGGCTCCGCAGACGGGCGATCAGGTTGAGGGCGTCACGGTGCGTCAGGGGCGCTACGGCAAAAACGACATCGTCTAAGACCTCGGCCATGATGCCGCCGACGCCGAACATGACGCAGGGGCCAAACTGGGAATCGCGCACGAGGCCGATAATCAGCTCGACCTTGCCGTGCACCTGCTTCTGCATCAGGACCCGGCCTGTTCCCTTCATTTTTTTCATTAAGGCGCTGTAGCTTTTCCCTGCGGCACGGCCGGTTTTAATATCGAGATCAACAAGACCCAGCTCCGTTTTGTGGACGCCGCCGGGCTGCAGGCCCTTCATGACAACAGGCATTCCCATGCAGGATGCCGTTTCTTTAGCCTGGGCCGTACTGGTCACAATCTGCTCTTCGACGGTCGGCACGCCGCAGGCCTTAAGAATATTTTTTGAAACATATTCGTCCAGGGGGCCTGCGGCCGTATCGATAATATTTTGCAGTTCACTGTTTAAGGAAACGGTCGTGGTCCTTTCCTGTCTTTCGGACAGGATGTCTGTCGGTTTGGGCTGCTGAAAGACGGCTGCCATGCATTCACAGGCGCGGTAGATATCCTGGTACACCAGGAGTTCGCAGGCGCGGGCAATCGTGTACATTTCATAGGTGTTTTCCTTTGTTCCCAACGTCCAGATGAAAAGCGGTTTCCCCGCGGCTTTGGACAAATCCGCCATTTTTTGCACATGACCGGCTTCGCCCGTGTTGCTGTGGAAAAAGACGGCGTCCACGCCGGGATCGGCCAGGGCGGCCTTGACAGCCTCGCCGAAGACGTCAGTCCCGTCTTCAATGACCGGATACAGGTCGACGGGATTGGAAACAGGCCGCCACTCCGGGAAAAGTTTTCTCAATTGATCGTAGGTTTCTTCAGCAAGATCGGCAACCGAAAGCCCCATTTCTTCGATAAAATCCGCGGAAAGGATGCCGGCGCCGCCGCTGAACGTAAGGACGGCGATGCGCCCCGTCTGTCCGGCCGGTCTGGGGGGGACAATGGCAAGGGAGCGGCAGATGTCGGCCATTTGCCGGAAGTCTTTGGCTTCCCTGACGCCGGCCTGGGCCAGGGCGCCGGAGATGATGCGCTGGTTTCCCGCAAGAGATGCTGTGTGGCTCATGGCGGCCTCGGCGCCCTTCCTGCTCTTGCCTCCCTTAAGGACGACCACCGGTTTTGCGCTCCTGCGGCACAGCTCCATAAAACGCCTGCCGTCAACGAAAGACTCCAGATAAAGCCCGACAACGCCCGTGTCCGGATCGGCAAGCAGATACTCCAGGACATCGCATTCGTTGACGTCCACCTTATTGCCGACGGAGCAGACCTTGCTGATGCCCATGAGGCCGTTGCTCATTAAATCCACTAGAAAGGCCGCCGACAGCATGCCGCTTTGCACAACAAGGGATACCCGGCCCGCCGTCAACTGCTCGCGGAATTTCCGGGAGTGCATGAAGGAAAAGACGTAGCCGTGCTTGGCGTCCACCAGGCCCATGCAATTGGGTCCCCAGATGCGAATGCCCGTTCTTTTGGCAATATCAACAAGTTGCTGCTGAAGGATTTTGCCCTTCGGGCCGATTTCCGCGAATCCCCCCGATTCGATCATGACGCCGGGGACGCCCCTGGCGGCGCACTCTTCCACCGCCTGAGGCACCATGGCGGCAGGAACGATGATGATGGCCAGATCGACTTTATCCGGTATGGCCCTGACGGATGGAAAGCAGGGAAAGCCCAGGGCTTCTTCATAGCGGGGATTGACGGGATAGACCTTGCCCTGATAGCCGCTCATCAGGTTTCTTAGAATGGAATAACCGTTTTTGAACCGTGTCGGCGTGGCGCCGATGACGGCAATGGATTGGGGATTGAAGAAAAATTCCATACAAACTCCTGTATCAAGTCATGGTTTAATAATCGTTACATCAAGATGCTTTTTCCCCCAGGTCATGGCGTCGTCAAGATCGGGGAAAAAGACATCGATATGATCGCCCGTAATGGCGCTTCCCGTATCTTCAACCGTTCCCCATCCGTAACCGGGGATATGCATTTTCGTCCCGTAGGGATAGCGGCGAATATCCGCGGCGATGGTGCCCTTTTTGGCTTTGGCGCCGCTCGATGTCATGCCGACTATTTTTCTTTTGCCTTCATTCGGCCCATAGGCGTAAACAGGCGGCATGAGGCAGCAGCCGTACTTTCTTTTCCACCCCGTTGATTTCTGCCCGGCGTCATAGGCGGTCACGAGCATCCGGCGGACGACTTTTTGAGGTTCCTTATCGCGGGGAAGCGTGCTGCAACCGAAGATGAAAAGCATGATCAGGACAAAAAGAATCGGGACAAAGGGGATATGACTTTTTAAGGGCATCATGTTTTTTCGACGGGCGGCATTATTTTTTCGTTGCAGCAAGCCATAACATAAGGATTGTATTTATATCAAGGGATGATTGCCGCCGTTTTTTGCCGGGGACAAAACCGGATAAAAACGCAGAGGCTATTTCATGAGACTCGGCAGATAAAGGGCGATCTTGGGAAAGAGGATCAGGAGGATGGCCGTCGCCAGTTGTGCCGCCAGCATATGCACAGCGCCCTTGAAGATCGTATGGATGGGGACGTCCCGTGCGACGCCGCTGACAACATAGACATTGATTCCGATGGGCGGCGTAATGACTCCCATCTCAGCGACAACGACAATGATGACGCCGAACCAGATGGGGTCATAACCCAGAGCCAGGACGACGGGATAAAAAATGGGGATGGTCAGCATGATCATGGCAAGCGAATCCATCATGCAGCCCAGTAATAGATAAATCAGGATGATCAAACCCATGATGACGGGAGACGGTAGTTGGAGGGTAGACACCCAGGCGCCGATCTGCGTCGGAATGGTCGTGACGGCCAGAAAATGGCCGAAGACCGTGGCCCCCGCCACAATAACCATGATCATGCATGAAATGCGCGTCGTCTCATCCAGGGATTTGATAAGACCCTTCCAGGTAAGGTTCCGGCCCAGGACGGCAATGGCAATGGTTCCGAAGGCGCCGACGCCGGCTGCTTCGGTCGGGGTGAAAAACCCGACAAAGAGGCCGCCCATGACTAAAACAAAAAGAATGAAGGTTTCGATAACGCCGGACAGAGAAGCGATCCTTTCCCGCCAGGCCGCCTTGGGCGCTCCTTCGCAGAGGCCCGGTTTCAGGCGCGTCCAGATGAAAATCGTGAGAATAAACATGAAAGTCAGGATGACGCCCGGCAGGATGCCTGCCATAAAAAGCTTGCCGACGGATTGCTCCGTCATAATGCCGTAGATAATGAAAATCGTGCTGGGCGGGATGAGGACGCCGAGGCTGCCGCCGGCGGCGACCACGCCTGTGGCGAGGGCGGGATCGTAGTGATATTTTTTCATTTGCGGAAGCGCAACGGAAGCCATGGTGGCTGCCGTTGCGCTTGTTGAACCGCAGATGGCCGAGAAACCGGCGCAGGCGCCGATGGTCGCGACGGCCAACCCGCCCGGCAGATGTCCGACAAATTTGTTGGCCGCGTTGAACAGCCGGCCGCTGATGCCTGAATAGTGGGCCACCTGTCCCATGAGGACGAACAGGGGGATCACGGTCAGGTTGTAAGAATTCAGTTGGGAGAAAAAGTCCCGTGCCAGAAGATTCAAAGAGGCATTCCAGGACACGAGCCAGCCGAATCCGAGAAATCCCACGACGGCCATGACGAAGCCTACAGGGATCCGCAAAAACATCAGAATGATGAGAACAATAAATCCGATGATGCCTGCGGTTATGGGGGTCATCTTTGAACCATTCTTCTCGTCGATCTCAGCATTTCGCTGATCAATACCAGGCACAGCATGCCGCACCCGGCGGCCATCCCTAAAAGAAAAGGATAGACCGGCATTTGGAGCGTCATGGACACCTCGCCGCTATGCTTGAGATCAAGGGCATAGACGGCGCTCTGCCAGGCAACGACGGCAAAGAGAATCGAGCCGATCAATGCCCCGACGGCGTCGATCAAAAGCTGAAGCCTCTCCGGGAGCCGTTCGACAAAAATTTCCACGGATACGTGTCCCTTTTCGAGGGAGGTGTAAGCCAGGGAAAACGACACGACGACGGAGCCGAGAAACCCTATCATTTCATAGGTCCCCAGGATGGGCCGGCCGAAGAGCCGCAAAATGACGTCGGCGCACGTCAGCACCATCATGACGATGATGGCCAGACATGACACGGCGTTAAATCCCCGGCCTGCCGACCGGACCCATCTTACCAAACGCATCATGGATGTTAACCTTCCGACAAACCGCTATTTGTACACTTTGCTGTATTTTTTAATCAAATTTTCCACTTCTTTGACGGCCTCTTTCCCCGGCAGACCGTTGGCTGTGGCTGTTTTAACGTATTCGTCAATAATCGGCGATACGGCCTTTTTCCATTTGGCATCTTCCCCCTTGGAAAGGGGAATGATTTTATTGCCGAGGCTCAGGCTGTATGCACGGCCTTCCGCATCCGAATCATCCCATACCTGACCGTGTTTATCAATCCATTCCGTGCTCACATCGTCGAATACTTTTTGGATATCTTTGGGGAGGGCGTCCCATTTATTCTTATTCATGACAACGAACATGGCCGTCGTGTAACCGACGCCGTAACAATCCGTCGTGCTTTTAACTACCTCTGCCTGTTTCCAGCCTTTCAGCGTTTCAATGGGTGCAAAGGTTCCATCAACAACGCCTTTCTGCAGGGCTTCATAGGTGCCGCCTTGAGGCATGGCGACGGGAACGGCGCCCAATGATTCGACGACTTTGGCGCTCAATCCGGTCGAACGGATCTTCATCCCTTTCAATTCGGCCATTGTTTTAACAGGCTTAAGGGTGTGAAGGAGCCCAGGGCCGTGGGCGTGAATGTAAAGAACTTTAACGCCTTCCAATTCTTTCGGATTGAACTTTTTGAAAAAGTCATTTGCCACGCGGGTTGCAATCCGGCCGTTGGGATAGCCTAAGGGCAGGTCGAGAACTTCCATCAGGGGGAATCTTCCTCTGGTGTAGGCGAAACAGGACATGCCGATGTCGGAGATGCCTTTGACGGCGCCGTCATAAGTCTGATCTGCCGGCGTCAGAGAGCCTCCCGCGAAGATGTTGATTTTAACCTGGCCGTTGGTGCGTTTTTCAATCTCTCGCGCCCAGGACTCTCCCGCTTTGGCCTGCCCATGGGTCGGCGGAAAGAAGATGCTGTAAGTCAGGTTGGTGGTTTCGGCTTTGGCATCCCGAATAATGGATGGCGCAAAAGCTCCAAAGACAAATAAAACGGTTAGGACTAATACGGGGACAATTCTTTTCATACAAAGCTCCTTTTTAAAGTTTTTTTATTCCTTCCGGCAACGGAGGGCTTTTACGGCAACAGCCCATCAGCCGCCAAAATTACGAAATGAAAGGGTTCTAACAAAAAACGTTGTTTACAATATTATGACCCGCAAACGGGTTTATCATAGACGGCAAGTTTTTAATAATAAACGGAATACGGTGCGCGTGGTTTTAAGGGAAGCCTGCTTGCCCGTCTCTGAAAATCGAAGACGAACAGCAGGCATTAATACATATAGATTACAGGATAGGGTTTAAGACTTGAAGATGTCATGAAAATCGGCAAAAATTGATTCACGCCAATACCTCTCATGCGAATTTTTAAAATGAAGCCTGCCGTCGCCTATCGCAAAGCCGGACAGTTGACGCTGATATAGCATAATTTCTGTCCCGTCAAGGACAAAAATTTATTCCTGCTTTTGGGAAGCCCCCTTCAGTTTTTCAAGCTCTTCTTTATACTGCTCGGCCTGGGCCTTCATCGTCTCGATTTCTTCCTTCGCTTTTTCCAGCTTTTCATCCTGCTGCTGTTTTTCTTCATTGAGTTTTTCCTGAACGTCGTCAAATCCGATATACATGGCAAGAATTCCGCCGATCAACAGGATAAACGGCACGCCGCCCTTAAATAATATCAGAAATTCAGACCCCCAGAAAAAAAGACCGATAAGCCCAAAGATTGCCGCGACGGCGCCGCCGAAAAGCAATGTCATTTTTTTTAAACCTCCTTGCAAGTAAAACCGGCATCATTGTTCAGGCGATTCAGGAAAAGACGGCGTAATAAAAAGTTCAATATGGATGCCCGTCAAAGATAGTTGGGGAAAATACGATTAAAAACAATGAAAGTCAAGGAAAAACAGGGAAAAAAGCTTGATAAAAACATCCGTATAAATTAGCATAGGCCGCCTTGCTGATGAAACGGACAGCAACGGAAGAAAGGAAATATTATTGATGATTGAACCCGATTTTACAAAGGATAATGGTCTGATACCTGTCATTGTCCAGGATGATGAAACCAAAGACATACTGATGCTGGCGTATATGAATCGCGAGGCATGGTTGAAGACGTTGGAAACAGGTAAGGCAACCTATTGGAGCCGGTCGAGAAAACAGCTCTGGGTCAAGGGCGAAACGTCGGGGAATATGCAGATGGTAAAGGAAATCTGCATCGACTGCGATGAGGATACGGTTTTATTGAAAGTGGATCAAATCGGCGGGGCTGCCTGCCACACGGGTTATCGTTCCTGTTTTTACCGAAAATTGGTCGATGGTCGGATCGAGATCGTTTCAGAAAAAGTTTTCAATCAGGAGGATGTTTACAAATAATGAAGTTGAAACTGGGAATTCCCAAGGGGAGTCTGGAAGCCAATACCATCGACCTGTTCAAACGGGCGGGGTGGCGCATCACCTATGACAGCCGCAGTTATTTCCCCGATATCGATGATGATGAGATCACCTGCACCCTCGTGAGGGCGCAGGAAATGCCGAAATATATCGAGGATGGAACTTTCGATCTGGGCCTGACGGGCCGGGACTGGATTATGGAAAACGATTCGGATGTCGTGGTGGTGCATGACCTTGTGTATTCGAAGATGTCGATGAAACCGGCCCGCTGGGTCCTGGTTGCCAAAGAAGACTCACCCATCAAATCCATCGAAGATATGGAAGGCAAAAAAATCTCAACGGAACTGGTGAATTTTACAAAACGGTATTTTAAGGAGCGAAATATCAACGTCCATGTTGAGTTTTCCTGGGGAGCGACGGAGGCCAAGGTGATTGAAGGCCTGGTTGACGCCATCGTGGATATCACCGAAACGGGCTCGACGATCCGGGCCAACAAGCTCAGGATCGTCGAGGAGCTCATGAAGACCAATACCCAGCTGATTGCCAACAGGCAGGCATGGGAAGACCCCTGGAAGCGGCGCAAGATTGAGCAAATCAAGACGCTCCTTATCGGATCGCTGCTTGCCATGGGTAAAGTCGGCCTGAAACTCAACGTTTCAAAAGAAAACCTCGGCCGCGTCATTATGCTGCTTCCTTCCCTGAAGGCGCCGACGATATCCGGCTTGTTTTCGGATGATTGGTTTGCCGTAGAAACCATCGTCGATGCGAACATCGTCAGGGATTTGATTCCGTTGATTCAGGAAGCCGGCGCCGAGGGCATCATCGAATATCCTCTCAATAAACTGATTTGAAAGGCTCTTGAAATATGAAACGAACGGCAAAGGTGCATCGCAAGACCACGGAGACGGACATCCGGATCGAGATGGATCTGGACGGCAGGGGCGTCGGCAGCATAGCCACGTCCGTTCCTTTTATGGACCATATGCTGAATCTCTTTTCCAGACACAGCGGCATCGATTTATCCGTCAAGGGCACGGGCGATACGGAAATTGACGATCATCACCTTGTCGAAGATCTGGGCATCTGTCTGGGGGATGCGATAAAAGACGCCCTCGGCGACAAAAAGGGGATCGGCCGCTACGGATCGGCAACCGTGCCGATGGATGAGTGCTTGTGCAATCTGACGATGGACATTTCCGGCAGGCCCTATCTGGTATACCATGTCAACCTGGGGAGAAGGAAAATCGGCAAGTTCGATCCCACGCTCCTTAAGGAATTCTTTAAATCATTTTCAGACCATAGCGGAATAACCTTGCATATAAACCTCATCTATGGTAGGAACGGCCACCACATTGCAGAGGCCGTATTCAAAGCCTTGGCCCGTGCTCTTAGGGAAGCGATAACGGTTCACGAAAATATTGAGGGCGTATTGTCTACAAAGGGCAGTTTGTGAGGACTTGTAAGCCGGCTCATCCGTTTGTTTCGTCGTACGACAATGATGACCTCCTGCAAAAGAACATTCGTTTAGTTTACATTCATTGGTATTTATCATCTGAATCGATAGAAAATGATCATCATTCCGGCAATAGATTTAAAAGATGGCCGATGCGTCCGACTCTCCCAGGGAGATTTTCAGCGCGTCACCGTATATTCCGACAACCCGGTCGAAATTGCCAAGCTGTGGCAGGAAAGCGGCGCAGAACGCATCCACCTTGTTGATCTTGACGGTTCCCTTGCCGGGGCGCCGCGGAACAGAGAGGTTGTCAGCGCTATTGTCAGGCAGGTGCAAGTGCCCGTCGAAGTGGGCGGCGGCATCCGGGATATGAAAACCGTCGGGGCCTATCTGGCGATGGGGGTTCAATGGGTCATTCTCGGGACGGCAGCCATGCGCGATCCGTCGTTTGTCAAGGATGCGTGCAGCACCCATCCCGGCCAGATCATCCTCGGCGTCGATGCCGCAGACGGCATGGTCGCCATTCAAGGGTGGACGGAAAAAACGGCCGCCTCCGCCGTTGAAACGGCGATGTCCTATGAAGGATACGGCTTGGCGGCGATTGTCTATACGGATATCACAAGAGACGGTATGGAAACGGGGGTTAATGTAGGAAAGACGCAGGAACTCGCAGAGGCTGTGTCGATTCCGGTGATCGCGTCGGGAGGCGTCAGGGGAATCGACGATGTCGATCAACTGCTGGCTGTTGAGAAATCAGGCATATGCGGCGTCATCGTCGGCAAAGCCCTCTATACGGGGGCCATATCCCTGAAAGATGCCATTAAACGCGCGAAAAGCGTTCAACCCTGATCCCAAACCCTAATCCCCGGTTCCTGACCCAACTTGATTCAAGGAGGCTAACATGGCGGAAGATTGCATTTTTTGTAAAATTGTCAGCGGTGCGATCCCCAGCACCAAAGTTTATGAGGATGATCGGGTTTTAGCCTTTGACGACATTCATCCCCTGGCGCCGGTCCATGTCGTTGTCATACCGAAAAAGCACATTTCCACGCTCCTTGACTGCACGGAAGACCGGATGGATGACCTGGCGGCCGTCATATCTGCCGTTATCGAAGTGGCAAAAAAGAAGGGCATTGACCGGAAGGGTTTCCGAACCGTTTTGAATTGTAATGCCGAGGGGGGCCAGGTGATCTTCCATCTTCACGCGCATGTGCTGGGCGGGAAAAAACTTGCCGATGAGATGGGGTAAAATATGCGTTTCATTGATTGACAAACGGAAAGCCGGTCATAATTTAATGACCGGACATTAAAAAAGGGAAATATCATGAATTACAAGGAAAAAATAGACGGGCAGATGGTTGCGGCGGCCAAAGCGAAAGATAAGATCGTTTTGTCGGCCCTTCGAATGATGAAAACCGCCCTGCACAACCGGGAAATCGATCTGAAACGGGAACTTACCGATGCAGAATTTCTCCAGGCTCTCTCCGGGATGGTGAAACAGCGGAAAGATTCCATCGATCAGTTTAGGGCAGGAAATCGAATGGACCTGGTGGAAAAGGAGGAGGCGGAGCTCAAAGTCATTCAGGCATTCCTGCCGCAGCAGTTATCCCCGGAAGAGATAGCGCAGGAGATCGCCAAGGCGATTGAGGAAGCCGGCGCCGCAGGCGTCAAGGACATGGGAAAGGTCATGAAGATTTTGATGCCGAAGCTGACGGGACGGGCGGACGGGAAAATGCTGGGGGAAATGGTCAAGGCAAAATTATCCGCCTGATCGCCCTGATGGGAAACATTCCCTGCTCGTCCTGAGGTTTTTGTTCCATATCCTGTTTTGAAAGGGGAAAAGCATCTTGAAGGGCCATATTCCCGAAAATATCATCGAGGAGGTGAGAAACCGGGCCGATATCGTGAGCCTTATCTCGGAGTTTGTCACGCTGAAGAAGGCAGGAAGAAATTTTCTCGGCCTCTGCCCGTTTCATCAGGAAAAGACGCCGTCTTTCAGCGTCAATCCCGATAAACAGATCTTTCACTGTTTCGGTTGCGGCGAAGGGGGGAACGTCATTTCATTCTTGATGAAGATGAACCAGATGGATTTTCCCGAAGCAGTTCGTCATTTGGCGGGGAAAACGGGGGTGGTCATTCCGGAAAAGGTTATGACCGCCCGCGATAAGGAAGAGATCGGCATCCGGGAACAGATCAGCCGGATCAACGAACAGGCGGCGGTGCATTTTACAAAGAATCTGTTTTCTCAGGCCGGCCAATCGGCACGCACGTACCTTAAAAAAAGGGGGATGCAGGAGGCCACCGTCAGGGAATTCCGGCTCGGGTTTGCCCTGGATGGATGGAGACCGCTTAAAGATTATTTTGAAAAGCAACAGATTCCCTTAAAAGTCCTGGAAACGGCCGGCTTGCTCATTCCCAACACCAACAAGGATGGCGGGTTTTATGACCGTTTCCGGGGTCGGCTGATATTCCCCATTGAGGACGTCAACGGCCGCGTCATCGCATTCGGGGGAAGGGTGATGGGCGAGGGCGAACCGAAGTACCTCAATTCGCCGGAAACCCCCCTGTACACCAAAGGGAAAAATTTATATGGTCTGAACAGAACCAGAGAAGACATCCGCAAAAAAGGCTATGCAATTCTTGTCGAAGGCTATTTTGATTTGATCTCCCTGTGGAACGCCGGCGTCAGGAACGTCATTGCGTCTCTCGGAACGGCCCTGACGGCGGATCAGGTTGCCTTGATCAAAAGATATACCCATCAGGTCGTGGCCGTATTCGATCCGGATGCGGCAGGGAAGAAAGCGCTGGACAGAAGCCTCACCTTATTTCTGGCGGGCGGCGTCCATGCAAAAGCGGCGGTACTTCCCGATGGTTACGATCCGGATGATTACGTTAAGACCTTCGGACCGGAAAAATTTGAACAGGTCATGGACCATGCCCAGTCTATGGTCGATTATTATATTGAAACCGTTATCGGCCCGGGGGAAAGTCTCGAAGACCACTATGACGCCCTGCGGGATGCGGTTCCTTTTATCGCCGCCATTGACGATACCATTGAAAGGAATCTTTTCATCAAACGCGTTGCGGAAAAGCTCGGTCTTGAGCAGGAGCTGCTGAAGGCGCAAATTAATCAGGTATTGGACAAATCGAAGAGGACTTCCGCGGCGCCAAAAATAAAAGTGAAACCGCCGGATCAAAAGAATGCCGTCGAGTTTGCTTTTATACAAATGATGCTTGAACAACCCGCCAAAATCGGGATAATGGCGGATACGTATGTATTGGATTATTTCCTGAGCGAAGACTTGAAAAAAATTGGCGAAGAGATGGCGGCGGCTTTTAAAACCTGCAAGACGCTGGAAACCTCGGCCATGATAGACGGTATCGGCGATCATGCGATGAAAGAAAAGCTGTACCGATCCATGATGAACGAAAACACGGCGGATAATGCCCTTATCGATCGCATGATTCATGATACGATCAGGCATATCAAAAAGAAGTGGTACAAAGATAAAAAAAGAACATTGCAGATAGAGATCGTCAATGCCCAGGAGGCGGGCAATCAGGGTTTGTGCAACCGGCTCCTGGCGGAGAAAGAAAGCTTGTCCCGGGAAGAGAAAAGCTTGTAATTGCGATATTGAAGAGGTATTAACCCACAGAATAATCCAATAATCCATGGAGAAACCATTATGGCAAAAGAAATGAAGTCTGATGAATTTAAGAAACTGATATCACTGGGTCAGGAAAAAGGGTTTTTAACCTATGACGATGTGAATGATCTCTTGCCTTCCGATATCATATCTTCCGATCAGATTGATGATATTATTATGCTTTTCGGCGAGAAAAATATCGACATCATCGATACGGATAAAGGCGAAAAGCTGATCGTCAAGAAAACCGGCGACGATATGCCGGATGTGAAGGATGAGGACGTTTTAGGCCTGATGCCGACTATCGGCAAGACGGGCGATCCGGTCAAAATGTATCTCCGTGAAATGGGGCTCGTGTCGCTGCTCAACAGGCAGGGAGAAGTGGAAATAGCCAAAAAGATTGAAAGCGGCGGTCGAGAGGTCATGGATTCCATCTTCGGCTTGTCCGTTTCCGTCAAGGACGTGATCAATATAGGCAGCAAGCTGAAAAAAGAAGAGATTCGCGTCAAGAGCATTGTCGACAATATTGAAGATGAAGACGGTTTTGTCGAAGAGGATATGCATCGGGACAGGGTCATTAAACTGATCGATAAAATAACGGCTTTAGACAAAAAGAACAATGTGTTGAGTCAGAAACTGGCATCGAAGGGTCTCAGCGAGACGCAAAAAAGCGACTACCGGGCGGAACAGGCAAAAAATACCAAGAGTATTGTGAAGCTCTGCTGCAAAATCGGTTTCAGCAAAAAACAGATCGACAGGATGGTTCTCAGGCTGAAAAATTTCGTGACCGATAACGAACGCGCGGAAAATGAAATCCGTAAATGCAAGGCGGCAACAGGATTATCTGCGGCCGAAATAGAGGATATTTGGCAGCATATCAAAGAACTTCCGATAAAAGAACAGGAAAAGCTCATTGCCAAATTGCCCGGTTTATCGGTTGAAAAACTAAAGCACAGCAATACCGTTGTCGTTGAGGCGAAAAAGAAAATAAAGAAAATTCATCAGGAGACCGGCCTTACAGGGCCGACGTTAAGGAAGGTTGTTGTCGCCATAGAACGGGGTGAGCGGCGGGCGGAGATCGCCAAAAGAAAATTGGTGGAGGCCAACCTCCGCCTGGTGGTCAGCATTGCCAAGAAATACACGAACAGGGGATTGCAGTTTCTGGATTTAATCCAGGAAGGCAACATCGGTTTGATGAAGGCTGTCGATAAGTTTGAATACCAAAGGGGCTATAAATTTTCCACCTATGCCACCTGGTGGATCAGGCAGGCGATTACCCGGGCCATTGCCGACCAGGCCCGCACCATCCGCATTCCCGTTCATATGATTGAAACGATCAACAAACTCATCCGGACCTCCAGGTATCTCGTCCAGGAGCTGGGAAGAGAGCCGAATCCCGAAGAGATTGCCAATAAAATGGAATTCCCCCTGGAGAAGGTGAGGAAGGTCCTCAAGATCGCAAAGGAGCCGATTTCCCTGGAGACGCCTATCGGCGAAGAGGAAGACAGCCACCTCGGCGATTTTATTGAGGACAAGAAAATCATGTCCCCTTCCGAAGCGACCATCAGTATGGATCTTGCCGAACAAACACGGAAAATCCTGTCCACCCTGACGCCCAGAGAGGAAAAAGTTCTCCGTATGCGTTTCGGCATCAGCGAAAGGATGGATTATTCGTTTGTTGAAGCCAGGGAGCAATTGCCGCCCGGGGGTGAAAAAGCCGGCGCCGCAGAAACCCGATCCGCTAAGGAGTCACGCAATCCGTCACGCCGGAAAGCCCTGAAACCGGAGGCCATGTAGGGAGGGCCATACGCCGTCATTTCGCTTCGCTTAACTTCCGGGGACAGATGTCAAATCCGTCCCCGGTATTGTTCTTAGAATTTAACAGCCGGCGGCGTTGCCGCCGCTGCCGGGGCGTCAAAGAAAGCGGCGCTTTTGAAACCGAACATGCCGGCAAACAGATTGGCAGGGAAGCTCCGGATAGCGATGTTGAATGATTTCACGGCGTCGTTGTAGCGTTTCCTCTCGACGGCGATCCGGTTTTCCGTCCCCGCCAGTTCGTCCTGGAGATGGAGGAAGTTCTGGTTCGACTTGAGATCGGGATACCGTTCAACAACGAGAAGCAGCCGGCTTAAGGCGCCGGACAATTCATTGTTGGCCTGGATCTTGTCCGGAATATTTCCGGCGCCCCCCACCTTGGCCCTTGCATTGGTCACCTCAACCAACACATCTCTTTCCTGCTTGGCGTATCCCTTCACCGTTTCAACCAGATTCGGGATGAGATCAAAGCGCCGCTGGAGCTGATTTTCAACCTGGGCCCATGAGGCCTTCACCGTTTCGTCCAATGCAACAAAATTATTGTACATCCCTTTGATAAAGCCATACAGAGAGATAACGATGATAAAGATGACGCCCCCTGCAATAAGCGCCTTTTTAAGTCCTGACGACATGTTTTACCTCCTAAATAATAAATGATGACTTTCCCTAAATTTCTTCATGATCGATAAAACCCGACAGCTCGCTGATCTCCTGCAAATAATTTCTGAAAACGGCATCAATTTCCGCTGAGGAGTAATGATCTGTGCCCTCTTTGACTTCTGCGCATTTTAGAAAAACAGAGGGATTGATCGGATAAGCATCCGCTAAAGCCTTGATGATCCGGCGCTTGTCCCGTGGAATGTCGATGTTCTTTAAATATAATATTGCATTAAAAAGAGCAATCATTGCGTTGAAGGATATTTTTATCAGTTCGCGGATTTTCTTTGGCTTTCCCTGCGTTTCCAAAAATCCCGTCTGCAGGTGCAGGACCTTGCCTTTAAACTCCCTTTCCAGTTGTAAACGGAGATGGGTCGGGTTGAATTCCAAATCGTCAAGGACGGATTCGCCATAAACAACAATATGATTGAGTTTCATATTGAGAAATTCAACAGGGTACGCATCGACGGATGACAGGACAAACGGCTTTGTCATGAATAGAGGCACGGCGACATTGCGTTTCTTCCATTTGCCGACGGCATCCACGGTTCTATCAAGCACATCGACAAAAGGCCGGGAAAGAATGATCAACAAATTAATGTCCGATTTGCCGGGGACATAATCCCCCCGTGCGCCGCTTCCGTAAAGGATCACAGACACGAGATCCTCGCCGAAGACATGTTTGAAATCTTCCGTAATCTCCGGAAATATGTCCTGCGGGTTTCTGGGTATTTTTGACATTTTGTACGCCTTTTTCGACAATATCGATGACTGAGCCGCCGTCCGTCACCCGTCCGCCGAAATTCCAGGGATCAGGTGCGAGGCTTAGGGGGGTCGGATTTGAAATCGCCCCCCCGCTTAAGGATGTGATTTCCTGGGGATGCGGAGGCCGCATCCCCAGGAATATGCGTTTAGAAGACCCGGGTCCTGCCTTTAATTAAGATGCGGCCTTGATCTCAGACGTGCAATGGGGGCAGCGCGTTGCTTTGATCGGCACGCTCGACAGGCAGAAGGGGCAGTCCTTCGTGGTCGGATCAGCGGGGGCCTCTTTTTTTAACCGGTTAATCTGCTTTACGACAAGGAATATCGCAAAGGCGACAATGATAAACGTGATGATCGTATTAATAAATAAGCCGATATTCAGTGTGACGGCCCCGGCGCTTTTGGCGGCGGCGACGCTCGCATAAGGCCCTGCCGCCGCGGCGCCTTCTTTGAGCACCCAGAAAAGATTTGCGAAATCGACATTTCCCAGAAGCAGGCCGATAGGCGGCATGATCACATCATCCACAAGAGACTTGACGATGGCGCCGAAGGCTGCACCGATGATGATGCCGACGGCCATATCAATGACGTTACCTTTTACAGCAAACTCTTTGAATTCCTTGAACATAGATATTGTCTCCTTTCTCTTGCTTAAGTTGGTTGCTTCTTAAAACACGGCTTTTCGGATGCCTGACGGCGTTATGGCCGCATCCGTCCGCGACCTTTCCTTTCTTCTCCACGTCTTTTCGGCGGAGCATAAAAAACACCAGTCATTGGCAGGAAAATCACATATTTTGTCCTGTTTCGTCAACTTTAATTTGCAGCAAAGTAATGAGCCGTGTCATTCCATAACATTTTGCAAGGATGATCCTCAAGCCTCCGCCGCCATCCCTTGCCGCCGGCGGGCAATTCGCGCGGCCTCGATGATGGCGGCCTGCATGCTGTCCGCAGAGGCAATGCCCTGACCGGCAATGTCAAAAGCCGTGCCGTGGTCGGCGGATGTCCGGATGATGGGCAGACCCAGTGTGATGGCGATGGATTGCTCAAAGCCGTGCGTTTTCACGGCAATATGACCCTGATCGTGATAAAGCGTCACAACCGCATCATAATCCCCGCGAAGGGCCTTGAAAAAGACGGAGTCTGCCGCAACGGGGCCTCGAACATCGAGACCGCGACTGCGGGCGCATGCCACAGCCGGCGCGATGGCTTCAATCTCCTCGCGGCCCAGCAATCCGCCTTCGCCGCTGTGCGGATTGAGCCCGGCCACGGCCAGCCGCGGAGCTGCGTACCCAAGGGAGCGCATGCCCTCATGGGTGATCAGGATGGTGTTTAAGACATTCTCTTCAGTGATATGCGCTGCAATCTCGCGAAAGGGGATATGACGCGTAACATGGGTGACGCGCAGGCCGGGTGTTGCCAGCATGGTGGTGCAGCGCTCCGTATGTGTGACCGCTTTGAGAAGCTCCGTGTGCCCGATATAGGGATAGCCGGCCAGACGGATGGCCTCTTTGTTCAGCGGCCCTGTTGCCACAGCGTCGATGACGCCGGAGAGGGCCAGTTCCGTTGCTTTAAGGACATACTCCACGGCCGCACGCCCGGCCACCGGTTGAACCTGCCCCATGACCATCATAACCGGATCGAGGTTTTGCAAATCCAGGACCGTCACGCGCCCCTGCGTAAAAGACGCATCGGCCGGCGAATAAATCACATCCGCATCGCCCATGGATGCGCTGAACTTCGGATCGGCAAATACGCGTGCATCGCCGATCACCAGCGGCCGGCAGATCGCGCGCACATCCTCGCAGCGCACGGCTTTCGCCACCACTTCCGGCCCGATTCCTGCCGCATCCCCGATCGTGATCCCTATAATGGGCGGCACATTTTCCATTTTCCTCATTCTTGTTCTATCTTTTTAAGAAAATCCATCGCCTGCTCCGACTGGCTCTTCGGCGCCAAAAGACGAATCCCCGCCGCAAAGCCGATGGCAGGCAAAGTCCCGCCGCAGTCGTCCGTCGATTCGAAAACGTCGATGCCCTTGTTGATGAGATAGGTAATTGCAAGCTCTGCATCCTGGCGGGAGCTGTAACTTGCGACGACAACCAGTTCCTCATCCAGCTCTTCGATGGGGCTGAACGGTTCTTCTTCCTGTTTGGCTTCCCTTTCTTTTTGATCGGTTTTGCTTTCCTCAGCCGACAATTTCGTGTCCGGCATCTGTTCCACCAGGCGGCTGCCGCAAAACGGGCACTCGGTTATACCCTCTACGTATTCACCGGGAACACCGGTATCCTGGAAATCCGGGCATTCACTGTTTGGACAATACATCCTTATCCATCTCCTTTCTTTTCAAACGACCGGCAATTGCTGATCTTTATACACAATAGGGGTGGGGCGTCGGCAACGGGTCTTTGCTATGGAACCGATGACCGTTACTATGTTTTTCAATTTTCATATTGTCAATACATTTATTTCAAGGGAATTGCAAAGCTGTCGCGCTGCCGGCATATCGGATGGATATCCGGTCGAGGTTCTCTTTATGACAGGCCTTTTCCCCCGTTGCGTATTCCTGTTCATCCTCGCATCCGTAATTTCCAACGGCAGTCACCAATTTCCTTGACTTATTATTATGTTAAACATATAAAAATCCATCGTAAATATTTAATCTGGAGGCGAGAGGAATGCGGACATTTAAAAATAAAGTATGTTTTTTTGCCCTTGTCTTTTTTTCCCTATCCATTGTTCCTGCCTTTGCGGAGATAAAAATCTTTGAAAAAGAAGTCGAAGCCGTTGTCGGCAAAGGACAGTCGCAAAGCCAGGTCGAATCTCTTGTCCTTCAAAGGGCCAAACGACTGGCTTTCGAGAAGGCAGGGGACTATCTTTCCACGCTGGCGGCCGTGAAAAACACTAAACTTCAGAAAGATCAGATCAATGCGGCGGCATCCTGTATCGCCAGAGCCTTGCCGGGCGATCTCGCATCGTATCGCGAGGCAAACGGAGAGACATACATAAAAGGAAGGGCCAGAATCGAACTTGATACATACACCCTTGACCGCCAGATTGAAAATCTGATGAATGACCCGGGCGCTTTGGACAGAGAAGAAAAGGCGTTTAAGCAATCCGTGGAACTTGAAGATCAACTGGCCGGTCTGAAAGGTTCCGAGGGGAAAAAGCTGGAAGAACTCAACGCCTGGTTGCTTGCTCTGGATCGTGAGCGGGACCGGCAGCGCATCTTCCGGGAGGAGCAGGCCCTGAAGGCCAAAGGCGAACAGAACAGGGCGGATGCGGAGCGGATGGCAAAAGGACGGGAGATCAAGGCCCGTCTTAATAAGATATTGGCTGAGCAGGAAAGTGCCAGAACGGATGAAGCCCACGTCCTGTCGAAGGAGCAGGATCGCATTCGCCGGGCGGTTCTGGAGAACGAATACCGCTGGAATGAACTGTCCCGGAAGGCGGCGCTTTCCCGGGAATCGTGGGCGCCCATTGACGGCAGCCTTCCTCTCGCGCAGGCATTGACCCAGGCGAAGGAGCTGAAACGGGAGATGGCCGGGCTAAAGAGCCGCATCGATGACGTGCACGGGGAGAATATGAGAAGTCTGCAGGCCGCCTATGCCCGGCAGCAGGCGCTGACGAAAGCGAATCTGCCGCCCGAACCGGCGTCAAAAGACGCTTTTGAGTCTACAAAAGAATACTCGGAGAAGATCTCCGCTTATGATCGCCGGAAGGAAGAGGCGCAAAAGGAAAACGCCAGGATGGTGGAAATCTTAAAAAGGGAAGAAAACCTGAAACTCGCAGAGGAGAAAGTGGCCTACCTGGACCGGCAGATGCAGGTAACGGCGCCGTTTGTCGAAAGATTCCGGAACTTGCAGGAGCAAAAATTCACCCTTCCCGATGGGGGCGCCATGACGGTCACCCTCGGCGAGCCCGATGCGGATAACAATCGGTTTCCTCTCAGCCTGAAGCATGACGGCAAAGCGTGGTCTCTGTGGTGGAATTATTCGGAGCGCAATGTCGCCAGAAATCTCTACTGGACGAGGGCGTACCTGAAGGCCGAGGGCATTTTTGTGATCGAAGACGGGGAGGAAATCCGTCCGAAGCTGATAGCGGCGCGGGTCATGCATCCGGGTACGCAGGAAACGCGGGAATTCAGTCTGGAGACGCCGGCCCATGGTCAGCCCCGTAAGGCGGAAACGAGCAGAATAAAAGAAGTGAAATTGCAGGAAGCAAACGGGCAGGAAACCGAACCGGCCGGTCGGAAAAAAATCGGAACGGATGGACGGTATATCGCTTATGATAATGGAACGGTGCTTGACACGCACACCAAGCTGATGTGGGCGGCAAGGGACAACGGGCAGGGGATTACCTGGCATGGGGCCAAGAGCTATTGTGAGAACTTCCGGGGCGGAGGCTATGCGGACTGGCGGTTGCCGACATGGAAAGAACTGGAGGGTTTGTACGACAGATCGTTAAGCGGCCGCTATCACCTGACCCCCTTCATAACCTTGACGGAGGGTTGCCCCTGGACATCGGAGACAAGAGGCTCTCAGGCGTTTGCCTTCCAATTTCAAGGCGGCATCCGGCTCATGATTGACCAGTCGGAACGTACAGATATCACCACGGCCCTTCCGGTGCGTATCGTCAAATAAGTCCGGGACTGCCTGTTTTATCTTAAAGGCGAGTGGCCGGTTCTTCCCGGTTCGATCCCGCCGATTCCCCGGCCTGACGCAAACCGATCGAGGCCCGGGGTCCAACATCTTCTCTCCATCGAATCAGATGGAGTCTTTTCTTTTAATCATCTTCAATTGCAGGAGCATGGTTTCTGCTGCGGCCAATCAACGGCTCAAGCGCAGCGGTCAGCCGCTTTGTGTTTGCATACAGGCTATGGCGGCTTTGCCCCACCGCCAGGGCGCGGGCCGCCAGGGTCTCGTATAAAACGTCATCGTCATAAAGCCGGATGATGCGCTCAATGAGCGGATCGAGCAGTTCGGATTTCGGCAAGGTGTTATAGGGCTTCTCATAACAGGCCGGGGGCAGCTGCAACTTGATGCCGCCATCGCCGATCATCTCCGGACTTCCGCCGGAGTCGGTCACAATGGCCGGGATGCCGTTGAGCATCGCCTCGGCCAGCACCCGCGCACCGCTTTCCCACCAGAGGCTGGGCGCAAGCAGCAAGCGGGTGCGTCCATACAGGGGGCGCATGTCCTTTGTGTTGGGGGTAAGCACCACGTTGTCGAGTTGCCTGCGCGGCGTCCCCAGGGCCGCGCTGAAGGTTTCCAGCATCTGCTGCCAGCTCCCGCGCGACTCCACCACCTCGAACACGATGTCCGGGCGGCGCTTTTCCAGCAGCAGGGCAAGCTGTATCACCAGGCCCACGCCTTTTTGCACAGAAGGGTTGATGAAGAGAATCCGCTCCCGGCTGTGCGTTTTGGCTACCACCTGCGACGGATCGATAAAAGCGCCGACAGGGGTCACGGCATAGCCCTCGGTGTGTGCATACCGATCAGCGGTGGCCCGGCTGTCGGTCAGGATAAGGTCGACGTTGCGGCACCAGATTTGTCCGCTGTAGTTGCCGTTGACCAGATAGGCCGCCACCGCCACGCCGTGTGCCCGCGCTTCCGCCGCCATGAGCATATCCAGAGGTTTGCCGCCATAGAAGAACACCACGTCCGGCTGGAATTCATTAAAGTACGCCAAAAGCAGGCCGAACCACAATTCTTCCTCGCGCGTCCGCATTTCTTTCCGTATCGGGCTTTCGGTGACCACCAGGAGGTGTTGCAGCACCTCATCGTGAATCCTCACCGAGCCGCCCCGGTTGGCCTCGACTTGCGACCAGAAGGGCTTGAGAATCGTTTGTCCGCGCTCGTTATCGAAGATCGTCGCTCCCAGGATATTCACCTCATAGCCGCTTATCACCAGCTGGCGCAGCATCTCGCGCACCGCCATGGATGCGCCGCTGGACGTATCAAGCAGACAGTAGGCATTGGCCCAGAGCAGGCGGGGTTTGCGAGGGGCGGACGACGGCGGCGTATTTTCGTGGGGTAAAACTTTCTGTTTTTTCATTTTGTTTGCAAATACCTGTGAAAATGACGGCAGACAACAAAATACATCATACCCTGAAGCGGGAAACCGTCGCGATGAGCCTGTTTGCGGCGGAATTCAGACTGTCCGTGACGGCCTTCAACTGCGAAAGAGAACCGGTAATCCGTACAGCGCTGCGATTCAGGTCTTCCATGGCTTCGCTGATCTGGCCGGAGCCGAGGGACTGGAAATGCATGCCTTCGTTTACCTTGTCAAATTCCGGACGGAGGTAGGCCACCTTGTCGATCACCTGCGAGAGTTGCAGGGTGGCGTCGTCCGCAGACCGGACCCCGTGTGTGACGCCTGCCCGGAAACGGTCCATTTCCGCAACGGCATCTGCGACGGATTCCTGCATTTCATTGATAATATCGGAAATATCGAGGGCCGATATTCCCGTTTCGTCGGCAAGCCATCCGATTTCCCGGGCGACGACGGAAAAGCCTCTGCCGTACTCGCCCGCTTTTTCCGCTTCGATGGCGGCATTAAGAGACAAAAGATTTGTCCGATCCGTTATCTTCGTGATTGTTGCAATCACGCTGTCGATGCTCACGGATTTTTCGTGGATCAATGAGAGTTTCTCTGAAATGATGTCCGTTCCTTTGGACAGGGTTTGCATGGCGCTCTGCATAACGGAGAGACTGACCTGCCCTGCATTGGCCAGCTTCGATGCCTCCAAAGCGACATTCTTGACGGCTGCCATGGTATTGGCAAGCTCCTGTGACGTGGCCGAAATCTGTTTGGATGAAACGCCGACCTGCGCCACATTGCCTTCGAATCCCATCATCGCCTCTTCCTGCAGGCGTGAGGCGGAAACGATGGTTGTCGCCGTCGTATTCAGGGTATCGACGGCCTCCCTGATTTTAATCGTTTGCTCGCGAAGGTTCTCCGTCATGTTATTGATGGACCGGCTGAGGATGCCCACTTCGTTGCTGCTGCTGCCGGTGTCGATTTGAACAAGAAGATTGCCGTCCGCCACGCTGTTTGCCGCCGTGGCAAGCTTGTCCATGGGTTTGGTGATGAGGTTTTTCGTAAGAAAATAAACAAGCAGCGTTACGGCAACGGCGATAAGAAGCATGCTGAAAACCGTTTTGATCAGGAAGGCAACGATGCCGGACATAATCTCCTTGTATCCTCGGCAAAAGATAATATACCAGCTATCCTGCATATGAAACTGTTCGGTTGTTAATTTCTCCACATAATAGGCCTTGAACTGACCCTCAAAGCTCGATAAAAAATACGATTCACCCGCAGCAATCCTGTCCATAACCGGTTTGATTAAATCCCTGCCCTCCTCTTTCAGGATGAGTTTTTTTTGCGGGTGTGAAATAAATATTCCTCTCTGATCGATCATCGACAGGTAACCGGTCGTCCCGATTACCGACCTCTCAACGAAAAACTCGGTAAAATAATCCATCCGCGGGGCAACGATGGTTGCGCCGACGATGACGCCGTCTTTCACAACGGGAGCGGCAACGACGAAGATGGGATTTCCCCGGAGGATGCTGGGATAAACCTCGCTGATAAAATAAGGTTTCCCCTGGAAGACGTTTCTTATGTAACTGAACTGGGGGCCGCATTTGCCGATGGTTTTGCCTTCAACGGTATCCATGAAGAAGTTTCCGTTTCCAATGACTTTCTTATCGCCATGAACATCGATGGAGAATGTTTTGTCGTCATCAAGCTTGACGGCCAGGGGAATATTTTCATAATAAGGATAGCGCAAGTGCATTTCCGAAAGAAATTTCTGTGCAGCCGACCTTTTGTCGGCATCCGTCGGCGAAATGCATACATCGACAATACGGGGATCGTGGGCGATGGTCTGGGCCGTCCGAATCTGCTCTTCGAGCCATCTCATGAGAGCCTGATTTGTCTTTTTGGCAATGATTTCGGCTAATTCACGGTTGGCATTGATGGCTTGCGGTTTTTCCAGATAATATACGACAATCCCGAAAATAATAAAGAGAAGGGAAATCGCAGGGATGAGCAGCAGAAGGTACTGGGCGGATATTTTCCGCGACATGTATTTTTTAAGTAAGCTGTCTTTTGCCGGCATATCGATTCGTCTGTTTGCAGTTGAAAAGTTTATTGCTTGCTGATACCTTTCGATATACCATTAACCATAATTAATCAACTATTTCCATAAGCTTTAAACAAATCGGCTTTCCGGACATATCCGGATCGACATTCCCCTTGCAAGGATGTTCCGGGGGCGATAACATGAACCGCGTCTATGAGGGCAGGCATGTCAAGATGAAAAAATATGATGATGCATACAAAAAGAAACAGGTATCCTTAGAAAAAGCGGCAGCCGTCATCAAAGACGGGGATACGGTTATCCACGGTGTCACCGTTGCGGAACCGCCCGGCCTTTTGGCCGCCGTCGCCGCGCGGGCGCGGGCAAACGACCTGAACCATATCAAGGTTTACACGTTCAACGCCCAGAAGCATTTTGCCCGGACAATCGGCAATCCTGATATTGCCGACGTCATCGATTCATACACCTGGTTTGTGAGTGAAGCGTCCCGGAACATGGTTCGCGTCGGCCTGACGCAATTTATCCCCGCCTATCTCCATCAGATACCCAAAATCGTTATGGAAACCATGGAGGTCGATATTGCCATAACAACCGTCTCCCCCATGAATAAGGATGGGTATTTCAGTTTCGGACCGTGTAACGGATACATATCCTTTATCGCAAAGCTTGCCAAAAAATTGATTGTTGAAGTCAACGAGAATATGCCCTTCGTGTACGGCGATGCGTTGGTTCATATATCCGATGTTTCGTTGATTGTTGAGAACACGGAGCCTTTGCTGGAAATATTGCCCATGCAACCGAATCCCCTCGATCCGGTCATCGGAAAGATCGTTGCCGAATATATACCGGACCATGCGGTTATTCAGCTCGGCATCGGCACCCTCCCTAATGCCATAACACCTTATCTGGAAGGTCACAAAGATCTGGGCATCCATACGGAGCTTCTCTGTCCCGGAATGGTGGATTTGATTGAAAAAGGGGTCATAACGGGCCGGCGCAAGAATTTTCACAAGGGTAAACATGTTTTTTCACTGGCCTATGGCGGCAGGAAGACCTTCGATTTTATGGACGGCAACAGAAGCTTCGAAAATTATCCCAGCTCCTACGTCATGAATCCTGCCATCATTGCAAAGAATCATCGGATGACGGCCATCAACGCCGTCCTTCAGATCGATCTGCTTGGACAGTGTAATGCCGAATTCCTGGAAGGCCACCAATACAGCGGAACGGGGGGGCAGCTCGATTTTGTCCGGGGCGCTTACGATGCGCCTGACGGCAAGGCTATTCTGGTTTTATATTCCACGGCAAAAGGCGGTGAAATATCCCGCATCGTGAGCCGTTTTCCTGGGGGGACCATGGTCACGACGCCCCGGATGGACGTGCATTATGTCGCTACGGAATACGGCATTGTTAACCTGAAAGGAAAATCGACACGGGCACGGGCGCTTGCCCTGATCAGTATCGCCCATCCCAAATTCCGGGATGACCTGATGCGGGAAGCCGAAGATATGGCGCTCATGTAAATTTTATAAAGAGGGTAGACCATGACAAAAACAAAAAAATTAAGGGTAGCCGTCATTTTCGGCGGCAAATCGGCAGAGCATGAGGTTTCACTCCAATCGGCAAGAAACATCATCAATGCCATGGATAAGAAGAAGTTTGAACCTGTCCTCATCGGCATCGACAAGGAAGGCGTCTGGCACTTAAACGATGCGGAGCATTATTTACTCAACAGCGATAATCCGAAACTGATTGCCTTGAACAAAACGGCCAGACATGTCTCTTTTCACCCCGGAGCCCGGAAAAATCAACTGATGAGCGTCGATTCTGAAAAGAAAATCGGCCATATCGATGTCATCTTCCCCGTTCTCCACGGTCCTTACGGCGAGGACGGTTCCATTCAGGGGCTGTTCAAACTTGCCAATATCCCCTTCGTCGGTCCCGGCGTCCTGGGATCGGCGGTCGGCATGGATAAGGACGTCATGAAGCGGCTCTTTCGCGATGCCGGCATTCCGACATCTGATTTTGTCGCTTTTTCAAGGCATGAGAAAAATAAAATATCATTTGAAGCCGTTGTCGACAGGCTGGGATTGCCCCTGTTTGTCAAACCGGCCAATCTGGGTTCTTCCGTCGGGATCAGCAAGGTAAAAACGAAGACGGAATTTAAGAAAGCCGTGGGCCTTGCCTTTCAATACGACCGGAAAATTATCATCGAAGAAAATATTCCGGGGCGCGAAATCGAGTGTTCCGTCCTGGGCAATGAATTTCCCTGCGCATCTATTCCGGGCGAGGTCATCAGCAACGCGGCACACCACGACTTTTATTCCTATGAAGCCAAATACATCGATGAAAAAGGGGCCACCCTTGAAATCCCGGCCAAATTGTCAAAAAAGATGATCAAGGCCGTTCAGGACATAGCGGTCCGAACCTTTCAGTCCCTGTGTCTGGAAGGTATGGCGCGGGTGGATATGTTTCTTACCCCCGAGGGCGATCTTCTCGTCAACGAGGTCAATACCCTTCCCGGTTTTACGGCCGTCAGCATGTATCCGAAACTATGGGAGGCCGTTGGAAAAAAAGGCACGCAATTGATTTCGGAACTCATTGATCTGGCCGTCAGGCGATTCAACGAGGAAAAAAAGTTAAAAACGTCCGTCGATTGAAAACCATCATCATTCAGCAGCCGACCGTTTGACGCGCCGCAGCTGATCCCTGCAAATACGACAGCCGGAGCGACGGGGTTTATGATCTTTTTACCGACCCTTCAGCTTTTCTGTGCGGCCGGGCAGGCCTTTGCCGGTTAACGTAGATTACACGCCCAGTCTGGAGCGGAATGCCTTCATGTTCGCCCGGTACTTTTCCACCTCATCGGCAGTCATATCATCGGGGAACTGAAGCTCCACCTGCGTCAGGGCGTCGACCAGGGTGTTCGAGTGGGGCGCAATGCTCAGGATGCCCACCTTGCTGCCGTGATCAAGCTTGATCTTCCCGAGCATGAAATCGGTCACGAACTTGGTCTTTTTCGTGAGAATGCTCTTCCATTCTGCCGGGGTGGCCGAAAGAATAAAGGTGGCGACTTTTACGGCGTTCTCTGCGCTGATGAATTCCGTCTTCAAAAGTTTGCCGGCTTCAAGGGCGGCCCCGAAGATAATATCTTCATCGATCCCCCATGTCGGCTCGGCCAGAACCCTGAAATAGACGCTCGACGTCAGTTTTTTCAGGGTATTTTCATACTTCGGATTGGCCCGGTATGCCTTTGCAAAAGCCTCCAGCCATTCCTCCGTGCAGTATGGTACCTTTGCCATGTTTCAAACCCCCCTTTCTATTTTTTGCGTACCAGCAGCTCGTCATTCTTTCCTGCTGAGAATGTCTTTGAACTCATCGCGGAGTTCTTTTTTCCACAGCTTTCCCGTTACCGTTATGGGAAGATCATCCTTGAAAACCACCATTTTGGGGACCTCGTAGTAAGCAAGTTTTTCCTTGCAGAGATTGATGATGTCCTCTTCCGAGACCTTTCCGGAAAACTCCCTCCTCGTCCGTACAATGGCAACGACGCGCTCACTCCCTTCCTTTTCCGGGTCCGGGACCCCGATGGTTGCGACCATCTGAACGGCGGGGTGCCGGAAGATCACATCATCCACTTTGGTGGAATAGACCTTCAGGCCGGAAACATTAATCATGTCTTTGATCCGGTCGGTAATGTAGAAAAAGCCCTCGTCGTCCATGCAGCCCAGATCCCCCGTATGAAACCACCGGTCTTCCGTGAGTCCTGAGGCATCGGGCCAGTACCCCTTCATCACCTGCGGCCCCCGGATGATAATCTCGCCGGTCTCCCCAAACGGCACGTCGTCCCCCGAGGCGGGATCAATCACCCTGAATTCCGTATCGGGCACGGGGATGCCGAGCCCGCGCTTTTCCTTCGCCATAAACCCCGTAATCTTGGAAAAGGCCGATGGGTTGAGGGTTGCCAGGGGGCTTGTCTCCGTGAGGCCGTACCCCTCGCCGATGGGGTTTCCCATGTCCTTCGTAACGGCCTCGCGCACCGAATCGGGAAGCGGCGCCGAGCCGGAAAAGAAAAGGCAGTTCACGCGGCCTATTTTGTGTTTTCCGATTCGCATGAGCTGCGTGGGAATGGTGGGGATGAGGAACGGGCGGTGCTCCCTGATGGTATTGACGATGTCTTCAATATCCCGCGGGTCCGGCGCAATCATGACCCTGAGACCCCAGAAAGCAGCCATGTGGACCAGGGCATGGCCGTAGGAATGGAACAACGGAATGGTGATGAAGACGGATGCCTTGCCGATGATTCCCCGGGAGAGGGGTTCCATCATCCATGCCAGCCCGTGGACCAGGTTTGCATACCGGTTGCAGTGGGTGATCATGACGCCCTTCGGCAGCCCCGTGGCGCCGCCGGTGAAGGAAAGCTCGCAGAGGTCGTTCATGGGATCCATTTCCACGGCTACCGATTGCCCCAGATTTTCCTCAATGAGACGGTCAAAGCCCGAAACGCCCGCCGGGAGGGTTGCCATTTTAAATCCTTCAGACCCCGGATCCGGGACGAGGATAATATGTTCAACGGCCGTTTGCGGCTTCAGCGCCGTGACGCGAGGCAGATCGGCTTCGCAGCAGATGATGGCCCTGGCGCCGGACTGCGCCAGTTCATGGAGAAGCCCTTCATCGGTTCTCATGGCGCTTGTCGGCACCGTGGCGCCGCCCGCCTTGATGATGCCCCAGTCGCCGATGACGAATTCGATGCAGTTGGGAAGAAAGAGGCAGACCCGGTCGCCGCGCCGTATGCCCAGGGCGGCCAGTGAAAAGGCAAGGGCATCGGCCTTTTCACGCAGCTGTTTGTATGAAACAGTTCTGGCGCCTAACTGCACGGCCGTTTTCCCGCCGTGTTTTTCCGCGGCGTTGTCCAGGATTTTGGAGAGCGCCTCTACCGGATAAGGTTCACAGGTTGCTTTGAGTTTATACGGCCCGAGTTTGTAACTCTTGAGCCAGGGCTTGTCGGCGTAGGTCACAGTATTTCTCCTTCAATCATGGCATTTTTTTGACATCTTCCAGAAGCTCGGCCAGACCCAGTTCCTCAAGCTTGGCCGGCAAGGGGATCCCCGTGTTCAAATCCCAGCCGCGGATCGTATAGTAGGCATCCTTGAGCATTTCCAGGGTCTTAAGGTCGATCACCATCCCTTCCGCGGGCCCGTCGGGCAGGGGCTCATTCATCAGCCTCTCCGGCAGCATGTCGTCTTTTCTTCTGATGCCTTCCCGGTTGCAGTATACCCGTATGAGGTTGTAGATTCTCTCGCCGCCCTTCCTGAAATCATCGACAGTGAAGTCCCATCCTGTAGCGCACTTGATGAGATCGACAAGGTCTTCGGCCTTCAGGAGAGCCCCCATGAATTTGCAGCCCCCGAGGGCGTCGAGGGATGTCAGGGCGTCCTCCATATCGACCAGGATTTTGGCTTCTTCGGGTTTTACATCGAGGGGGTCATAGATGCTGCTGTCCTCGACGAGGAGAATCGGGGCGTCGATAAAAGTGGGGGCTTCGATAAACCCGGTAATATGGTCGCCGCCGCGATTCGCCGTGACATACCCCAACCCGCAGATCTTGGCGGCGCGGGGGTCGTAGGCCGGGAGTTCCAGCCCCTTGACGTTCATGGCAAAAACGAAAGAGCCTCCGCCAAGCCTTTTCGCCATGACCTTTGTCCCTTCCGCCAGGAGGTTGCCTATGCCATCCCTCTTTGCAATCTTTTCCACCAGCTCCACAATGAGATCGGTATCGCCGAAATTGATGTCCATGCCGCCGGTCATATCTTTGGTGAGGATCCCCTTTTCAAAGCACTCCATGGCGAAGGCGATGGATGATCCCGCCGATATGGTGTCGATGCCGTATTCGTTGCACAGGTAGTTGGCCATGGTAACGGCGTTCATGTCCGATATGCCGCAGCAGGCGCCGAACATGTTGGCGGTTTCATACTCCGGCCCTTCGCCGCTTTTCCCGGCCCACTTCCCGTCCTTGATGGCCGTCCCGCGCCCGCAGGCGATGGGGCAGCCGAAGCAAGCCAGCTCTTTTTCCAGCACCTTTTCGGTCATGGCCTGACCGTTCATCTCATCGATCTCATCAAAAACGCCGCGCTGCCAGTTCCGGGTCGGGTATCCCCCCCGTGCATTGACCATGTCAGCCACCATATTGGTCCCGAAGGCCTC
>JAFGHS010000036.1 GCA_016930075.1 Deltaproteobacteria bacterium
GGAAGTTTTTTAAGCCGTTTAAAAATATGGCGACCGAGTTCTTCCGCGTGATCGCCCCGGGCGCGCAAAACGGGATCGGGAATTTCGCCGAATATCACCTTGAGATCAAAGGCGGTTTCAACAACCGCATCCTCGGCGGTTCGTCCGTTGCGGACGCGGTCAACCATACTGCCGTGGAATAAGGGATCGGACAGGATGTCGATCATCACAGGGCGGGTTTTGTCCGCCGCCGATTCCTGCAAGGCAAGAGTCACCTCAGCGCATGCCGTTTCAAGACGCACCGCCTCGGCTTCCCTGTGCTCCGGAGCAACCTGCCGCCCCGTGGTTTCAAAAGCCGGCGATGACAAACGAAAGACCGGCGCAACGCCGATTCCCGGCGACAGAGATAAACCCTCGTAAACGGCTCGATTCATACTCTCCCCTCCCCTGGTCCATGATGAGTCCCCTGCCTGAAAGCTTGCGGCCTGATATTCAGCCGATGCGGGAGCGCCGCGTTATCCGGATGCTTCCCGGTCATCATCCACCGGCCTTAACGCGTTCGCCTGTAAAACAATTTCTTCAAGCTTCCGGCCCCTTTTCTGCCATGCAGCCTACATCATGTCAGGCCCTTTGAAAAGACCCAACCTGAGGAAAAGACACGGGAGGCAAAAAACCAACCCTCAAATGATGTCCGCCTATTTTGATGGCCTCGTAAAAAGTGCGCAACGCACCGCTCATGTCATTTCGACCCCGCATTTTGCGGGGGAGGAATCCTGAAATCATTAAAGATTTCTCGTCGTCCCGCTTCAGCGGGACTCCTCGAAATGACAGAATTTGACTTTTTACGAGGTCGTCAATTTTCATGTCCATCTATTTCCTTGACCTCGTGAGGGTCTTCTTTTATGCTTTCTCCCGATAAAATCTCTGTTTCGATCTTGAAAAAAACGATTTTCAAACAAAGTGTAGGGACAGATTCGAAACCTGTCCCCACACAGACAATCACATTCAAAAAGGGGGAATAAACCATGCCGTATTTTCTAAGTCCCAGGGTCATCTTCGGGAAGGGCGCCATGAAACGATTTGCCGCCGAGCTGGAAGGCAAAGGCGATAGGGCCGTCATTATTACAGACCGGGTGTTGAAAGACAAATGTTCGGAACTTGTGGAATCACTGAAGGCCGTGGGCTATGACGTGAAAATCTGGGATGAGGTGGAGGCCGATCCAACCTTGGACATTGCCCTGGCCGCCAGCCGCTTTCTCCTCGATTGTAATCCCCAATGGGTGATCGGATTCGGCGGCGGGTCCGCCATCGACACGGCCAAGGCGGCCTGGGTGCTCTATGAACGGCCCGACCTGGCCGGCGGAGACCTGACCAAATCCATCCTGCCGAAAGCCGTCCTGAATCTGCGCCGGAAAGCCCGGCTGGCGGCGGTGCCGACGACGAGCGGCACGGGGGCCGATGTCACCTGGGTGGCCGTCCTGACGGACCGGGCCATGAACCGCAAAATTGTCTTTGCCCACAACGACATAGTCCCCGACCTTTCCGTTCTCGAAACAAGCCTGACCCTCGGCCTGCCCAAGGGGCTCACAGCCAGTACGGGCCTGGACGTCATTGCCCACGCCATCGACGGCTATACGTCGCGGCAGCAAACGGATTTCAGCGACGGCCCCTGCCTGCAGGCCGCCAGAATGGCCATGGAATGGCTGCCTCAGGTCTGCCGGGACGGTTCCGATGTAGCGGCGCGGGAAAAGATGCTCAATGCGTCGACCATTGCAGGGCTGGGCTTCGGGAACAGCAACACGGGCCTTTCCCATGCCCTGGGACACTCGGCGGGTGCGGTCTTCCATATCGGCCACGGACGGGCCATCGGCATCGCCCTGCCCTATTCGCTGGCCTTCATCTCGACGAAACCGCCGTATGAGGGCGTACCGGACCCGCTGATGCGTCTGGCGGATATTGCCCGTTTTGTGGGCATCGATGCTGCTTCGCCCAGGGCCGCAGCAGATGCTTTAATCGACCGGATCAGATCGATCCAGAAAGAAATCGGCGAGCCCATGAGCCTGAAGGAGGCCGGCATTCCCGAAGACCGGATGAATGCGGAGATCGATACGCTCGTAAAGATTGCGGAAAAAGACCCGAATATGTTCACCACGCCCTGCGAATGCAAAGGCGAGGCCCTTCGCGACCTCTTCATGAAAATGTGGCGGGGAGATGATTAATAGGCATTGGGTCCACTTAAAAATCTCCAGCGGAATGAGTTTGCGGAAGCCATAAAGTATTTGCAGAAGGGGATCATATGCTTTTTCTATCGGAAAATGAAAAAAGCCAATGGGGCCGGATGGGAAAAGAGATACTGGCCGGTGGGAAAGGCCCTGATCATTTCAATGGCGATGTGCAGACCCATCTTCTGCCCATGTTTCATTATTATGCAGGCACCCTTATGACGGCAAGGGGGCACAAGGAACGCGGGATAGAATGGCTCCGAACGGGCACCATGCTGGAGGAAGAAGGTCTTTTCTTAAATGCCTTTCTCATCGGCTTTCTGGAGCGTCACCATGGAGAACTGGAACCTCCCACTGTGTGTTTTGAGGACCCCAGGCCTTTTCTGCACTTCGCCGGTGTCCCCATCATGAAAAAGGCGAGGGGAAATTTCATCAAACACTCGGTGAACGCCATGCCGAAGATCAAAAAACCGTTCAGGTTTATGGACATCGGCTGCGGCGACGGAGGGCTTACGGCATGGCTGTTAAAGACACTTAGAGAAGCCGGTAAAGTAGATGATATCGGAGAAATATTCCTCATCGATTCCTCTCCCGCCATGATCGACCTTGCCCGGCAGACGCTGGAAAAGGATTTTCCTCCTTCCGTCATAAAGACAATAAACAGCAAAATCCAGGATGTTTCCGAAAAGCTCGACGACAAGTACGACTTGGCCATAAGTTCTCTGGCCTATCACCATATGCCGTTGGAAAAAAAGAGAATCCACCTGAAACAATTGAAACCCTGGATCGATAACTTTATCCTTTTTGAACTGGACGCAAATAATGACACGCCGGAGCTCCATTCGCCGGAGCTTGCTGCTTCAACGTATCAGTCCTATGGAAAAATCATCGATTTTGTTTTCTCCCATGATGGAGATGTTGATGTCGCCCAGGCAAGTGTGGATTCTTTCCTTATGACGGAAAATATATCATTCCTCACGCAGCCCAGAGGCGTCCGGAGCGATTACCACATGCTCCGTCATCAGTGGAGAGCACTCTTCGACGAGGTTCTGGGAGATGAGTTCACCTGCCGGATGGATTCCACCGCTCATTCGAATGAATATATGGATCTCTTTACCATGTATTATGGACGGTAAAAGAGAATATTCGTTCGTCGTTCGGGACGCCCTTAAGTTTTTAAGTTGTTCCTCCATCATCGCGCTACACCACTACTAACTTAAAATCTTAAGGATGTCCCCAAGGACCCAAGGGTCTCCGTAAGTGGGTTAGGACTTCTATCTACACTGCTTAGCCGAACCGTGATCTTGGTGATCTGTTAACGGTTCTCTGACTTCTTTAATGACTTTCCCTGTTTTCACATCTTTAATAACCTCAATATAGAGATTGTTATCACGATCTATTACGCGTTCCAAATGACGCCATTCAATCTCTTTGACGTAGAAATCCGCGCCGACTCGAGCATCGAAAAAGGGTTTTCCTTTTCCTTCATGCTTTCCTTTCATACGCATATGGTCATAAATACAGGCTTCTTCATCGAGCACTTCATCATGAATTCTTCCCTTTTCTTCACAAACAGGGCAAGGACTTCTTGGTTCATACTTTGGTTCAGATAGGATTGCCCCGCATTTTTTGCACTTTGATACCTGATAATCAGGGTTCATTGGTATTCCTTTTGCTAACGCTCGGTTTCACCGGCGCGGGGCTTTTTCCGCGTCCGCGTGGAAACCGTTGTTAGGGGATTACAATGTCAGTTCCTCGAACCGACTGGTTGAGTCCTTGAGAGTCAGCACTCTTATGCCACCGTAACCCAACGTGCCATGAGTTGCGTAGCAATATTCAAATAGCAGGATATCCTCGACTCCATCACCGTTAAAGTCCGCCCGAACGACCTCGATCAATTGCTGTCCCATGCCCTCATGCTCTTCGATCACAAGAAGGTTATGCGTGATGCGACGCACTACCAACGTGCCATCGGCGATTTTGCTCTGGTAGGTTGGGTTCGTGTCAGAAGATTCAGGTTCCTCCCCCATATAGGGAAACAAAGAGAACGGAAGCAGATGGAGGTCTACAATGCCGACTCTTGGGTCGGCAATGTGGCTGACATTGGGCGTGCTCGCGGCCTCAAGGGCTTTGAGCAGGCCACATTGATGCTCAAAAAACGTCGCCATTTTGATATCGAACGTCGTGAGTGCGAAATAACCCGCCTCAATCGCAGCGTCATACTCCGTGCAGCTTCTGACATGGATTTGCTCGTCGGCGTCATTGGTGAGAGTGACTCCATCTATATCGTCATTTCTCCCAAGCCTTATGGGTCTGTTTCTCAATTCTGCTATATCAGCCTTCGCGACCGTGTGGACTTCTGAGTCAGCAAACTTCATTCCCTCTATCAGTTTGAATATCTCAGCGGGCTGGTCGACGTACTCTTCCAAAATTCGGACGACCTCGTCGGGCGAAAGCTCTCCCCGCTCAAGGCACTGCTGCAGCAAGATAAGGGCACGGCCTCGGTTCTTTCGCTGCTCTATTCGGGCGAGATGGCCTTGAACTAAGGCCTTCTTGCTCGCAGCAAGAGCAAGAAAATAGTGAATGGGAGCGGGCTCCAAGATTACTGAGCCCTTCTGCAGGTTAATTCCCGGCTTACAAGGAAGGAGATTTTCAAACCCCGTGAGTTCGAATTTGTCATCCAAACCCAACTGGGCCTTCGTCCGGTTCAACTCGTCTGGGCTGTCGGCGAGCTTCTCGGGCAGGACATGATCTATGTGGAAGCTGCTTACGTCTATTAGTTCTCTCGTGTAACCGCACTTCTTTTCGTGCGCCAACCAGATGGCTTCTCGTTCTGTCGCCGTAAATCTTTGATCCGCCATCGCTCTATTCCTACACCCCGAACGACAAGCTCAGCCGGAGCGGCCCAGCGGGCCGCGATCGGCTGTAGCGACTGGTTGGGTTTTCATAACATTGCCATGTTACTTAACTTCTTCTTAACTACTTGCTTCTGAACCTTCTTCAATTGTATTTTCATCAGAAGTGAGATTCTTTTTAGACATTTTGCTTTTTGAAAATTTGGTTAATGCTTTATTAATTTTCTTCTTTGCTTCTTCTGCTTTTTCACCTTCAACAACTTCTCTTTTCAGGACTTCTTGATAAATGACATTTCTAATTTGATCTGACGTTATTTTTATATCAGGGGATATTTTCTTTAATTCGCGCCGGAGCAATTCTATAACGGAATCACTCATAATCATTGCGCCCAAAAAGAAACGACTTAAAGCTTGTTTTTGTGAATGGAATTCATATAACGTAGATTTTAGCCAACCTTCCTTTGATACTAAAAATAATTTTTCAATATCTTCAGCGTTCTTGTGTGACAATTGTAGAAAATCAATTTCAAATACCATTTCTTGATCTATTGGTTTTGTATAAGCGACTTTAAAAGCTTTCCAAATTATTCCATTTGTTAAAACGACAAAATCTATACCTTGATTTACTGCGTAATCTACTGCTTGCTTGACGTAATTATCTTTTAATTCAAGACCTATAGCTTTTACCTCTATAAATAATTGAACTTTGCCATTTATTTTTGTGGCAAGATCACAATATGTTGAACGGATTGTGAACTCTGACGTGATTTCCGAATATTTATCATAGCCGAATATTTCTGAGAGCATGTCAGTGACGATAATTACCGTGTCTGATTCGTTTACGTCTCTTGATTTTGCATTTGTTAAGATAGTCTGGAATCTTTTAATCCCTTGGGAAAGTCTCTCACTCACTTTTTGCGGTATTGATGCCATAGTTTTTCTCCTTATAAATATGTTGAAATGTATTTAATATTCAAACCCAACAATTAATATACACAATGCGTAAAATCCGGGTTTTTGGAAAACTCTCACCCTTGTCTGGTATTTTCCATAAACTAATATTCAATAGAAATCAAATATTTATTATTGAAAGTATGTGTAAAATATGTTTATTATCAGAAAAAACGCATTGTGTAATATCTGGGTTTTTTGGCAAACAGGGATCAGGTTTATTGAGATTCATCAATGGGGTAATTCGGGTAATTCGGGTAATTCGGGGTAATTCGGGGGGTAATTCGGGACACTTCCCTATTTAGGAGGGGGTACCGCCACCTTGATATACGCAGAAATAAGATTCAATCTTATTGTGATATTCTGCGAGTTTTTTTAGTGACTTCTACTTTAGCATCACCGCCGGTATCTTCGAGATCTATGATCAAAACCCCGATTACGTCCTGTTACGACTTTCGGTTTACATAGCTGCCGTATTTCACCAGGGCATCCAGGACACGGGCGGCGGCGCCGGGCATGCGGTAGCAGATGGCGTTCCGTCCTCCCACGGCGTATTCAATGGCAGCCTGCTCATACTGGTTGGCCCACATATGTTCGGAGGCGACAACAAGGGGCTTCCCGTATTTATCGGCGATGGCGTTGAATTCATCCATGGCGTTGGCGATCGCAACGATCATCTGCTTGCCCCATTCTTCCCGCTCGACTGCGTTATGGGGCTGATCGAAAGTTTCCTTTCTCATGGCGGGCATGATGCTCAAAAACATCATGGCATCTACGGACGGGCACTGCATGACGAGTTCAATCGATTTAAAGATATTGTCAACAGCGGCCCCGGCCACCAGGTCAACGGGGTTTCCACGGTTCCACCAGGCCGGAAGGAGCTTATCCAGTTCCCGGATCGTTTCATCGGGCAGTTTCACCACATCAAAACCGAGCTCCTCGCAGGCGTCTGCAGCCATGACGCCCCAGCCCCCTCCGGCCGTTACAATGCCCAGTCCGCGTCCCTTGGGCAGGGGTTGCCGCAGGAAGGCAAGACCCATATGGAGCAACTCATCGAGGCTTCCGGCCCTGATGACGCCGGATTGCCTGCAGATGGCGTCAAAAACGGCGTCGGAGCCGGCAATGGCTGCTGTGTGCGATGCCGCCGCCCTGGCTCCGGCTTGCGTTTTGCCGGCCTTCAGCATGACGATGGGCTTCTTTTTGCCGACCCTCCCCGCGATTTCCATAAAGCGCTCGCCGTCTTTGAATCCTTCAATGTAAGACAAGATGACTTTGGTGTGCGGGTCATCTCCCAGATATTCCAGATAGTCTTCAGAATGGAGGAGCGCTTCGTTGCCGCTCGCCACGCAGACACTGCAACCAAAGCCGTGCATGCCGATCTGATAAGACAGGGAGTCCATGACATTGCCGCTCTGGGTGATGATCCCAATGGGACCGGGCGGCACGTAAAACGACGGGAACTGAATATACTGCTTGTTCCGGGGGCTCATCAGACCATTGCAATTTGGACCTGTGAAAATCATCCCACCCTCGCGGGCCGTCTCGACGATCTCCTTTTGGAGACGCTCGCCTTCTGCATTCGTCTCCGCAAAGCCCGCGGTGATGATGATGCCCGCCTTGATGCCTTTGGCGACGCATTCCCGGATGACGGCGGGAACAGCCGGGGGCGGAACGATGATGACGGCCAGGTCCGGCGTGTCCGGAAGGTCGGTGATGCTTTTGAAAGCGGTCAGTCCCTGAATCTCATTTTCCTTGGGATTGACGGGATAGATATTGCCTTCAAATCCGCCGTCGATCATATGTTTGAGCGTGCGGAATCCCCATTTGCCCGGATCGTTGGAAGCGCCGACGAATGTCGCCGAGCGTGCATGAAACAATGGTTCGAATATCCTGATGGTCACGACGATTTATCCTTTCATTGATAGGGGTCAGGTCTACACTCTTGACTCCGCCTGAGGCGGAGTCAAGAGTGTAGACCTGACCCCTATCATACAAAAAAGGCGACCCCTTTGATCGGCGGCCGCCTCATGGTCAAAATTATCTGTTGATTTCAATCGGCGTTGCTTTTTGCTGCCGGTTCCGCCTTTACCGATTCCTCTTTGGGAGTTGTCGTCGTTTCTTCTTTCACTGTTTCCGTCTTTGTATCCGTTTGATTTGTTTTCTTTCCGCCGTAATCCGTGACATACCAGCCGGAACCCTTCAGATGAAAAGAGGAAAGAGAGATCAGCTTGCTGACCCGTCCTCTGCAGAATTTACAGGACGTGACGGCAGGATCGGTAATCTTCTGGAATACATCAAATTCCCTTCCGCACTTTTGACATTTATACTCATAGATCGGCATATAAAAAATAATCCTCCCAACACAATAATTAATGATATAAATCGCCTATTTTGTACCGACTGCTGAAGCAATCGAGTACGAGTCCGAGATCGGCATCCATGACCTGCTGAAGAATTTCCTTCGTAATTTCATGCACCCGGTCTTCTTCCCGCTCCTTGTCTTCTCTGGAGGCATCAAAATCAATCTCTCCCGCATCGAAGCGGATGACGTGTACCAGCTCGTGTGTGGCGATATACAAGAGCAACGGGTTTAGCTTGATGAAGGAGTTTGCCCGCTCCACGGCATCGAGTATCCGATGATCCTGGAGGCAGATCTTATAAAAATGCAGCCCTTCAGAATCCACAGGGGCGTCGGGTTTTTTATATTGATACTTGCAAATGTGGGCAAAGGCCCGGTCATTCACTTCATGCTTCTCGAGATATGCCAGCGTTTTCACATCATACCGGTGGTTTTTCACGGCCTCCGGGCTGAGCCGAAAATATCGACCCGCTAATCTTTCACCTTGGGCAAACACACTGTTGGCGAGAGACACCTGTGAAAGATTAAAATACATATCCCTTCTCCCTTTGAAAATAACCCCTTATAGCGGCCGTAATATATTCATTGCCGGTTTTGCTGTCAAGTCCTGTTTTGATTGGTTTGATGGGGGACAGATTTGAAATGTGTCCCCCATCAAACCAGAAATTATTTGGGGATCGGCGTCGTTGTCAGGAGATATTTCAGATCGTCGTCTTCGAAGCGGATGGCAATGCCGGCGAAGGGCGATTTGCTGCCTTTCTTGCCGATGAAGTCATCCCAACCGGCGGTCAGGTATAAATGCTTGAACAGTTGATATTCCGCAGACGCCTTCAGATGGGTTTTGTTATCGGTGGAAAAATCAAAGGCCTCGAAACTGAACTTCAATTTGTCGTTAAAGGCCATATAATCCAGTCCTACGCCGCCCGTCGATTCCAGCAAACCGCCCCGGATGATCACGTCTTTATAGCGTTTGCCGATCTGGGCATTGAAAAGCAGGCCGTCTCTGTCCCATTCCTCCGTCCGGGTCGTCACGCCGCCGACGGTCGTATCACGGGTTTTCAGCTTTCCCTTGGGGTCGCTGACCAGACCTATGAGGTAAAATTTGTCCTGATTCGGCTGAATCTTGATATCCAGATAATTTTTCGCCTCACTCCTGTCGAAAAGATACTCGCCCCGGTAGTTGAGAAAAGTCCGGTACTGCTCCGCTTTGCTGACGTACCGGTTGATGCCCGCCAGGCCTTCGTTGAGATTATTGACGGTTTCCTCGTCATTGATCAGCTTTCCGATGGAGCCTTTGCCCTGATTGATCTTATCGGCGACATCCTTGAGCGAATCGATGGTCTGCGTGAGCTTCACAGCCATATCCTTATCCTTGACCAACTGCCCAACCGTGCCTTCTCCTTTTTTAATGCTGTCTGTAATCTCGCTCAAAGAGGCAAACGTTTTTTCCATCTCCCTGGATGCGCCTTTTAAGTTCTCAATGGTCTGGGCCATTTTTTCATCATTTTTTACAACGACATTGTTGAGGTTTTCTGTAAGCTGTTTTATGTTTTCCAGGACTACCCGGAGGGTCTCTTCATTGCTTTTGACGACCATGTTAAGATTATGCGTCAGCCGGCGGGTATTTTCCAGGATGTCTTTGATGGATCCCTGGCCCTCCTTGCCGCCAAGGACCGTGCTCAGAGATCCCGTTACTTGCTTAATATCATCCGCAATCAGGCCGATTTGATTTAAGAGTTTATCCAAATCCGCCTGCCGCTCCACCTGGGTAATCTCCCCGCCCTCAGGGATATGAGCGACGCCGGAGGTGCCGGGAACAAGTTCTATATATTTATCTCCCAGGACGCCGTGCGTTTTGATGGCCGCTTTAACATCCTTTTCCAGTTTTACATTTGGTGAGATACGAAGCGTAACCAAAGCCCTGCCGTTTATTAACGCGATCTTTTCCACCCTGCCCATATCAACGCCGGCAATCTGCACCGACGCATCCCGCTCCAGACCGGAGACATTGTCGAATGTGACATTGACCAGATACCCTTTTCTAAGGCCGAGTCCTTTCTGACCTGCCTGGAAAGACATATATGCGAGGATGATCAATCCGATAAGAACGAATATCCCGACTTTTGCTTCCGAACTGATTGACGACATGAAAACCTCCGGCAAATACTATATGATCTTTATCGGCCCCTCAATGCTCCCGGAGAGAAACTGTTCCATCACGGGATTTTTTGATGCCTGAATTGCGTCCGGCGTGCCGTATTCGATAATTTCCCCTTCATACAGCATGGCAATTTTATGGCTGATTTTAAAGATGGATTGTATATCATGGCTGATCACGATGCAAGTGGCGTTCAATGCCTTTTGCGTATCCATAATCAGTTGATTGATGGCTTCCGTCATGACAGGGTCGAGCCCCGTTGTCGGTTCATCAAACAAAACGATTTCCGGTTGCAGGGCTATGGCCCTGGCAAGTCCCACCCGCTTTCTCATGCCGCCGCTCAATTCGGAGGGCATTTTATTTTCTACGCCGGAAAGCCCGACGGATTTCAATTTATCCGCCACCGTATCCGTAATTTCGGCTTCGCTCATCTTTGTGTGTTCCCGCAAAGGGAAGGCGACATTTTCTTTGACATTCATGGAATCAAAAAGAGCCGCCTCCTGAAAAAGCATGCCGAATTTTTCCCTGACCTGATCGAGATCTCTGTCGTTGAGTTTTGTAATATCCACGCCGTTTATCAAAACCTCGCCCCTGTCGGGTTTCAGCAAACCGATGATGTGTTTTAAAAGGACGCTCTTGCCCCCGCCGCTCCGGCCGATAATCACCGTTGTTTTGCCGTCTTCGATCTTGAGATTAAGACCGTTTAAGACCTTATTTTTTCTAAATGACTTATGTATATCAACCAGTTCGATCATATTAAAACATGATGGCCGTCAAGAAGTAATTGGCGATGAGGATCGTGATGGAGGACAAAACCACCGATTCCGTCGTCGCCCTGCCGACGCCCTCGGCGCCGCCCCGCGTATTAAAGCCTTTATAACAGCCGACCAGAGACAGGATGAGACCAAAGACGGCGGCTTTGACCAGACCGTTGTAGATATCGTTCAGGTCGACAATGGTAGTAATATTTTTTATAAATATGCCGGAATTGATATGGAGGACATGAACGCCGACAAAATATCCGCCGAGGATGCCCACAAAATCCGCAACAATCGTCAAGACAGGGAGCATCAAAACTGCGGCAATCACCCGTGGTACAATTAAATGTTTTATCGGGTTGGCCGCCATAACGGAAAGGGCGTCAATCTGTTCCGTAACGCGCATCGTGCCGAGTTCTGCGGCCATGGCCGATCCGGCCCTTGCCGTCACCATCAGGCCCGTCATGACAGGGCCCAGTTCCCTCACCATGCCCAGGGCTACGACAGAGCCGACCATGCTCTCGGCGCTGAAAAGCTTAAACCCGTGATACCCTTGCAGCGCCATAACCATTCCTTCGAAGGCGCCCGTTAAGACCACAACAAATATGGACTTGTTGCCGACGAATTCCATCTGTTTGAAAATCAGGCGGGACTTCAAAGGAGGCCGGAACATCCACCTCAGGACGGAGAAAAACAGCAAAACAATTCTCCCCATCTCTTCGACGCTTTCAAGCACCGTTCTGCCGAGTTTATCGACGGCAATAGAAACCCTGTTCATCGATAACGGTCCTTTTGAGGTTGCATGAGTCTTTTGTGCTTTCTATTTATAACGCGTCAAGCTAAGGGCTTAAAAGAACGGAAACACGATGTGCTTGTTATTCTTCAATTTATCCTGTTTTTCCATTACCCGCAGCAAATGACAACCGGAATGATTCGGGAGACGTCAAGGATACCCATCATCTTCTGACGACAGCCTGATCCATTCCGGATAAATCATCTTCATTGCATGATGACATTAAAAACCAACACTCAGGCCTAAATAGGGTCCTGAAAACTGGGAATCCATAAAAAAGGATTTGCGGTCGACTTTCATTTTCAGATGCCGATAACCGCCGTGAATATCCAAAAAAGGAAACGGCGTCACGGAAATCTCAGCCAGTCCTTCGTAAATCATATTGTCCCCGCCATAACCCATGCCGGTCACTTTCGCCCTTGCCTCCAGAAGGTTGGCCAGGAGACCGATATGGGCGCCCGCGCCGACCATGGGGATAAAATACTGAAGGGTGTCCTTCGATTCTCCAACGGTCGGGGCAATTAATTGAGCCTCGCAATCCAGGTATTTTACCTTCCCGATGAGGCCTATTGAAAAACCGGCTAACAAGTTTTCCAGATTAATCAGATCATACTGGTACTCCAGATCCAGCATCTTCGATTTCAAATCCGTGTTGATCACACTGCCTGCGGCGTAGTTTACGCCGTTGAAGATGATATTTTTAGTCACGTTTTTCAGTCCGGAATGATCCATGGATGTATACATGAGGCTCAGGTGGTGCTTTCCGATGCCGCCATATACCTCCACTTCCGGATAGATTTCATTCCCCAGCCCCAGGTCGTCTACGGCATTGATGGCGCTTCCCGCCAGGTTGTCGCTGTCAATTTTCATATCGCCCTTGTATTGAGGAAACCAGACAAATGCGCGCGCCCCTATTTCAAAGGCGTAAGCCGGCGCTGTTGCCGTCGCCGCAAACAGGATGCCTGTTAACATGATCACTCCGACCCAAGATACTTTCTTCATTGGAAGCCTCCTTTAGCTGTTGATGAATGACCGGGGACAGATTTGAAATCTGTCCCCGAATTAATACGGGGAATTATAATGCCATTTCATGCTTTTGTAAAGCCAATATAAGTCAATAAAAGGACCGGCGTTTTCTTGACAAGGGCTTCGTTTTTCCCGAATCGCGGATGTTTTTCAATGAAAGGCCTGTCCATGATTTCATAAATCCCAGACAAAGGTGACGCCACTGGTGGGGAATATCCATTCGCCGTCGTTGAGCTTGAGATGGATCGATTTTCCTCTTTCTTTGGTAATGACCGGCTGGGGATGTTTTCCTGCAAAGAAGCTGATCTCCCGAACGTTTTTCATCTTTGTCCCCTCATAATCGAAGGACAGTTGGATACCCCGCGTCGGGTAAACCAGATAGACGGGAAAGAAATTGTTGATTTTCAATTTCCGGCTGACAATTTCAATTTCCAGTTTGACGGGCCTGTTTAATTTGTCCTTCAACGTTTTGCCGCCGCACCAGACTTCGTAGCCGCGATTTGTGTTTTCGGCCCGAATAATGGGGACGTCATGGTCGTCAATGCGGATGCCCTTGATGTTAAAATCGCGGTCAACGACGAAATCTTCCGCCTGGTTTAACAGCAACCGGTATTCGCACTGTTTGTCCTCAAACAGGGCGGCGAGTTGCTCATTGTTACGGGCGCAGCCGATCATGAAAACAGGGTCCCGGATGATCTTGATATATTCGATGTGCGTTGTGAGCTTGAAGTAATCTTTGGCGATATTTTTCGGGAGTCCTTCGCGCTCCGGAAAGTCGGCAACCTTGATATCGTAACGGAAGTTCGTTCTCAGCTCCAACTGACGGTCGTCCTTGCCGAAGAGGGTTTCAAACATTTCATAGTAGATGGCGTCGCCGAACTCAACGTCTTTCGCACGGGTCTGAAAGCAGCGTCGGATAATGTTGTCCATACGGGCAATGGATTTTTCTTCGTCGGGAATAAATACCCGCCTTAACCGCGGCTCGATAATGTCGGCCCGGCCCTTGTGCAGGAAAACCCTGGGCGCCCGCTTTCCCAGGGCGCACAAAATCTCATAACTGATGGTATTCACGCGGCCGGCAATATCGTTGGCGCTGATGCTCTCGTCGCCCTGGCTCCCCAGCAGAACCGCTTCATCGCCGACCTCGCAGTCGCTGATGTGGCTCACATCAACGGTGCACATATCCATGGAAATGCGTCCGACGATCCGGGCCCGCTTCCCCCGGATCAAGACCTCTCCCTGGTTGGATAGAATGAGGCCGTAACCGTCGCCGTAACCCACAGGCAGCGTTGCAATTCTCATGGGCCTGTCGGTGATGTAAGACCGGCCGTAGCCGATGCCCGCGCCTTCGGGGAATTCCTTGATCAGGACGATCCGGGTTTTAAAGCTCATGACCGGCGCCAGCGTTGCCTTTCCCGCTGTTTCCCCGGACGGATAGATGCCATAAGTCATGATGCCCGGTCTGACCATGTCGAGATGCATTTTGGGGTAATTCAAAATTGCGCCGCTGTTGGACATGTGTTTAAGAGGGATAGAGATTCCTTCTTGCGTGAGTTTGTCGAGGAGCGCCTTAAATCTCTGCCATTGCGCTTCGTTATGATCGTTGACCGTTTCGCTTACGGCCAAATGGGTAAATATTCCTTCAATAACGATATTGGGCAGCGTCAGGATCTCCCGGATCATTTCGAAGGCCTCTTCACACATCGTTCCGCCTCTGCCCATGCCCGTATCGACTTCGATATGGATGGGCGCCCGCCGGTTCGCTTTTAGATAACGGTCCTGCAGCAGGCGGGCAAAAGGCAGATCGGACACGGAGGGAATCAAATCGTATTTAATGATATCGCTGATTTCCGATTCCGACGAAGGGCTTAGAATGAGAATCGGGGCCGTGATGCCGCTCACCCGAAGCTGAATGCCTTCATCGGCGTTGGCGATGCCCAGATAGGCAGCGCCGTTTTGCAAAGCGATGTTGGATATTTCAATCGCCCCGTGTCCATAGGCATCGGCTTTGACAGCCTGAAGGATCTTGACGGAGGGTCCAACCAGTCTTTTGACCTCATCCCAGTTTTTTGAGAAATTATCGAGGTCGACCTCGACCCAGCTTCGGTATTTTTGTTCTTCTTTTGATGCCATTTTTATATTCGTCAACGTTTCGCAATCCCCGATTTATGACTCAACAACTACGTCCTGTTACTTCTTTGTCATGGTGAAGACGCCGTCCCAGGGACCTGACGGCGGATTTTCCTTCAGCTCCCGGCATCGGTTTATATATAATTTCGACGGCGGATCATCGGGCCTTGCTTCCAGTACTTTCCTGAAGGTTTCAATCGCTTCATCCCATTTTGCTTCTTTATATTTTACCAGCCCCTCTTCAAACAGCCTGACAAAGTCCTGCCACTTTCGGGCGTCTTTCTGTTCGCCGAGAAGCTCGTAAATCATGACGGGCAGCGCCTTACCCTTTACCCTGACGGAATCAAGCTCCCGGCAAAACAGGACATCTTTGACCGCCTGATAAGTAAACTCACTGATCACGATATTTGTGCCGTATTCCTTGTTGAGGCCTTCCAGGCGGGAGCCCAGATTCACGGAATCCCCCATAACGGTGTAGTCGAAGCGCATTTGCGACCCCATATTGCCGACGACCATATCGCCGGAGTTGACGCCGATGCCGATATTAAGAACCGGCCGGCCTTCTTCAGCCCACTTCTTTTGCAATTGATATAACTCGGCCATCATATCGAGGGCTGTCCTGCAGGCCCGCAGCGCGTGATCGGGCTGATCGAGGGGGGCGCCGTATACGGCCATGACAGCATCCCCCATATACTTGTCGAGCAGGCCGTCATACTTAAAGACAATATCCGTCATGGCCGTTAAGTATTCATTCAATAGATGGACAAGTTCCTCCGGGGATAATTTTTCCGATACGGTTGTAAATCCCCGAATATCGGAGAAGAGAACGGACAAATCTTTCTTATCGCCGCCCAGTTTCAGCTTTGAGGGGTTTTTGAGCATTTCATTGATTACCGAGGCGGTCAGATAATATTGGAAAGCGCCGCGGATCTTTCTCTTTTCCCGTTCCTCCGTAACATATCGATAGACCGTAATGCCGAGATAAATGGTCATCATGGTCAGGACGGGATAGATGAGATTGAGCCACGTCTTGAAAAGGGTAAAGATATAGACATTGACGGCTACAAACGCGCCGATGAGGGCAAGACATAAGGCAACGCCGGGCATTGCCCTGAGCCTGGGGATAAAGATGCCGATGATCAGGCCAAAGGCGACAATAGACAAAAAGTCAATGAATTTCGTCCAGTTTGAATGCACCAGAAAATTTTGATGCAATATATTGTCAATCACCGTTGCATGGATTTCCACCCCCGGATAAACAGGGCTGAACGGGGTGACGCGCATATCAAAAATGCCGATGGCGGTAGCTCCGATAATGACGATTTTATCGCGCAGGGAATCAGGCGCCAGGCGATCGTTGATCACGTCGGATGCCGAGTAATGGGGAAACGTCTTGGCAGGGCCAAGGTAATTGATGAGAAGCCGGCCCGATTCATCAACCGGGATATCCGTATCGTTGATGGTGATCCCCTCGACGCCCACTTCGCTGATCCTGAGCATGCACAGGGGTGAACCAAGAGATTGCATCAACAAGGCAACGCTCAGGGACGGGTAATAGTTGTCCCCGTTTTTAACCACGAGCAGGGAATGCCGGTACGTCCCGTCCCGATCGGGAAAGGCATTAAAATAACCGCCGTTTACCCCGGCCTCGGAGATGATGCCGATATTGGAAACCGGGGCCAATGCCTTTAAAATGGCGGCATCATTGGCCTTCGCTTCGAATTGAACCATGGGATATTTGTATCCGTCGATGCTTTCTTTTGCTTTTTCAATATCCTCCGGGGCAAGGTGCTCCGTTTCCGTCGGGGACAGATGGAAAAAGTATCCGAGGGTGACGTTATCGGCCTTGCGGATCGTATCCGCCAAGGCAGCATCCCCATTCGCTGTCGCCATTTTCTGCGTCAGAAGTTTCTCCAGCCGCGCATCCCCGATGCCCTTTTCCCTTGTTTCCCGGGCGATGTCCTGCAGGGTTTTAAGGCCGGCGTTTTGTTCCGGCTCGGCAAATACAATATCGAACCCGATTGCCTTGACGCCATATTGTTGCAACTTGTTGACCAGCCCGGCCAGGGTTGCTCTCGGCCACGGCCATTGGCCCAGTTCGCCGAGGCTCTTCTCATCGACCGTGACAATGACCGTCTCGCCTCCGGAGGAGACATTGCCTCTTGAGAGCATGCGCATATCGAGGGCTTTGTACTCCATAAACTGAAGGAAAGAAACGTCCATGAAAAACAAAAACAGCGCTATAAAAATGACAAAAAGCGCTATCTTTATCGGTGAGATGATGAACAGCTTTTTCAGTCTTCCCATCAGGGCTGTTTCTCCTTATAAATCGCGACGGATCATATCAAACCCGTATCCAAAGTCAAGGCAAACGTCTGTCTTTACAGATTAATTTATCATTGCGATGTCTCAGAAGTTAAGACCTTGACAATCTGTATGGGTTAAGATAAATACGGCTGCGAATGCAATCCATCAAGCCGATGTAGCTCAGCCGGTAGAGCAGTCGATTCGTAATCGACAGGTCGCCAGTTCGATCCTGGCCATCGGCTCCAGTCATTTACAGCGAATCAGTACACCCACTGGTAAAACACCAAGCCTATATATTCGCGCATGGCCGCGCTTACGGTTTCCAGCGCCCGGATGTCGGGCAGGAAATCATCCCAGTAATATCGGCAATGCTTTGCCGTCCGGAAATTTGCGGGATACGGGATGACGTCCATGCCGACCTTTTGAAAACTGAGAATTGATCTCTTCATGTGGTATGCGGAGGTGACCACAATCGGTGTTTTAAATCCGAATTGCCTGCACAGTTGTTTCGAATACCTTGCGTTTTCAATCGTATCGCGGCTTTGGGCCTCGACGATAATCTTACTATGAGGAATTCCGATGTCCACGAGGATTCTTTTGGCTATGGGGGCTTCTGCATGCCTCTGCGGATAAACCTGACCGGATGAATATATGATGGGAACTTTCATCATCTTTTGCAGTCGGGCTGCCGTCACCAACCTTCCTAACGACTCCGGCATGAGGAATCCGTCGCCCGACAGGTCCCGGACTTGATCATCCGCCCCACCCCCCAGAACGATGATGACATCGCCCCTCGGATTTTGCGGTACGGATAAATCGCCTTCCAGCGGTTTCATCATAAACTCACCGACAGGCGCCATGCAAACAAGCCACAGAATGATGCCGATCAATACGTTAAAGATGCCTGCCTTGAATTTTCTTCTTTTGATGAGCCATAGCCCCGCAATGATAAAAATGCCGACGAATAATCCCGGCGGTATCAAAAAAGGGGTTACTATTTTTTTTAAGATGAACATAAAAGGCACCCTGCTCTTTTTTTAATTTCCACGGCGCAAACGCACTGCGGAAGATAATCAAGTCTATAGACACCGAAAACCCTGGATCATTGTACTTGACACATCATTACCTTTCTCTTATATCTCAATTTTAAAGGCAAATCCAGACGGATTTGATAAAAAATGGGGATCATCATGCCGACAAAAGACGAAAAACTGTATATCGTGGCCATGGGTCTGCCGGCCAGGGGTAAATCCACCGTGGTCATACGTCTCAAGGATACCTTTATCAAAAACGGGATAACCACCCGGATTTTTAATAATGGCAATATCAGGCGTAAATACCGGGCCATGAACACCACCATCGCCGAATTCTATGACCCTGAGAATAAGCCCGCCGCAGAGTTGCGGAAACACTTTGCCCTCGCCAATATGAAGCGGGCAAAGGACTTTTTGGAGGGCAAAGGACAGGTCGCCGTCCTGGACGCCACCAACGTCAGCCGTGAACGCCGGGAACTCATCGAGGCATATCTCACGGATCATCCCATTCTTTACATCGAATGCATCAACCAGGATGAAGATATCCTGCATCTGTCAATCCTGGAGAAGATCAAATTGCCGGAGTTTGCCCATTTCACGCCGGACGACGCGGCCTACGAGTTTCGCAAGCGCATCGAGTATTATAAGATGATCTACGCGCCGCTGCATGGGGAGCGCAACTATATTCGCATGGATTCTCTTTACAATCGCATTTTGGAGGAAAAACTTCTCGATTCCATTCCGCTGTATTCCCGCATCCGCGACTTTCTTGTTACCGATGTGGTCAAGAACCTCTATCTCATCCGGCATACGGAAACGTATTTCAATCTGGAAGACCGCATCGGCGGGAACTCCCTGCTGACGCCGCAGGGCATAAGTCAGGCCAAAGCCCTCGGCCGGTTCTTCGCGAAGCGCAAAATATCGTATATTTTCACAAGCAGAAAAACGCGCACCATCTCCACCGCCGAACCCATCGCCGACATACAGCGCGCATGCACCATCATCCCCCTTGGAGAATTCGACGAAATCAACGGCGGGTGCTGTGATTCCATGACCTATCAGGAGATCAAGGAAAAGATGCCTCACGTCCATTCCGCCCGCGAGGCCGATAAGTATCATTACGTCTATCCCGGCGGAGAAGGTTATGTGACCATGAAAAAGCGCGTCGAGATGGGGATAAAAAAGGCTTTTTACTTAAACAGGCACGCCGATAACATCATGATCATCGGCCATCGGGCCGTTAACCGCATGATTCTTTCCCATTTCCTCTACCGCCGCGAGGAAGACGTCCCGTATATTTACGTACCCCAGGATAAATTCTACCACATTACAGCCACCCAGGACAGGAAGCTGTTTGAACTGCAAAAATTCGACTGATACTCATGCCTGTGAGGCACAACAACTCACGAGAATACAGGAGCCAGAATAACCAGGATATTGTTTTTCTTCTGTATTCTCAGATAAATTTCTCAGAACGTCAACGTCAGTTTGTGCGTCAGCAAATAGTTGTTCGACAGTTTCGCATGGGGATTGGTTCCCTTGAAATAATCCCCCGTCCAGAGATAGGCGGCGCCCACCATGTATTCCAGATTTTCGTAAATTTTATATTTCACGATAAAATCCAGTTCACTGCCGATTTTGTCGCTTACAAACACCGGATTTGAGGCGCTGACCGGTTGCGCCATGTTCATGGTCGGCTTTTTATCTGCGTAGGCAAATGTATAAGATAGATGAACATACATTTTGGGTGTCACATTATAATTTCCGTAGATCTGATACATCCAGACGTTGTCCAGGTAGGTTTTTATGCCTTTGCTGCCGGCATTGCCGGAAATCGTGCCTGTGTTGACGGTTCCCTCCGTATCGCCGCCCAGCCAGTGCATGTAATCCTCGTTCCAGAGAAGCAGGCAGGGATTAAAAGACCGGTCATAATCCAGGACTTCCCGGAAAGTGCCTTCCTTCTTGTCCAATGTAGCGGGATCATCGCCCTGGTTGTAGACAAAATAGGCGCCAACGCCGGCAGGGGCCATATCGAAATGAAGCTTCAGGCGTGAATTGATTCCTTGCGTGATCTTGATGTCCGTGTTCCCTGGCGGCGGTGCATCGTTATATTTTCTGCTCCAACCCAGAGATACGAAGTTAGCATCCCAGTCGAAGGAAAAAATGCCGATTTTTTGTCTGATGATCGGCGAAAAGACATAATAATTGCTTTTGTAAGAACCGACGGGCAGACCATTGTTCGTTCGGCTGTGAACATCGCTGAATCTGAGATAAAATAAACCCTTGTCCCATTTATATTGCCCGACCAGGGAGTATGTATTTGAGTCGTTATTCGTACCCGTGCCGATTTCACTGGGCTCCGAGCCTTTTTTTGCAGCAGCTGATAAAAGCCAGGGACCGTGCAGGTATGTCCATGCGATGGAGTTCGTCACGCCCCCCAATCCTGTCGAGTATGACGACCCGCCCGCATGGGTACCCGCCGTCCATCGGCCAATGGGCGTGTCGAAAACGGCATAGGCCACTTCAAAGCCGATATTTTCCTGTTCACTGTCCGTTGAACTTCTCAAGGTTGTGGATGTCGGAACCGGCCTCCGGGCGGCCATCCATTTGCGGTCCAGGGCATCGAACCTTGTTCCGAGCATCAGGCCCCGGGCGACTTTCAGATCAACACCCATCCTGAGACGCTGGGTATAAAAAGCCGATGATCCCCGATTTTCCAAAGTCGAATCAGGGGGTGCGCCGCCATCTCTCGCCAGTAGGGAATGGTTCTTCTCATACCAGCCCTGGAGATAATATTCTCCATAAATCTTGGCATCAGCGGCAAAACCCGGTGCAGCAAAAAACACGATAAACATGATCAACAAAAAAATGGGGCGGCTTTTCGTCATGGATTCTTTCGTCTCCTCTTTGATTGATATACATGCGTTTTACAAATCAAAAAAAAAACAATAAATCAATGCATAATTAGGGGGCGTCGGCGTTTTTATGATGCATCAGGTTGTGTTTCCCTGCCTTTTTCTCCTCTTCATACTTGAATGGAAAAACACCTTGTGCCATAATATCCGCGCCTTGGTGACAGAGTTTTTTCTTTGAAGTTCATCTATGGCCCTGCTGTTGCACAATCAGCAAGGTTCGACATTTATTCTGACGGGAAAGGGGTAAGGGAGCAAACATCGTGAATTTCAATACGCCATTTAATAAACCAACAACACTCCTCATGATCCTGTTTGCGTGCATCGTTTTTTTTGACGCCGCAAAGGCGGCAGATAGGGAAGCGCCCCGATTTCATAACGCCGCCCCGCTCGATGTGCCGCAGACAGCCTTCGCCCATAAAGCATCCGGTGATCCCCACAAAATCGGCCTTATCCTGCCTTTGACGGGGGAAAATGAAGCATTCGGCAGGAGGGCGCTGGATGCCGTTCTTCTGGGCTCCGGCGTCTTTGATGCCGGCAGCAACAACCCTCTTACATTGATTATTGAAGATTCCAAAAGCCGTCGCGAAGCGGCGGAAAAGGCCGTGGCCAAGCTTGCCGATGTGGACGGCGTCATCGGAATCATCGGCCCCCTGGAAGGATTGGGGGACGAGGCCGCCGCTCAAAAAGCGCAACAGCTCCGAATTCCCATCCTGACCCTCACCGCCAAGAAAGGAATCACGGATGTGGGGGAATATGTCTTTAGAAATTTTATGACTGACGAAATGCAGGTCAAGTCCCTCGTTAAATATGCGACAGGTGAGCTGGGTTCGATCCGATTTGCCGTTCTGTATCCTGATAATTTTTACGGCCAGGAAATGAAGGAACTCTTCAGAAGCGAGGTCCTTCATTCAGGTGGGAAAATAATGATCATGCAAAGCTATAACGCATCTCAGACGGACTTCCGCGACGTAATCCCTGCGCTGACGGCAGGAAAAAACACGCCGGATGATCCAAAAGAGACATTGCTCAAGAGGGCCATCCCTTTCGACACGCTTTTCATCCCCGATTCTTATGCCAACTTCAGGCTGATCGCCGCCCAATTGATGATGCAGGGTATCCAAGGGATCCAATTGCTCGGAACAAATGCCTTGCATCATCCCGATATGTTGAAGGCCGGTCAGGCGCATCTGGAAGGGGTCATATTTACGGACGGTTTCTTCCTGAACAGCTATCGCCCGGAGGTAAATGACTTCAGTGATTTATATTATGCCTCTTATGGGCGGGAACCGGATTTTATCGATGCAATTGCCTTTGATACCATAAAAATTTTTACAGGAATCCTCCGTGGGAGGAAAACCGATACAAGGGAAAAATTCCGGGAAGAGCTTTTGAAGTTGAATAGTCATCACGGCGTAACAGGCACGATATCCTCGATGAAACAAAGAAGCGCTAAAAAAGAGGCCTTTATTTTGTCGGTCACGAATGGACAGATCATCCAGGTTAAGTAAAGCATGCTGTGAATCATAAAACGTCCCAGGCAATATGGCATCGGCAAAGGGCTACTTCTTATCAAAATCGCCCAGATTTTTGAGAATATCATCATAAGCCTTATGATCAATATCGTCGCCGTCATAGAACAAAGAAGTCATCTCCTCATCGTCGACAATCTCCGCAGCAGCATCCTTTTCCGGAAAAGTCATGAAGGGTCCTTTAAGTTTTCCCTTGACGTATGCGGCCTGTTCCTTCATACGACCGCTGCGGTAATATGACGTGAATTCTCCGTCTCTCTTATCATCCTGAAAGCAGCCCTTTTCTCTTATCTGCCCGTCTTTGTAATAGGAAATGTATTCGCCGTGGAATTTGCCGTTTTTAAATGTTTCCCGATCCTTGATCCGGCCGTTTCGGAAGTACAGGATATACTCGCCGTCCAGCTTGCCGTTGACATAATTTTCCTTTTCCCGCATTTGGCCGCTTTCATAAAAGCAGACATATTCACCATCTAATTTATCCTTTATGAAGGTCCCTTTTTCTTTGATCTGACCGTCTCGATAGTACGCGACGGCCTCACCGTGACGAAGACCTTCATGGAAGTGCATCCTCACCAAGATTTGACCGTTGGTGTAATAGGATGTATATTCACCTTCCAGTTTCTTATTCAAACAGGTCCTCTTTTCCTTAATCTGTCCGTCGCCGTAATAAACGACTTCTTCGGTGACGTCTTCTTTTTTCAGCGGCATGCGGATTCCTTCATCATCATAATGACGTTATTCTATATTCGGCAAACATCGCTGTCAAGCAAACTTCAAGAATCTTCTACATATTTCTTGACAAGAACACCCGATTATAAGATAAGATCACATTCATCTAAAATCCAACAGGAGGTATTTTTTTATGAAGGAATGCGTTATTGTCGATGGTGTGAGAAGTCCGAACTTTCGCGCCCACGCCGAAAAAGGCTGGGCCAGAAATTTAAGGATAGATGAGATTTTGACCCAGGTCTATGACGGCCTTTTTGCAAGACACACAAAATTCAAGCCTGAGGATGTCGATGCGGTGTTCTGCGGTTCGGCGAATCAGTCCGGCCCACAGGCCGATATTGCACGGCTCGGCTGGCTGGCCGGCGGTTACCCCGAATCCGTCGCGACCTGTTCCCTCGGGCAGCAGTGTCCCTCAGCTATGGCTGCAGTGGAATTCGGCGCCAGAACGATTATCAACGGCGAGGCCGATATTATCATTGCTTCCGGCGCGGAAGATATGCTGATCGGGCGCCGGGGCGGCGGCGGCGGCATGGATATGGCCCCCCGTCTGGCCCAGCGTTACAACGTGGCGGATTTCCCCATGGGCATGACGGCGGAAAAAGTCGGCACCATGTGGAATGTCAACAAAACGGATGCCCACAAGATGGCCTACTACAGCAATAAAGCGGCTGCCGCGGCCCAGGCTGCGGGAAAATTCAAGGATGAGATCATTCCCATTAAAGGCTGTGTGAAAGACGACGGCACCCCCTTCGTGTGCGATCAGGACCAATGGGTCCGGCCGGACGTATCCATGGAAAAGATGGAAGCCATGCAGCCTGCCTTCAAACCGGGCGGACTGGTAACCGCAGCCGGTTCTTCTCCTCTGACCTCCGGCGCCTGCGCCGCCCTGCTCATGAGCCGGGACAAAGCGGACGAGCTCGGTTATGACTACCATCTGAAATACGTCTTCGGCGCCATGGCCGGATGCGATCCCACCGTCATGGGCATCGGTCCTCTGTATGCGGCCCAGAAGCTCCTCAAGAGAACCGGCAAGACCATTAAAGACATCGATGTCTGGGAACTCAATGAGGCTTTCGGCACCCAGGCCGTAGCCGTTTGCCGGGAACTGGGTCTGGGCAAAGAGCCCCCCTTCGAGAATGTCAACTTGTGGGGCGGCGCTCTCGCACTGGGTCATCCCCTGGGAGAATCAGGCGGGCGCATCATCATCACGCTCAATAACATCATGAAAAAAGACCGCCCGGACGCCAAATACGGCGTGTGTTTCCTCTGCGGCGGCTTCGGCAACGCAAACGCCTCGCTATGGCAAAATGTAAATAAATCATAACTTTAAAAGGCGGTCCCATATCCGATCGAAAGTTGATCGGCATATATGAACTGATCAAAAAGGTTTTGAAAAGCAACAAAAAGCTTAGTCATATTGACCGTGGTTGGTATGACTAAGCTTTTTTTATAAATACGGTTTTTCTTTATTCGATTGAAAATAGAGGGTTGCCTATGCTATGCGAAATCATAGAAGCGAAAGGAGTATTGATGTCATGAGCCTGGGGGAGATGCTGGAGGAAAGCTGCCGCTTTCACAGAGACCGGGTGGCGCTTATTCATGAAGGGCAGAGATTAACCTATGGTGAGTTAAATCATGCCGTCAACGCTGTCGGCAATTTGCTCAGAAAGCTTGGCATTCAGAAGGGCGATAAGGTTGCCCTGATGCTTCCTAATTGTCCTGCCTTTGTCATATCCTATTTTGCCGCACAAAAAATTGGGGCCGTCGCTGTTACCTTAAACGTCATGTCTACGTCCTATGAATTGATTCATTTTCTCGGCAACAGCGAGGCGAAGGTGTTTTTAACAACCTCAGCTCTGGCAAAAAGATATGAGGAAATTAAAGGCCAGGTACCCCTTTGCCGCTATCTGATTGTGGCGGACAGCGAAAAAGGTGATTCGCCTTTTCGAATGGCTGTTGCGGATGGCCCTTTCGACCTGGATATGCCGGCAATCTCAGACGATGATCCGGCCGTCATCATCTATACATCAGGCCTGACCAGCAAATCCCTCGGCGCCGTGTTGACCCACGGCAATCTGACCGGCCAGTCCGAACTACTCAAGATATTGTTCGGTACGGCAAAAGAAGACCGGGGTTTGTCGATTATTCCCTTATTCCATTCCTTCGGAGCGGTAGTTAACATGCTTTGCCCCATCCGGGTGGGGGCGAGCCTCGTTTTACTGGAGCGTTTCACCCTGGAAGGCATCATGTCAACCATCGGCAGGGAGAAGGTGACCTTTATCGCCGCCGTGCCCCGTGTGTTTCTGGGGATGGTGCTTTATGATAAGGATGACGCGGATTGCAGTTCACTCAAATACTGCATAACGGGAGGCGCTCCCATGCCGCCGGAGTACATTGCTCCGTTTGAACAGCGATTCGGTATTAAAATCAGGGAAGGCTACGGCCTGACGGAGGCCTCCCCCGTGTGCTCCGTCGGCAGGCCTGAAATGCCCCATAAACCGGGTTCCATAGGCATTATGGTTCCCCGCGTAGAGGCAAAGATCGTTGATGACCATGATCAGGACTTGCCCGTAAATGAAATTGGCGAACTTATTGTCAGGGGTTATAATGTAATGAAAGGTTACTATGGCGATTCAGACGCGACGGCGGAAGTAATCCGGGGAGGATGGCTCCACACGGGTGACTTGGCGAAGATTGACGCCGACGGTTATATCTTTATCACAGGAAGAAAGAAGCGGATGATCCTGACCAGCGGTTTTAATGTGTATCCCCGGGACGTGGAGAAGGTGCTTGAGATGCACCCTGCCGTTAAAGCAGCAAAAGCCTTGAGTAAAGAGGATTTGATGCGGGGCGAAGTTGTCAAAGCCCTTGTCGTAAAAAGAGAAAACGTGGAGGCCGATGAGAAAGACATTTTGAGGCATTGCCGGGCCTATCTGTCGTCTTACAAGGTGCCGCGGGAACTGGAATTTGTCGATGACATTGACGAAACACAACCATGAAGGGATGCAAGGCATATGACAACGAACCTGATTGACAAACTCATCATTGGCAATTCAACCAAAATCGTCTTCTTGATCATGGACGGCCTGGGAGGTCTGCCGATCAAAGCCGATGGTCCCACGGAGCTGGAAGCAGCGCAAACCCCTTATCTGGACGAACTGGCAGCCGCATCCGTCTGCGGACTGCTGGATCCCATAGGTTACGGCATCACGCCGGGAAGCGGACCCGCACACTTCGCTTTGTTCGGATACGATCCCATTGAAAATAACTGTGGACGCGGTCTCCTGACGGCGGCGGGAGTCAATTTTCCCATGACGGATAAAGACCTCTTTATCCGCGCGAACTTTGCGACCATGGATGCGGGCGGTTTAATTATCGATAGAAGGGCGGGACGGATCGATACGGAGACCAATCGGCGGATCTGCCTGAAACTCAGAGGCAATGTGAAGCTATCGGAGAATATCGAGGTATTTTTTGAGACAGAGCGGGAGCACCGCGCCCTGATTGCCCTGCGCGGCGATGGTTTAAATGAAAACATCGAGGAGACGGATCCTCAGGCGACGGGAAAGCCTTTGGTTCAGGCCAGGGCCCTTGTCCCTGAGGCGCAAAAAGCAGCCCGCGCCATCGCCGAATTGACGGAGAAGGTCAAAGCAGCTCTGGCCGACGAACCCAAGGCCAATACCATACTCCTGCGGGGTTACGCCAAACACAGGACCTATCCGAGTTTGACGGAGCGCTTCGGTCTCAAGGCCATGGGTATTGCCAATTATCCTATGTACAGAGGCATTGCGAAACTGTTGGGTATGACCGTGGCGGAGGAGACAAATTCCATAGAAGAGGAATTTGCCGTACTGGAAAAGACCTATCAAAACTGCGATTTCTTTTTTGTTCACATTAAACCGACCGATTCACGGGGGGAAGACGGAAATTTCGACGCAAAAGTCGAGGCCATCGAGATGATCGACCGCATGATTCCCATCATTACAGACCTGAATCCGGACGTTCTGGTCGTCACGGGCGATCATTCCACGCCCGCCGCTCTGGCCGCCCATAGCTGGCATCCCGTGCCGGTCCTTCTTTCGGCAAAAACCTGCCGGCCCGACCGGGTGAAATCCTTCGGCGAGAGGGATTGCCTCTTCGGCGGCTTAGGGAGAATGCCGACGGCGGCCCTCATGGGTGTTGCCCTGGCACATGCCGGACGGCTGGCTAAATTCGGGGCTTAGCCTTTCATCTTGTCATTTCTGCGTCATATCGACCGAAGGGAAATATGAATTTACGGCTTAAGTCTGTTCAGATGTCCCACTCCGTTCGAAATAACAATACATAACCGAATTTTGAAATACTGTACTTGGTACAGGGGCGACTTCTTGAAAAAGCCCGGATGCTGAAAACAGAAAAGCCCCTGTTGCCGGGGGCTTTTCCTTATTGAATATGCTCAGTCGAAACGATTAGGCGGCTTCGCCTTGGGGTTTCGCGTCTTCCATATCCATAGCTTTCCAGACGATTTCCGCGATATCCGCGGCATCCATCTTTTCCGACATTTCCTTGTCTTTGATTCCGTCCACCATCATGGTAAGGCAGAAGGGACAACCGACAGCGACATGATCGGCCTTGGCTTCCATCGCCTGCTCGGTCCTTGCGACGTTGATGCGCTTGCCGATATCCTCTTCCATCCACATCCTCGCACCGCCGGCGCCGCAGCAGAAGCTCTTGGCAAGATTGCGTTCCATTTCCGTGAGCTGCAAACCTGGAATAGCCTTAAGGATCTTGCGGGGCTGATCGTAAATTTGATTATACCTGCCGAGGAAGCAGGAATCATGATACGCGAAGAGGCCATCGACAGGTTTCTTAAGGTTGATCCTGCCTTTGGCAATCAGGTCGGCGATGATCTCCGTGTGGTGGTAAACCTCGAACTCGCCGCCGAAATGGGGGTAATCTTTCTTCAGGGCGTTGTAGCCGTGCGGACAAGTGGCGATAATTTTCTTCACGCCATAGCCTTTTATCACTTCGATGTTGGTCTGGGCCAGGGTCTGATAGAGATACTCGTTTCCGCCACGCATGGCCGAATCGCCACAGCAGCCTTCTTCCGTTCCCAGAATCCCGAAGCTGACACCGGCCGCCTGGAGAATCTTGGCAAACGCCGTCGATACCTTTTTGCCCCGGTCATCAAATGATCCGGCACAGCCGACATAGAAGAGATATTCCACATTGGGATCTTCCGCGAGTGTCTTGACGCCGATCTCTTTAGCCCAGTCGGCCCGCATGTGGGCGCCGATGCCCCAGGGGTTGGAGTTGTTTTCCATGTTGCGGTACGTCAACTGCAACTCGGGCGCGAAGTCCGCTTCCGTCAGGACCTTGTACTGTCTCATGCCGATGATCTTTGGCACATGCTCGATGGCGGCTGAGCAGTTCTCCATACAGTACATACAGTTTGTACAGGCCCACAGTTCGTGGAGGTCGATGACCTCGCCGACCATGGCCTTTTGAGCTTCCGGGATTTGCACTTCGCCCTCAGGCCCGGCGGCCTTTTTTGCCGCAGCGAACTGAGGCGCTCTTTCGAGCCAGTAGGTCTTGAGATCCTGGACGAGTTTCTTGGGAGACAGAGGCTTGCCCGTTAGATAGGCGGGGCAGCCGTCTTGACATCTGCCGCATTTTGTACACGCATCGGAATCGAAGATCTGCTTCCAGGTGAATTCCTCCAACTGACCGACGCCGAAGGATTCGGCCGTCTCGAAATCGCGGATCGGCTCAATATTGCCGACAGGCTGCAAAGACGTCATATAATAATTGGCCGGCACGGTGATCATGTGAAGCAGTCTCGAATAAGGAATGTAGGCAATGAATCCCAGGGCGATGAACGTGTGAATCCACCACAAGGCCTTATGCATCGCCTTGGCTGTTCCGTGATCGACGCCCACAAACGCTTTGGAAATCGTCCAGCCGACAAATGACCAGTGTTCCCAGGGTGGATTGGTGACATAAATTCTCAGGGCTTCAATGAGGAAACCGGTGATGACGATCCCGCCGATGAGGAGAAGGACAATGGCGTCATCCGGCGTATTGTCCGGTTTGCCTTTATAGCCCAGGCGGTCGGGTTTCTGCAGGTACCTCCTGTCCAGGGCCATGAAAACGCCGATCAGGACCAGCAAACCAAACAAGTCCATGAGCAGGGAAAAGACGAGATAAAATTTGCCTCTCAGGAAAGCCCAGCCGAGGGGTTCCGTAATGTGAAACTCCGTCGCATCGAAAGCCGCCCCAAAGATGAGAACGCAAAACCCAAAAAAGATAAAGCCGTGCATGAGGCCGGGGTAGATATCTTTAAAGGTTCTAAACTGCAGGAGACCGTCTTTCAAAAGAATCTTGATCCGCTCCTTCATATTGTCCGTTCTTATTTCGGGTTTGCCCATGGCTTTCCACATCTGCCATCGCCTGTATACACCATAGCCGAATATAGCCAGGGCAACAAAAGTGAATAAGAACAGGAGCGCTTCAAAGTATTCCGCATTCCAGAAGACCTGTCTTCCTTCGTTACCGCCAAGAGAAAATGTTGTGTGTTCCATAGTTCCTCCATGAAATTCAGATGCGGGCTGCAGCCCATCGCCCTTAAGCGATGTATGCAGCCATATATTTATATATAACACCGCACGACATGATACGGTTTTACTTGCTCATTAATGTTTTAGAAAACAATTTATTTATTTGTATCACCCAATTGCCTGCTTCCTCCGGAAAGAACCATAAGGGCGGCATAAAAAGCAAGAACTTTTTTACGCATTTTTTATCATGGGAATGGATTTAAATCCGCGGATGCGTAAAAGGCAGCCCTTTTATACAGCGGTGACGGTTTGCCGATCAGATCATCTTTTATAAAAAAAATGAGGGCGGTTAAGGCCGCCCTCATTTAAAACATTCTAAGCAAGAAGTTTCTTGCATTCTTTGGTCAGTTCAGGAACGACGGCGAACAGATCGTCCACAACGCCGTAATCGGCTTTCGTGAAGATCGGCGCTTCTGAATCCTTATTGATGGCCACAATGTATTTTGATGAACTCATACCGGCCATATGCTGCAGGGCGCCGGAAATACCGCAGGCGACATACAGATTCGGAGATACGGTTTTCCCCGTCTGCCCGACCTGATCCGTGACCGGCCGCCAGCCGGCATCAACGGCGGCGCGCGATGCGCCGACGGTTGCGCCCAACACGGCCGCCAGTTCTTCCAGAATGCCGTAGCCTTCCGGTCCCTTCATGCCGCGTCCGCCGGATACGATGATATTGGCTTCCGTCAGATCCACTTTACCGCTCGAATCTTTCTGGACTTCGAGGACCTTGGTTTTCAGTTTGGCGGCATCCAGGGCCACGTCGACTTTTTCAACAGCGCCGGCCTTTGCGTTTTCCACTGCCGCAAAAACATTGGGGCGAAGCGACGCCATCTGGGGCGATCCCGCAACAACAACTTCCCCATAGCATTTGCCCGCATACATAGGCCGAACGGCGACTAATTTGCCGTCGGCGATTTTGACATCCGTACAGTCCGACGCCATGCCCGTTGCGAGAGATCCGACCAGTCTTGAAGAGAGGTCTTTCCCGAGAACCGATGCGCCCAGAAGCAAAATCGCGGGATCTTTTTCCTTAACGATCTTGGTAATCGCCTGGGCGTAGGCATCCGTCGTATAGGGTTCAAAAGCAGCGTTATCGGCTACATAAACCTTATCAACACCGTATTTTCCTAATTGTCCGGCAATGCCTTCAACGCCGGAACCCAACACGACCGCGCTGACCTCATCACCCAACTCATCGGCCAGTTTTCTGGCCGCGCTGGCAAGCTCAAAGGAGATCTTGCGAAGAGCGCCGTCTCTTTGTTCTGCTACAATCATTACACCTTTTGCCATTTTATATTCCTCCGTGTCGAATGATGATTAAATAACCTTTGCTTCTTCTCTCAGCAGTTTTGCAACCTGAGCGGCCTTTGCTGCAGCATCGGCCCCATCGATGATCTTTCCGGGAGGCCTGCTGGGGGGCGCAGTCGTTTTGGCAACCTTGGCCTTCCCTTCGGTGGAGACGCCCAGCGCTGCGGCATTCTTCACATCGAGGGGCTTCTTTTTGGCCTTCATCACGCCCGGCAGAGATGCATAGCGCGGCTCATTCAAGCCCTTCTGCGCCGTAATGACACAGGGGAGGGAGCTTTCAATCAAGAGCTGAGCGCCTTCAATGGGTTTTACAACCTTAACGGTTGTGCCTTCAATATCGACCTTCGTCACAATGGTCAACTGGGGAAGATCGAGCAGTTCGGCCAGAATGGAGCCGACCTGACCGGAGTCATCATCAATGGCCCTCTGTCCACAAAAAATAACATCATGAGGAATGCCCTTAATGGCAGCAGCCAAAGCAGCCGCTGTTGTATAGGCATCTGCGCTGTTCAGTGCGGGATCATCAATCTGAATTCCCTTGTCGGCGCCCATGGCCAGGGCTGTCCTGATGGTTTCCACCACCCTTGCAGGACCGACGGATACAATCGTGACATCGCCGCCGAACTTTTCTTTCAGTTTCAGGGCTTCTTCAACACCGTATTCATCATAAGGATTCATGACCCATTTGATACCGCTGTCGTCGATTCCCGAACCATCGGGTTTCACCCTGATCTGGGCTTCCGTATCCGGAACCTGTTTTACACATGCAACAATATTCACACTCTCCTCCTTCCTGGAAGCATGCCGGCAGAAGATCTTCATCTCTCTGCCGGATCATGCAGCCACTTGTAATATGGTAAATTTTAGGATTTCCTCCCTTCACTTTTCCGATTCCCCATCGGGCTCAAAAAAGAACGGGAGCATAAAAATTACAATCTGTTTTTGACGATGTCGTCCACAACAGACGGATCAGCCAGCGTACTGGTGTCACCGAGTTCACCAATGTCATTGGCAGCAACTTTTTTCAGGATTCGTCTCATAATCTTGCCGCTTCTTGTCTTGGGAAGACCATCAGCCCATTGAATCTTATCGGGCGTTGCAATCGGTCCGATGACGGTTCGGACGTGAGCGATCAGTTCTTTCTTCAACTCATCCGATTTCACTTGACCTGTTTTCAAGGTAACGTAAGCGTAAATGCCCTGGCCTTTAATTTCGTGCGGCATGCCGACAACAGCGGCTTCAGCAACGGCCTTGTGAGCAACAAGAGCGCTTTCGACTTCGGCGGTTCCCATGCGGTGACCGGATACATTGATAACGTCGTCGATACGGCCGGTGATCTGATAGTAACCGTCCTTGTCGCGACGGCAGCCATCGCCGGTCACATAGTATCCGGGGAACTGTTCGAAATAGGTTTCCTGGAAGCGCTTGGGATCGCCGTAAACGCCTCTCATGATGCCGGGCCAGGGAACTTTAATGCAAAGTGCGCCGCTGGCAACGGTCTCGGGGAATTCTTTGCCTTCATCATCGACCAGCACAGGCTGTACGCCGAAGAAGGGCATCGTGGCCATGCCGGGTTTGATGTCAATGGCGCCGGGGAGCGGGGTGATAAGGATGCCGCCGGTTTCGGTTTGCCACCAGGTGTCCACGATGGGGCATTCACCACGACCAATTAAGTTGTAGTACCAGTTCCAGGCTTCCGGGTTGATCGGCTCGCCGACAGTGCCCAGCGTACGCAGCGAGGAGATGTCGGCCTTCTTTACGAAATCGTCGCCTTCTTTGGCAATCGCGCGGATAGCGGTTGGAGCGGTGTAGAAAATATTGACTTTGTATTTCTCGACAACTTCCCAGAAGCGGCTGTAGGTCGGGTAATTGGGAACGCCTTCGAACATGATGGAGGTGGCGCCGTTGCAAAGGGGACCGTAAACGATGTAGCTGTGACCCGTGACCCAACCCAGGTCGGCGGTGCACCAATAAATATCGCCGTCGTGGTAATCGAAAACGATCTTGTGGGTGTAGGACGTATAAACCAGGTAACCGCCCGTGGTGTGCATAACGCCTTTAGGCTGTCCGGTGGAGCCGGATGTATAAAGGATGAACAGAGGATCTTCGGCATCCATCCATTCCGGTTCGCAGTTGGCATCGACTTTGGCCATCTCCTCATGATACCATTTGTCTTTGGCGGGGTTCCAGTCACACTTGATTTTATCGCCAACGCGGTTGACTACGATAACGGTTTCAATCGAGGGGCATTCCTTCAACGCTTCATCGGCCGTCGCTTTCTGCGGAACAGCCTTGGCGCCGCGGAAGGTGCCGTCGCAAACAACGAGAACTTTGGCGTTGCAGTTGACAATTCTGTCTCTCAATGCATCGGCGCTGAATCCGCCGAACACAATACCATGAATAGCGCCGATACGGGAGCAAGCCAGAGCGGCAATCGCCAGTTGCGGAACCATCGGCATATAAAGGACCACGCGGTCGCCTTTTTTCACGCCATTGGCCTTCAGAACATTAGAAAACTTGCAGACTTCTTCATGAAGCATTTTGTAGGTATAAGCTTTCTCTTCACCCGGCTCGTTGCCTTCCCACTGAATGGCAACCTGATCTCCGCGTTTTTCGAGATGTCTATCGAGGCAGTTGTAAGAAATGTTGAGTTTGCCGCCTTCAAAGAATTTAACAAAGATGGGACCCTTCTTAATATCAAAGTTATAGTCCATCACTTTATCCCATTTTTTGAACCAGGTGACTTGCTCCTCGGCGATTTCCGCCCAGAATTTCTCCGGTTCTTCCACGGAACGCTTCCACAGCTTGTCATAAGCATCTCTGCCGCTGATCCAAGCTCTTTTCTTCGCCGCTTCCGGGACCGGATATATTTCCTTTAGTTGTACCTTTTGTGTATCAGCCATCTTTCCTTCATACCTCCCTTTTTTATTATCGTTATTATCACTATTATTTTAACAGTTTACGTTACAATTCGTCATGATGCATGATTTAAAACGAGCAATGATCCTGCTTAAGTAGGGGCAAAAATGCGTTGGTCTTCCCTGATGAACAAAGAAGAAAGCGCCCAATGCTTTTCCAAGATGAGCAAGCGTTAAGGCTGTCCGTGGTTAGCGAGAGCAGGAACCTTAAAAACAACTGCAAGTCATGATACGACGCGATTTGAACTATCTCAATATTTGTTTGATGTCAAGAAATATTTTAAATTGTTCGGCTATCTCCGCAGAAAAAGATCAATGGCCGTCGTTGCAAAAAAACAACGCTCTTTGCGTGCAGTGTGATTTTCTTAATACACCATCAATACGCATCATGCAGGCAACGGCCTATGCGCAATCGTCTGACGAAAAGGTATTTGTTTCTTATATCGATGAATTTATGCAGGAATACCATCATACAAACGGTTGTGAACGGAGGATGGTATGCTTCATGCAGATTAGCATGCAGATTTGGCAGAACAAAGCGGGCCATATTCGGGAATGGACATAAGGCTTTATCTTTACGGCCCGTTGACTTTAAAGTTTCTTGACTTTGATGTGTGATGGTGTTAGTGGAGTCGCGTTGGCCATACCAAGATGTGGCGGAAGGGGGGTGATGCTTGAGATAAGGGGCAATTCCGGTTATGGCAGAGCCTGTGTTTTGCCGCGTCGGAGCTGATGCTGCGCCGCTTTTCCCGGGTGCCCGTTGTTGCAGATGTGCAGCAAGTTTTTTATAGAAATTGAAATGATTTCCCAATGTCCGGGGAAATCAAATTTTAAAACACAAACACAAACAATTTTAGGAGGAAACAAATGAAGAGATTTTGGATCGTATTACTATCGTTAGGCCTGATCGTGGCCTTCGGTACAACAGTGTTCGCCGCGGATGCCAAATTCAACGGCGAATTCAAAATGCAGGGCTGGTATAACAAGAATGCCTCCCTGATCGACCAGGATTCAACGGTCGGTTCATCTTATCGCGGCTCGTCGGCGTTTTACACCCAGCGCCTGAGAATGGGAATCGACATCGAAGTCGCCAAAGGCCTCAAGCTCGGAACGCGTTTTGACGCCCTCGAAAGAAAATGGATGGCCGCAAGGAAAGCCGTACTTCCCAACAACGGCATTGCAACGACAGACAACGAACAGGAGAATATCGGGTTTGAAATCGCCTATGTTCAGTTCTTCCTGCCCTTCGGCATCATCACCGCCGGCAATGTGCCTGCGAGCCAGTTCGGCACGCCGTTTAACGATTACGTTGCCTATGACAACCCCATCATCGCCTACACCTTCATGAAGGGCCCCTGGGTGATATCGGCATCGCTTAAGAAGAGTCAGGATGGCGTTGCGTATCCCGGCACCGCGATCGGCGGCGGGACGGATTTCGACTCCGATTCCTACACCATGCAGGTTCAGAACAGATGGAAGACCGGTAATGCCGGCGCCCAGTTGACTTATGTCCGGAGCCGGACGTCATCTACGGCCTACACGACCGACATCCCGTTCAGCGTTCTGTTCGTCAGGCAGAAACTCGGCAAGCTCTTTATCGAAGATGAAGCGCTTATCATCCTTGGCTTTCAAAAATATTTAGACATGGTCAATCCTGCCGCCACGGATGTGAAGAATGGTCTTAGCATCAGCAACTACTTCAACATCAATGTCGATCTGTCTCCTGCCAAGATCGGGTTCATGTTTGTTTACAGCCCGGGCGATGATCCTACGACCCTCGACAAAAGAGAAGGCGGCTACCACCAAACGCTGGGCAACGATAAGACCTTCAACCCCGCCCTCATCCTCTTCAACAATGATTACGTGACTTGGATGGGCGGCGGACCTGCCGGCAATGCCGTCGGTTTAACCACGCATTTCGACAATGTCTGGTTCTACCAGATCTATGGCGACTTCAACATAACCCCGAAACTGAATCTCGGTACATCCTTCACTTATGCCTATGCGGATGAGAAACCGTCTGCGGCCTATATCGACAAAGACTATGGTTATGAATTGGACGTCACCATGAAGTACAAGATTTTCGCCAACCTGGAGTACATGATCGGCGCCGCCTATCTGTGGACCGGCGATTACTTCAAGGGCACCAACTCCAATGTGAAACTTTTCAACAACTACCTGATTACACACAAATTGACCTTGACCTTCTAAGAAAACCACCGGTCATAAGTTAGTTGCTGAAACGAAAAAGCCCCGGAGAGCAATCTCCGGGGCTTTTGACTATTCCCCCCCGCATGGCCCCATTCCTCCCCTTGACCGGCTCCGGATAATTATGCTATGAGGGCTAAACTGGCGTTGCCGCCGGAAATATCATGTTTAGAGGCTTTTTTCGCAATCAATAAAATATTCGGCAATCTGAGCGGCCTGAAGGCAGAACAAATCAAAAGAATCGGCCAGATTTACCGGCGGAGAGTACCTGCGGATCGCGTCGTTACACAGGAACTGGCCCGTCTGTTGACGGAAATTTCGCGGGAGATCAACCGCCAGATCGGGATATTGATCAGCCGCAGGGGAGAGATTGCCTATGTCATTGTCGGATCGCACCGGGACATCCTGATCCCCGATCTCACGGACTTTCGGTCTTCTTCCATCCGCTTCAAGGGGCTTCGGTTGATTCACACACATTTGAATGGAGAGGCGTTGTCGTCGGATGATCTGACGGACCTGGCCTTGCTCCGCCTTGATCTTGTCTGCGCCCTCGATGTCGGTCAGGACGGTCTTCCCGGATTCGGTCATACGGCTTATCTTATTCCGGAAAATCCCGAGGGCAATTTCTGGTCGATCTTGGAGCCCGTCAGGCCATCGGAGATGTCTCAGGATTTCAGCGCTTTCATTCAGGCCCTGGAGTCGGAATTCGCCGGAAAGCAAAGGACAAGGAAAGTCGATTCCACAGATCGGGCAATCCTGGTTCGCGTGGAGACGAATCCCCAATCCGACAGCGATGTCTCGATGAATGAATTAAAGGATTTGTGCCGTACCTGCGGTGTCGAGGTTTTTGACTGCGTCATTCAGCATCGGCATCAGGCCGATCCCCGCTATGTTTTGGGGAAAGGGAAATTGTCCGATCTGGTCATCCATGCCCTGCAGATCGGCGCCAACCTGCTCATTTTCGACCAGGAGCTGCATCCGGCCCAGGTGAGATCGATCACCGACTTTACCCAACTGAAAGTTATCGACCGCACCCAGGTCATCCTCGACATTTTTGCCCGGCGCGCCCAGAGCCGGGAGGGCAGGATTCAGGTGGAACTGGCCCAGTTGAAGTACCTTCTGCCCCGGCTGGTCATGAAAAACACGGCCATGTCCCGCTTAACCGGCGGCATCGGCGGCAGAGGACCGGGGGAAACAAAACTGCAGATCAACCGCCGCCTGGTTCGCGACCGCATCCACCATCTGGAGCAGGATTTGCGCGCCGTCGGGAAGGCGCGGGACCAGCGCCGCGTCAAGCGGGGAAAGACAGGGCTGCCGGTTGTCTCCATTGTCGGTTATACGAATGCGGGGAAGTCGACCCTTTTAAACACAATGACCAAGAGTGTTGTCCTGACGGAAGACCGCCTTTTCGCCACCCTCGATCCCAAGAGCGCACGACTCCGTTTTCCGCAGGACACGGAGGTCGTGATTACGGATACGGTCGGATTTATCCGCGATCTGCCGCCGGACCTTTTTACGGCCTTCCGGGCAACCCTCGACGAACTTCAGGAGGCCGATGTGCTGTTGCATGTCATCGACGTGAGCAACCCGAATTTTGAAAATCATATCCGCGCCGTGGAAACAATTCTGGAAGAGTTGGACCTCAATCATAAACCGCAGATTCGCGTTTTTAATAAGGAAGACCGCTTTCCCGATAAAGCCGTGCTGGAAAATCTCTGCCGGCGCTTTGATGCCGTTGCCATATCGGCGATGAATACGAAAACGCTGGCGGCGCTCATGGAGAAACTGGAATCAACGGTCAGAAGGAGCATGCCATCCGGTTATGGAAAACAGGAACCCTTTGCTACGGGGAAATATACAGCCGATGCAGAACCATGATTTTATGTATCAAGTGATCTGGCACGGCCGGGGCGGCCAGGGGGTCGTCGTCGCCTCTCAGATTCTGGCGGAATCGGCCTATTTGCAGGGATTCAAAGGCGTCACGTCGGCGCCGACCTTCGGTCCTGAGAGGCGGGGGGCGCCGGTGACGGCATCGACAAAAATCTCAACGGCGCCGATTCGGACATTCGCCCAGATTGATCACGCCGATTGCGCTGTCGTTCTTGATCCAACGCTGATAAAAAGCGTCGATATATGGGTGACCCTCAAAGAGGGAGGGATGGTCATCATGAACGCGCCCGTTGCGGAAGATTATGAAACAGCCGCGAATCCGGGCCTGAAGGTGGCTGTCATAGATGCCGCGGGGATCGCCTTAAAACATCATCTGATGCGGGAGGGCGCGCCCATCGTCAATACGCCGCTGTTGGGGGCTTTTGCCCGGGCGACCGGCCTTGTAACGATGGAATATCTTGAGATGGGTTTGAAATGGAAGCTATCCGGGACGGTGGCGGAGACAAATATTGCGGCATTGAGGGCAGCCTACGCAGAAACGCGCCTGCTTTTTTAGTGAGGATTCAAATGGAAGACAAAGATCATCATATTTCGGCCATGTGCAAGCCTGCCCCCGGAGAGGCGGGCAAAACCGGCGATTGGCGCGACGTGCGGCCCGTCATCAATCACGAAAAATGCACGCCGTTTATTAAAAAAAAGCCGTCCTGTTTTCTCTGCTGGCTCTACTGCCCGGAAGGCGTCATACGGGATACAATCCCTGTTCAAATCGACCTCGATTATTGCAAGGGCTGCGGGATATGCGCCGAGGAATGTCCCGTGGGCGCCATTACCATGGTGAGCGAGGGCAAACATGACGGATAACTGTCAAATTCTTACGGGGAATCAGGCCGCGGCCATAGGGGTGAAACTCAGCGGGGTGCAGGTCGTTTCGGCTTATCCCATTACGCCCCAGACATCATTGACGGAAACGCTTTCCCAGTATATCGAAGGGGGCGAGTTGGAAGCCGAATATGTCAGGGTTGAAAGCGAGCACTCGGCCATGACGGTGTGTATCGCCGCATCGACAGTGGGCGCCCGTGTGTTTACGTCCACCAGTTCCCACGGCTTGCTCTACATGCACGAACAGCTCCATTGGGCCGCCGGATCCCGCCTGCCTGTCGTCATGTGCTGCGTCAACCGCGGCGTCGGCGCACCCTGGTCGATTTTCAACGATCAGCAGGATTCCATCGCCCAGCGCGACACGGGCTGGATACAAATCTACTGCCGGGACAATCAGGAGATCATCGATACGGTCATTCAGGCTTACCGGATCGCCGAAGCGGTTTATGCGCCCGTCATGGTCTGTTACGACGGCTTTGTCCTGTCCCATACGACCATGCCCGTCGAGGTGCCGGACGAAGAAGCTGTGCGGGCGTTTCTGCCGCCCTATAAACCCCATACGATTCTTGATCCCCACGACCCGAGGAATATCAATCCCGTCATTTTCCCCTGGCGCAGGATGGATGCGGAAGGATGTCTGCGCGACGGGTATATGGAACTCCGATACAAGCTGCAAAAGGCCCTGGAAGAGGCCAAGCCGGTCATAGCTGATGTGAGCCGTGCATATGGCCGTATTTTCGGGCGCGACCACGGGGGCTTTCTCTGGCAATATCGACTGGACGATGCCGACGTGATCCTGGCCGGCATGGGATCCATCGCCACGGAGGCAACTATGGCGACAGACATGCTCCGGAAGGAAGGCATCAAGGCAGGGGTGTTGGGGATCCGTCTTTACCGGCCCTTCCCGCGTGAAGAGATCAGAGAGGCCATCGGCAATATCAAGGCCAAAGCCCTCCTGATTTTCGAGAAGGACATCAGCTATGGCTATGAGGGCGCCCTGTGTTCCGATGTGAAGGCAGCCCTGTATGGATCAGCCGTGCAGCCGCCGATCCATGATTTCATTTGCGGCCTTGGCGGCAGAGACGTGAAGGCGTCGGAAATAGCAGACGGCGTGAAAGCGTCTCTGAATACGGTGGATGAGGGCGATTCCCGCCCGCAGACGATTTGGCTCAACTGCCGCAAAGGATAGAATAAATGGGTGAGAATATATTTAAGATTGATGAAAGAGAATATATCCTGCCGGGGAGCCGGGCCTGCCAGGGCTGCGGCCTGTCGCTTGCGTACCGGCATGCCTTGAAGGCCCTGGGGCAAAATACGATTCTTACCATTCCGGCAAGCTGTCTCACCGTGCTGCATGGTTTGTATCCCATTACATCCGTCGAGATTCCCTGTCTTAACTGCACCTTTGCCAGTACGGCCGCTTCGGCCTCCGGTTTGGTTGCCGGCCTGAAGGCCATCAAGCGCACCGGTTTGACTGTCGTGGCCGTGGCCGGAGATGGAGGGACTTACGACATCGGCATTCAGGCCTTAAGCGGCGCAGCGGAAAGAGGGACGGATTTCATCTTTGTCTGTTATGACAACGAAGGCTATATGAACACGGGAACACAGCGTTCCAGCGCCACGCCGCCGGGCGCCCTGACGACGACCACGCCGGTTTTAACCAAGCTGGAACCGAAGAAAGACATGCTGAAGATCATGGAGGCCCACAGCCTGCCTTACATCGCTTCCGTGAATCCTTCCTATCCCCGGGATCTCTATGAAAAGTTTACGAAGGCGAAGTTATTCAAGGGGACAAGATATATTCAAATATACGCCCCGTGTCCGCCCGGCTGGGCCTATCTGCCCAAGGATACGGTCAAAATCGGGAGAATGGCCGTAGAGACGGGAATATGCGTCCTGTTTGAAATTGAAAACGGCCGATTCCGTTTTACGGGCCGCAGCAAGGTTTTGGCAAAGAAAGGCAAGCGCCTCTCCGTTGCCGATTATCTGGATGCGCAAGGCCGCTTCAGACAAATGTCCCGGGATCAGGCCGTGCAACTCCAGCAGTCCGTCGATGAAAAGTGGGAGGAATACGTCAGACGGGCGGTTGAATAAAATTTTGGGGACAGATTTCAAATCTGTCCCCAGCAATCTCAGGAATCTGTCCCCAGCTCATGAGGCGATCAACCTTGTGATGCTTTATGGGAAAGGCTTTGCATGATAAGGCCGGTATATTTTTCCGCCGCGCCCTTGTTTGCAATGATGACTTCACGTCCCTTTTCTTCTAACGCGGCAAGCACCGTTTGATCTTGTATCAGCCTGACCATTCTTTCAAACAGTTCGTTGCCGTCACGGATGGTGATGCCGGCGCCCGATGCCTCGAGGAGTGTTTTTTCATCCTGAAAGTCCTCCATGTGGGGCCCGAAGAAAACAACCTTGCCCCATGCCGCGGGCTCCAGGATATTCTGTCCGCCTTTGGGAACGAGGCTGCCCCCGCAATAAACCATCGCGGCCAGACTGTAAATTCTGAAGAGTTCCCCGATGACGTCCACGATAATGACCTTTTCGGTGGTGCGCCTTTTCCCGCCGTTGATTTCGCTCATCATGATGATGTCTTCCAGCCCCTCTTTTTGTGCCATGACGGCAACCGCCTGCGCCCTTTCCGGGTGCCGCGGGACCGAGATGAGTTTGAAATCCGGATAGACATTGAGGAGTTTTTTGTAAACGCTCAGGATAACCTGCTCCTCTCCGTCATGCGTACTTCCCGCCACCAGAACTTTTTCGCCCGTCCTGATATCGAGTTTTTCGGAAATCATCTTCTGCAAATCCGGCGAGGCTTTCGCGGCAAAGCTGTCGTATTTGGCGTTGCCGAAAACATGGATGCGGGACGGGGACAAACCGAGGTCGATCAGGCGCCGGGCATCGGTGTCGGAAATGACGCCTGCAACGTCAATCTTGTCGAGGACAGGCATCCAGAAGAAACGGGTCATGGCATAGCGCCTGAACGAGCGGGGCGAAATGCGTCCGTTGACGAGGACTATTTTTACCGACCTTTTATGACATGCACGGATGAAATTGGGCCACAGTTCCGTCTCGATCATGGCAAATACGTCGGGTTTCACCAAAGCGATGACCTTCCTCACCACAAAAGGGATGTCGAGGGGGAAGTACACCATGGCGGTCGCTTCCGTAATCATTTTCTCGGCCATTTCCCGGCCTGTTTCCGTGCTGGTGGAAAGAACGATGCAGGCCCCGGGCAAACGCGATCTGAGATTGACGACAACTGGCGCAGCGGCCGTTACTTCGCCGACCGATACGGCATGAATCCATATCCTCGGCGAACCCCTCATCACCGTTATGCTGCCGGGTGGAATCAAACCGAACTTCTGGCCGAGGCTTTTCCGGTACTTGCCGGTCAGGAGCATGCGCAAAAGGTAATAAGGGAGAAGCAACAGGGCAGCAATAGCAAGAATGATGTTATATAAGAAATACATAAACGGTGTCCATTCCGCCCCTTTGAGATATGGCGGCGATCATGTGCTTTTTTACCTGGCCTGTCAAGCCTTTTTCGATGACCGGAGCCGACGGGATGACCTTGATGAAGCATGTGTAAATACTACAAAAGATTGACAAAGCATCCTCAAAAGTGTAAGGGTTGGACACAGGATGTGGCAGCGGCATGCCTGGGCAGAAATGGAGGCAGATTTGAAATCAGTCCCCATTCCTGCCCCACCCTCATTAAATAATATTTTAAGGGAAACTCATGATGAAAAAAATTGCGCCGTCGATACTGTCCGCCGATTTCAGCAGGCTGGGCGAGGAAATCAGGGCCGTGGAAAAGGCCGGGGCCGATTGGATCCATATTGATGTCATGGACGGCCATTTCGTTCCCAATATCACGATCGGGCCGCCGGTTGTCGCATCCTTAAGAAAGGCGACGACGCTGCCGTTTGACGTTCATTTGATGATTGAAACACCGGATAAGTACATCAAGGCCTTTGCCGACGCGGGGAGCGACGTCATCACGGTTCATGCGGAAGCGGCTGTACATTTACATCGCACCGTGGGCTTTATCCGTGAAGCGGGCGCCAAGGCAGGCGTGACGATCAACCCGGCAACACCCCTGGTGACGATCGAACCGATTCTTCCCGACTGCGACCTGCTTTTGCTCATGTCCGTCAATCCGGGTTTCGGCGGTCAGAAATTTATCAGGAGCAGTCTTGAGAAAATCAGGGAAGCCCGCAAGCTCATCGACCGGATCGCTCCGGCCGTCCTGCTTGAAGTGGATGGCGGCGTCACCCTGGATAACATACAATCGATCGCCGGGGCCGGCGCCGACGTCATGGTCGCCGGGGCCGCCGTTTTCGGGAGCGGCGATTATACGGAAACGATCAAGGTCATGAAGGAAAAGATACGAGGATAACGGCAGGGGCGTGTGCATATCATTGTTGACGGCTATAATATGATCAGGCAATCGGATGCGCTCAAACGTGCCGAAAAACAAAGCCTCGAGACGGGGCGCCATGCGCTCATCCGGCTGGTTTCGCTATATAAAACAAAGAAGGGGCATAAGCTGACGGTCGTATTTGACGGGTGGGTAAACGGATCTCCTGCTGAAGAACGTGAATTTTCATCAGGCATTGATATTATTTATTCCAAGCTGGGGGAAAAGGCGGACGATGTGATTAAAAGAATCGCCCGAACATCAGGAGAAGAGGTTGTCGTCGTTACGTCGGACCGTGATATTAGGGCTTCCGTCGAACGAAAAGAAGGCGTTGTTATTTCACCCCGGGAGTTTGAAGCAAGAATCAAGGCCGCTCAAGATGGATGGAATGCATTCATGGGTCGCAAAGACGACGAAAATAACGAATCTCCCGTTGGCCTCAGCAAGAGAGGTCCCGCAAAGCGTCTTTCCCGTAAACAGAAAAACGATCAGGCCCGATTGAAAAAATTGTAGGGATCACTCACAGAATTTAACGATGAATCTTTCCAGGAGCAGTTTGGGGTCCCGTGCTGTTGTTTTCAAGGCAATATCTATGTCAACAAGTTCATCAAGATGCGCGATGAGGGCGTCTTTGGAAAACCGGCCCGAACCCCTCAACGTATTATAAATCACGTAAGGGTGCATGCCGGCCAGATGCTTGGCTTCCCTGCTTTTCCCGGCGGCCATCTCTTTGACGGCGGGATAAACGGCTTTCTGGAAGCGGTTGTAGTCCATTTTTTGATCGAAGGATTTTAAAACGCCGGAAGTCAAATAAATTTTTCCGTGCAGAAGCAAACGGATTTCCCTGACCATCATAGATAAAATCTGCACATGATTGGTGCCGCGGTCGAGAAGTTCATCGAGGCTCATCAGGGCGGCGGCCAGATCTTTTTTTATTAGAGATCCCGTTAAATCAAAAACGGTGTCTTCCTTCGTCTTGCCGATCACATCATCGACGTCGGCATCCTGAATGACCGCCCTGTCTCCCGTATAGGTAATCAGCTTATCCAGGGCCTCCATGGATCCCCGCAGACTGAAGCCGGTTTTCCGGCCAATTGCCGTCCAGGCGCCGGGTGTCATCTTCTTCTCCGCTACTTCGAGGCGCTCCCGCGCCATCTCCATGACCAGAAACCGTTGCTTTGCTTCACCTTTGGCTTGCGTGAAGGTAAGCACTTTCCCGATCTGGGTGATGATTTTATATATTTTTTTCCGTTTGTCTATGGCGTCCGTCGTCAGAATAAGGTGATTATCCTGCGGGATGCCCCGTGACAAAACATCGCCCAATAACTCCGTCTGATCTGCTTTCGCTGTCGCCTTCAGTCCGTGATCCATGCAAAATTCAACAATTTTAGGCAGCCAGGATTTTCTTTCTTCAGCGTTTTCTCTTTCCCCGATAAGCTCGGACCATTCATCATCGGTTATCTTTTCCCATCCGCTGTGGGCCAGTTCATCCAAAGACCAACCCGCAATGGTCAGCAGAAGGCAGAAATCCTTGGCAGCCTTCAACAGATCGCTATCCAGATTTATACGAATTTGTCCGATCAGTTGAGAAGTTGTCCCGCGGGAATGGAATATGCGGGTGTTTCTCACCAGAATCACTTTTTTACCGCCAAGAAGAGGCGCTGTCATGAGGGAGTTGCAAAGATTGTCGATGTTTTCGTTGTCGCCATCCATGAAGAAAAGATTCAAGTCATTTGCTGAAGACGGCAGGATGGCGGCGGCAATCTTGTCGGCGGCTTTTCTGATCAGGTATTCCTCTTCGCCGCAGATAAGATAGCAGGGATGGGGCTGACCCCGTTCAATGGCCCGCAACATATCGTCCAGTAATTCACCCGAGTCTGGAGATGGGCGGGGTTCCATGGTTTGACCTTTCATCTGTGAGATCAGGAATCAGGATATTAATTAAAGGATAATGAACTTCTGGATATGCTTGACGACCTCTTCGGGGTCATCGATGATCTGAATCAGATCGATATCTTCCGGCAGCAACTTGCCCTCACGGAGCATGGTATTTTTCATCCAGTCGAGAAGACCTGCCCAATATTCGCTTCCCATCATAATGACGGGAAAACTTCTGATCTTCTTTGTCTGGATGAGCGTCAGGGCTTCAAAAAGTTCGTCCATCGTGCCGTAACCGCCCGGCATAATGACATAGGCAACGGCATATTTGACGAACATGACCTTGCGGATGAAAAAATATTTATAATCAAGACTGACGTTTGCGTAAGGGTTCGGTTTCTGTTCAAAGGGCAGGCGGATGTTCATCCCGACGGATTTACCGCCCCCCTCAGCGGCGCCTTTATTGGCCGCCTCCATGATGCCTGGACCGCCGCCGGTAATGACGCTGAATCCTTTTTCGGCCAGACGGTGCGCAAGAAACTCGGCTTTTTTGTAGTAAGGATCATCGGGATGAACCCTTGCGGAACCGAAAATCGTCACGGCACGATCCAGTTTGGACAGCGCCTCAATGGACTCTACAAATTCCGCCATAATACGGAATATCCGCCAGGATTCCTCGATAGACAAGGCATCTACCAGATATTGTTTTTCTTCCATATTGAGCACCTTATGCCGGAAATCTTTCTTTGCTTCAAGCATCCTTGCGTGATGATGACAGGGGCAAACGGGTGATGATTATGAGAATCTTCGGCGCTGAACCTTGGCAAACCGCCTGCGTGCCTCAATGGACTTCCTTTTCTTTTTGACCGATGGTTTCTCATAGGCCCTGCGCAATTTCAATTCCTTGAACAAGCCGCTTTTTGAGAGCTTGTTTTTAAGAATTTTCAAGGCCTTTTCCACGTCGTTGTCGAATACTTTTACTTCCAAATCATTCCTTCCTTTCTGTTTGTTCGATCAATGAAACTAAACCGTATTGCTGCCGTGTGTAATGAAATCGGCATAAAAAAGGGGCAGTACGGCACCGGACATCCGATTCGCGCCGTATACTACCCCGTTTTGTATCCTTGAGAATTAGATCACGCTCCTTACTTCACTGTCCCGCTAAACTACTTATTCATTGTCGGGAATCCCTTATTATAACAAGTACGTCGCTGCGATTTTCTGAAATTCGCTTATCGACGCTTATCGGAAAGGACCATATACGTGATCTGCAGGGAAATCTCAACAAAAAAATTCATTTTATTTCAAAGGTTCATACATTATCTTGATCGACGGCTTATGTAAACGTCGTTATTCCTCCCTCCATTGTCCATCGGAGATCCTGATACTTTTTTAACAACCGCTTTTTGAGAACCTCTTCCCCCGCTGTGAGTTGCCCTTCAATCAGACGGATGTTCAGGGCCGTTTCCATACCCTCTTTCAAGACGCAACAGATAGTCGGCACATCCATATCAACCTTGGTGCAGTCCGCAATGGATGTTGCAGATCGCAGAAGTTCTGAAACCTGCTTGTCCCGATCAAGGTGGGGCAGCAAAACAGCCTGTGTTTTTACGGCATCGAAGCTGATCATCAGGGAGCCATGCTGGAGAAACGATCCATGGGATCGTACCTGGGCGCTTCCGCATATTTTTTTCCCGTCAACCAGCAACTCATACCGGGAGGGAACGGAAAAACAGAAGGCCTCCATGGCATTGTCGTCAATATCCCGTTTTTTTTCGGCCATCTGTGCTTTGATGTTGACTTTTTCCAATCCCCTGGCAAGGCAATGACTGATAACCTTGTATGTGCCTAAGATATCATCCGTGAAGGGGGGGGTTCTTGATCTTGCAACAATGGCGTACGTCAAATCATTGTAGTGGAATACGGCCTTCCCCCCCGTGGGGCGCCTTACAACATCGTAACGGTTTTTCCGGCAGGCCTCCAGATCCACTTCCTTTGACATATCCTGGAAATAACCGACAGAGACGGAAGGGCTCCTCCATCCATAAAACCGCAGGGTGGGGGGATTGTCTTTACACTGGTTTTCACGAAAAATGGCCTCATCAATGGCCATGTTTTCAAATGCGCTGAATTCCCCGTACGAAAGAAATCTCCATTGATCCACGCCGGATTATTCAACCTCCAACTCCTGAACCAGAAAGTCGTGATACCCTCTCGCATCCAGGAGCTCGTCAAGCTCTGCCATATCCCTTATTTCAACGACGATGAGCCACCCCGTATCATGGGGATCGCTGTTGATAATACCGATGTCGTCAATAATATCTTCATTAATGTTGACGATATCCCCGCTGACGGGCGAGATAAGTTCGACAACGCCTTTTGCCGATTCGATGTTGCCGAAGGGCTCATCCATTTCGACGCTGGAATCCTCCTCCGGAAGTTCGATATTGAGAACTTCTCCCAAATGCTCCTGGGCGTAGTCGGTAATGCCGATAATGCCCAGATCGCCGTCAACCCTTATCCAAATATGTTCCCGGCTGTACAGGAGATCGTCAGGAAAAACTTTCATATTCTATTATCCTATTCATGTATCCTATGGTGAATTTATTTTGGTCATGCGGTTTCGGGGATCGGTTAGTCCAATACCCGGAAATTTTTCGACGTCCTGGTCAGGACATCGCAGCCGTCGTCCCTGATCAACGCCATATCTTCAATTCTCATGCCCCACAGATCGGGAATGTAGATGCCCGGCTCTATGGTGACGACCATACCGGCCTTCAGAACCGCTTCGGATTGGGCCGCTATGCGCGGCGATTCATGGACGTCCAGCCCGATGCCGTGGCCGGTGCTGTGGGGAAAAAAATCACCGAACCCGCCTTTTTCTATACACGTCCTCGCAATTAAATCAATGTCTTTGCATAGCAACCCGCTTCGCAATTTGTCAAGCGCTCTGTCGTGGGCATCTTTTACCAGCGCATATACGTCTTTCTGTTTTTTGTCCGCATGCCCGATAACACATGTCCATGTTTCATCGGAACGATACCCGCCGTAAGCAGCGCCGTAATCGATGACCAGGACGTCTCCATCTTGAAGCCTGCGATTGCCGGGGGATGCATGAGGCAATGCCGAATTCGGGCCCGACGCTGCAATCGTCGGAAAAGACACCTGCTCTGCGCCCCGCGCCCTCATCTTATATTCCAACTCGAGAGCGATATCCATTTCACTTGCCCCCGGCTTCAGGAGTCCTTCAATATCCTTTAGAGCATCGGCGGATATGTCAATCGCTTTTTTCATAAAGCGGATTTCCTCCTCGCTTTTGACCGCCCGCAAAGAATAGAATTGATCCGCTATGGGCTGAAGAGAAATGCCGTCAAGCTTATCCTGCATCTTTAAATACGTGTCAACCGTCATGGATGCAGGTTCAAATCCGACGGCCTTTACATTTTTATCTTTCATGACAGCCATAAGACCGGTCATCTTATCGCGGTATTCATAGATCGCCGCGCCTTGCGATTCCCGCTTGGCCTGGGTGATATATCGCCCGTCAACCAACAGGACGGTATCCGTCGTACCGACAAGAAGGGCGCCGTCGCTTCCCTTAAAGCCGGTTAAATAACGGATGTTTTTCATATCCAAAAAAAGGAAGGCGTCCATGCCGGAATCCAGAAGATATGCCCGGACGAAAGCCATTTTATTCTGAATGCTCATCTTTACATCAGGCTGCATGGGTCTTCATTCTTCTTACATTCTTCGTCCACTTTTCAAGTTCTGCGATGATCTTTGTCGCTTTCACATTCTTTTGATGGCCCATTTCAGGATTGGCGCCGCCCGTTATCTCGCGAAGCCGCTGTACCGCCGAATCATTGCCGGGATCGTTCTTCAGAATTTCTTTTAATATATCGGCTGCCGCATCGATATGTCCCTGACGAATGTACAAGTCGGCCATGGTGATGGTTCGAAAATGCGGGGTTACAGGCGCCGTGTCTTCCCCAGCGTCTTTGCCTGCTGCAATCTTCGCCTCTTCCGTTTTCCGGTTGCGGAGGAGAGCTTCCATTTTCCGCTCAATTTCTTGGGAAAGAGGCGAGTCAGGATTCAGGAAAAGGAATTTTTTGTAAAATGAGGCGGCGCTTTGATGAGACCCTTTTCCCGCATGAATGTCTCCTATGTGGACATATATTCCGGACAACTTAAGGAGGGTGTCTTCCAGTTCCCTGATTAATTCATATGCCTCATCCGTCTTTCCCATCTTCATCAGGATATTGCAATAGACTATTTTCAGTTCTGCATCGAAAGGGAAGCGATTCAGCCTTTCGACGGTCTGGGAAAGGGCCATCTGGTCCAATCCCCGCTCCAGATACCGGTCAAGGTTTGACAGAAAAGACGCCCTTTCTTTTTGATCGCTTTCTCTCAAGGATGCCCCTTTTATGGTAAGAACTTCAGATCATGGGAAAAACGCAGGAAAGCTAACACAGCGTCTATAGCGTGTCAAGAAGGAAAATATTGCGGTATTGTACAGACAATTGGGTGAATTTGCATATGGGCAACGTAAAATCCATGGACGCTCCATGTGCATTTAAATCGCCATTATCCCGTGAATGAATTACTGCGAAATAATTAATCCAACTAAAGGGAAAAAATCGAAGGTACAAAAAAGGGATTGTAAATTACTAATGTTTCTGGTAAAAAGTTCAATATTACATAATAAATCAGCCGACGTTATCAGGGAGTGAATGCAAAAAGGTTAAGTCAAATATGGCAAAGTTTTTCTTGACATACAAGACTGCGTTTCCATATACTTCGCCCCACAAAAAGGACGTTATCGAACAATAAAACCATTGACATGGGGGGAAGGCTTTGCAATGAAGGGGTCAGGCAGGTATAATCAATGTTTCATTTATCTTTTGGTGTTGAGTATGCTGATTCTTGTTGGAAGTTGCACCTGTGATAAAAACGGAGGAAAACCTTCGGACGGCGTTCCTCCCACGGTCCCCAACGGCCTGTCCATAACGGGTGTCTCCATGACGGAAATCAAAGTTGCCTGGAAACAGTCCGTTGATAACCAGTCTGGCGTCAAGGAATATAAGGTTTACCGGAATGGGACATTTCTTAAGGCCACGAAGGAAACTTCATTTTCTGACACCGGTCTGACACCAAAAGTGAAGACCTGCTACAACATCTCTGCCCTGGATGGGGCGGGAAATGAATCCGGCCGGAGTACGGAAGTTTGCGCCATTTTGTAAATCAAAAAACGGATGTCTCATGTCTTATGGAGGAGGAGATCGTCGCCATGAAAAAGTCTGCTGCCATTCAAGTAACCTTGTTCATCTGGTTCCTGCTTATCATCTTAACCGGGTGCGGGGGCGATGTTAATTCGAGCGATTCGTCCGGATCAGCGGCAGTACCCGTTCCGACAGGACTGACCGTGACTGCAGCGTCATATTCGCAGATTGACCTGTCGTGGACGGCCTCGGACGGTGCTACCGGCTACAAGATTTACAGGGGAGGGACATATCTCAAATCGGTGACGACAACCTCGACGTCGGATACGGAGCTGACGGCCAGCACGAATTATTGCTACAGCGTCTCCGCCTATAATTCGGAGGGAAACGATTCGGCCCAGACAAGCCAGCGATGCGCCACGACGAATAACCCGCCTCCGCCTGTTCCGACCGGATTAACCGTTACTGCCGCAACATCTTCACAGATCAACCTGTCATGGACGGCCTCAGCCGGCGCAGCTGGTTACAAGGTTTACAAAAACGGGGCGTATCTCAAATCTGTGACGGCGACCGCGACCTCGGCATCGGATACAGGTCTGACGGCCAGTACGGTGTATTGCTACAGCGTATCCGCCTATGATTCGGAGAATAATGAATCGGCCCAAACGAGCCAGTTGTGCGCCACGACGTATGGCCCGCCTCCGCCTGTTCCCACGGGAGTAACGGCCGGCGCCATATCGCCCACAAAAGTAGATCTTTCCTGGACGGCTTCTTCCGGGGCTGCGGAGTACAGGATCTACCGCAACGGCGTGCTTCTCGGAACATCGATAGAAACCTATTTTTCGGATACGACGGCGGCGGCAAATACGGCCTATACTTATAGGATAGCAGCGGTGGACGCAACGGGCAGCGAATCGGGTCAGAGCACACAGGCTTCCGCCAATACAGGATTGACGGTGCCGGCAGCCGTCACTGTAACGGTAAACTCCAAAACCCAGATTACCGTTTCGTGGACAAACTCCGGAGGTACTAATGTAACAGGTTACAAACTTTACAGGAATGGCGTATTACAAAAACCCGTGACGACGACTTTTTTTGCCGATACGGGACTCACCCCGGACACCCAGTATTGTTACAGCGTCTCCTCCACAGACGCTTCAGGAAATGAGTCGGCAAAAAGCAGTCAGATTTGTGTGACAACCACGAATGCCGCGCCGCCGGTTCCAACCGAACTGACAGTGACGGCAGCTACGTCTTCGCAGATCAACCTGTCCTGGACTGCCTCGGTCGGCGCTGCCGGCTATAAAGTTTACAGAGACGGAACATATCTCAGATCCGTAACGACGACCTCGGCCTCAGATACGACACTGGCTGCCAGTACAGCTTATTGCTACAGCGTATCCGCCTATGATTTGGCGAATAATGAATCGGCCCAGACAAGCCAGTTGTGCGCCACGACCTACGGCCCGCCTCCGCCTGTTCCCACGGGAGTGACGGCCAGCGCCGTATCACCCACACAGGTTGATCTTTCCTGGACGGCTTCTTCCGGAGCTGCAGCGTACAGAATCTACCGGGACGGCGTGCTTCTCGGAACATCGACGGCAGCGTATTTTTCGGATACGACAGCGGCCCCAAATACGGCCTATACATATACGGTGACGGCGGTGGACGCCACGGGCAGCGAATCGAGTCAGAGCGCACAGTCTTCTGCCGACACGGGATTGACGGTGCCGGCAAACGTAACGGCGATAGTGGACTCTGCGACACAGATCAGCCTCTCCTGGAATGCCGCTACGGGCGCCACAGGAGGCTATAAAGTCTATCGGAACGGGGCGCTCCTCGGTTCCGTCAATACCACATCCCTTGTAGACGGAGGACTGGATGCAAATACGCAATACTGCTACAGCGTGTCCTCGGTTAACAGTGTCGGTGCGGAATCCGCTAAAAGCAGCCAGCTTTGCGTTGCCACTATGTCGCCTCCGACGGCTGCTACTCTTGATCTTTCCGCCGTACCTACAACCGTCAAATCCGACAACTCAACGATTTCAACCATTACCGTCATGGCATTGAATGCCCAGAATGCCGTGCTGCCTGATGTCACCGTAACGATGGCTACCGATGAAGGAATCCTAGGGGCGGCAACCGTTACAACGGACGATACAGGGAAGGCGACACTAACCTTCCGCAGCGGGGCAAACCCCATCAATCGTACGGCAACAATTACGGCAAAAGCGGGAAGCGTATCGGCGCAGATACCCGTGCAGATAGTAGGCAGCACCGTCGAGATGACGTCAAACAAAACGAATCTCCCTGCTGACGGCAGTACGTCGGCCACCGTCACCGTGACAGCAAAGAATGCGGGCGGCATTGCCGTTTCGGGGGCAGCCGTGACACTGACCCAAACAGGTGCGGAAGGGGGAAGCCTAAACATTTCACCGGCAACGGGGACAACCAACGGAAACGGTATCTTTACGGCTACAATTACAGGTGCCAATGCAGGTTTGGTCACTTTGACCGCGGAAGCTCTGGGGGCAAAGGCAACAAAAGATATCACGATAAATCCCTCTACCGAGGCTTTCGGTATAGACCAGCAAAGGTTAAACGGCACAGACATCGGGAACCCCAACCCCACAGCCATGAGAATCGGCGACGAGTTGGTTGTTCGGGTTAATGCGCCCGGCGGCATCACCAACATAACTTTCGCAACCACGACAGGCAACTGGAATGGCGGCGGCAAGGTCGTGACGGTAGCCGTCATCGACGGCAAGGCAGAGGCTGCACTGACCACAGTTCAAGCAGGAATGGCTACGGTTCAGGTATATGATCCGGCAGAACCGGGAACGGTTGACACACTTTCCGTGGCGATGATATCCGTCAATCCCGCCAGCATTTCGATCCAGGCAACCCCCACGGTAATACCGAGAAGTGTGGGTACGACAACGGGTTCCTCGACCGTCATTGCAACCGTGCGCGACATCAACGGGTTCCCCGTGGGCGGCGCGCCGGTATTGTTTGAAATTGTCAATCCCACAGGCGGTGGAGAGACGATTTCGCCCGTCGTGGTCATGAGTGCGGCTACCACGTCCGGCGGCCTCAACCTGGGCGAAGCGCGGGCGACCTTCACATCCGGTTCCCTGTCTTCCGACACGTCGGGAGTTGAAATCCGCGCCTCCGTCGTCGGCACCGGCATCGCGACATCGCCGAACGCAAAAGTGGTCATCGGCGGCACGGCAGGGTCGGTGGCTTTCGGTAAAGCCACCGTCGTTGGCGTAAATGAAAATGCGACGCAATATATCCTTCCCATGTCCATCCTGGTTTCCGACTCCAACGGCAATCCGGCGCCTGCAGGAACGCAGGTCAGCTTGAGCGCATGGCCCGAAGCCTGGAGCACCGGAGAAGATTGCGCGTATCACATTGATCTTAACGCCGATACAGCCTTGCTCGATCAGGATTGGATTTCTGGCAACGATGATGATGATGATGGAATTCCCGGCACCGATCCTTTCGTCAGTTTCGGTACCTTCTGGAGCGAAGACGCCAATGAAAATCTTGTTCTTGATCCCGGCGAGGACGGCAAAAGACACTATTATGCGGACAGCACAAGGATCAACCCGGCTTACGAGGCTTCAATGCCTGGGACGATCGACGGCTTCATCACACCCACGAACGCTTCCGGCGGCGTTGTGCCGGCAACGGTGACCACCGATGCAAACGGCGTAGCCAACTTTGACCTGACGTATCCCAAGCACTGCGCCATCTGGACGATCACGCGAATCAGGGCCAGTACGATTGTTATGGGATCCGAGACGGTCGGTCAGACATTATTCCGTCTGCCCCCGTTGTCTTCGGATGTCACGCCTGTTTGCCGTCTGCAGAATCCTCACCAATATTAGCATGTAAAATTTCTACAGTGATAAAAAGGGGAGCAGGATAGAAACCTGCTCCCCTTTTTCTATTATCACATGATGGATTTCCCGCCGTCTGTCGCCTTAGCCCGCGAATTGAAATAATAAAAGAGGGAACATTGAGGCTTTTTACCGTTTTAAAATCAATATTATATTATCCCGGCTTCCTTCTTGTGACGTTTAATTTGCTGTCTTTTCCAGGATAACTTTTGAATACTACCTTAAATATAGGATTGGACGATGATGTTTTTTCAAGGTTGGCATGAAGGGTTCTTGCCGGCAGGTCCAAGTAATAAACCCGCCTTTTGTTATTGAGAAAGAATCTGATTGCTGCTTGTCTGTCCTCAGCTGCCCTACCCCGTTGTTTAGCCGACGCGAATACGGTGACGTCGGCCGGAGAAGAATTGACAACCTCTTAAAAAGTCGAATTCTGTCATTTCGAGGAGTCCCGCTGAAGCGGAACGACGAGAATTATTTAATGATTTCAGGATTTCTTCCCCGCAAAATGCGGGGTCGAAATGACATGAACGGTGCGTTACGACTTATTACGAAGGCATCAGAGTTTCATCCATAAAAAAATCAGAGAAGTTATTTGAACCTCTCTGATTTTATTCCACACAAGAAAAAAAATGAAGTATCGTCAAAATGATTAACTAAACTTCAGAACGTCTTTACGTTTTCGATTTTTCTTCCGTCCTGTCGTCACTGATGATTTTCGGCGTCACAAATATCAACAGGTGCTTCTTGGTCTTTGTTATACTTTCCTGTTTGAAGAGCCAGCCCAGAACAGGAATTTTATACAACCAGGGGACGCCGGAGACGGACTTTGCCTCGTCCGATTTCAAGACGCCGCCGATAACAATGGTTTCCCCGTCATTGACAACAACAGTGGAATCCACTTCATTTTTTACTATGGGCACATTCCCCTTGAGTTCCGTAACCCTCGAATAATCGCCCCGGTCGTTGGTTGCCTTAATAACCATGGATATCTTATTTTCCTGTGTAATCTTGGGCGTCACTTCCAGTTTAAGGACGGCTTCCTTAAAGCTCACGCTGGGATTGCCTGAACTGTCGTAAGTCGTATAGGGGATGTCCTCGCCCTGCTTGATGGTCGCTTTAACGTTATCCATGGTTGTTATTTTGGGAGCAGAAATGATTTGCCCCTGAGCCGATGATTCAAGGGCCGACAGTTGGGCATCCAAAATAGCCTTCGTGCCGCCGATGAGTATTCCGATGCCGGGCGTGCCCGGCAGCGAGGACGGGAAATTCACGGCAAGGTTGCTTTGCGTCAAACCGATGTTATTGGGAAGCGTTGCCGATGCAAATCCCACGGATGGATTTGTCCCCCCCATAACGCCATAGGGCGTAGTGCCCAGGGTTGACACGTTTGCGGCCCCCCATTGAACGCCCAGTTTTCGGACAAAGTCTTCCGACGCCTCGACGATTTTTGCTTCAATATTTATCTGTCTCAGTTTGCCTTGTTCAATCATGCTGGCCTGCTCAATCTTTTTGCGGGCGTCTTCCGCCGCCTTGAGCGCCGCCTCTTCCTTTTTAAACCTGTCCGTGGCCATGACGGTGATGATATTGCCTTCCTGTTTTTTAGACAGACCTCTGATGCTCAGTATCGTGTCAAAGGCCTTTGTCCAGGGAACGCGTTTTAAGGTAACCGTTACGTTTCCCTTCACGTCATCACCGGACACAATGTTCACGCCCCCCGTCTCCGCAAAAAGACTAAGAACGCTCTTGATGCCGGCATTCTGGAAATCAACAGTGATCTTGGGCTCCGAATCGGTGCCCAGAGCGTTCTTGGCGCCGGGCTCCGCCGCCGCTTTCTCCCCCGTCGCCGGTTGACCGGCGGGGGATGCGGCTGTCGGCGCATCTCCGCTTGTCTTTGCAGCAGCAAGATTAAAATCAAGATAAATGTTTTGCCCTTCCTGCTTGACGTTGTAAGGAACGCGCTGTTTGACGTCCGCTCTGATCACGACCCATTGTTTCCCGTCAATGGCTTCCTGGTATGGTACGACGCCTGTGATGTTCTCCATTTGACCTTCGCCGACGGCGCGTTTCAAATCATCCGGGAGCAGCATGCCTTCCAGTTTTATCAAAACGGAATTAGCTCCCTGAGATTCGATCTTGAGAACCGGCTGCTTTGAAACCAAAATGGAGACACGCTCTTTTCCCTCCATTTTTTCCAGGGCAATATCCCTGATATGACCAATCGTCGGGTCCTGCTGATTTGAGGCCTCAGCCCCTGTCGCTTTGTAATTTCCGGTAAGCGCCAAAGAAAAGATTATCAGCACCATCACCAGCCATTGCTTATTTGTTCTCATGGTTTTCCCTCATCTTAGTTGGTATGAAGCATCATTGTCACAAGATTAACTGCTGTTTTTCCGGAATCTTTCGACTTTTCTTCAACAATAATTCGATCGGCGAGGATTTCTTTTATGACGCCGTTATTTCTTCCGATATACATCCCCACGCGGACGGGATAGAACTTCCGTTGCCTGTCTTCTACAATGGCCTTTCTTTGAGCGCCTTCGCCGGCAATTCCAACAACCTTAATTGCCGTGATTTCAAGCCTCTGCAGCGGAGATATGGGAAGAGAACTCTCTTTGGCCTTCTTTGCTGCGGCTGCGGCTGCGGCAGCCGCCATAGCTTTTCTGACTGCCGGATCAAGTTCGACAAAAGGTTTGAAAGGGTCATTTTTCCCTACCCGCTCATAACGATAATCCTTTGTGCTGGGGACCTGGGATTTTACTTCTTTTGCGGCAGCCTCGGGTGATTCGACCTCCTTCGAGACGGCTGCCTGGGATGCGATTTTTTTTGCAACGCCCAGCGGGGTTTTGCCTTCTTTTGTTATTACTGCACCGTAAATCTTAACCGTAAAAACGGGAGAAAGGGCAAGAAAAAGCGCAATACCGCCGATGAGACAACCAATTCCCGCTTTTTTCATGGCATTATTTCTTTTTTTCATCCTTTTTCCCCAGAAACATATAAGTTTTCATCACACAGGATGTTGCAACCGTATCCCTGTCACCTTTTCCTTTGGCATTCCGGCCTCCGGCCATAGATACATTTTCAACGTTGATGATGCGGGGCAAGTTTGCCACCTTTTCAAAAAACTGGACGGTGTTATGAAAACCGCCTTTTATGGATATCCTTAAAGGCACTTCTTCGTATAATTTTTCCTCCGCGGCAGGCTTTGGAGGCGCTTTTTTACCTTTTGCCGGCGCTTTTTGCGCAACAGGCTTCGGTTTGGGCACCGCTTGGGGCTGAAAAAGGAGAAACTCTATTCCCGTACCTTTGCCGGACACGGAAACGGATTGAAAAAGTTCCGGTATCTCGCGCTCGTTGGGGAGTTTCATCAAAACGGTTTTGAGATCTTCCTCCAACTGCTCCACTTCTTTAAGATACTGGCCCTTCTGGGACGCCAGACGCGACTTTTCGGTGATCTGCTGGTCAAGCTGAACTTTCTTTGCAGCCAGGGTTGACCTTTCATTCATGGCTTTTTGCAGAAAAACGGCATAATAGGCATAACCGAGCAAAACGAGGATGACCACCAATGCGATGGCTTTGTATTGGGGAGGCAATTGTTTGATCGTATCCAGATTGATATCCATGTATCAGATCCCCTTCCTCAGTACGCATGAGAATGTAAATTCCTGTAATTTCATTTCGGCCAGGTTAACCTGTTTCGAAGATAAAATTTCGACGGATTCGACGAATTTTGATGTTTCGACGGTTTTCATGAAACGGCTGATCGCGATATTGTCCCTGCCGACGCCTTGAAGCTGCAAACTGTTTCCCGTCTGCGTTACTTTATCTAGCCAGATGTCTTGCGCCGGCACAAGAGACGTTATTTCATCCAGCAGACGGACTGGGTAAAGGCGGTTTTTTTCAAGGGCTGTCACGGCGCTTAATTTCAACTCCAGCAGCTTTTTATCCGCCTTCGCTTTATCAATATCGCCGATGATTTTCGTCAAAACCGCCAACTGCGCTTCTTTCTCTTTAATATCCGATTTGAGGCTGTAAATGCTTGCCATCATGACAGCTTGAATAACGGCTACGATGAAAAGGAATATGCTTAAAGAACCGACGATGATGATGACTTGACGTGCGAGGTTCGCTTTCTTTGCTTTTTCATGGTATGGAAGAAGGTTGATTCGGATCATTTGTCACCTATTCTTCTTAAAGCCAACCCGACCCCGACACCGACAGCAGGACCGATTTGCTCTATGATCGTTTCATCCAAATTCTTTTTATTGTAATCAATCTTCTTGAAAGGATCGATGATCTCCGTATCAATGTTCAACCTTTGCGTAAGATCGACGGCAATCCCGGGAATTTTGGCGCCACCCCCCGACAGTAGAACTTGCTTGATATCTTCTCCGCCTGATGTGGATCGGAAGTAATCAACGGACCTTTCAATTTCCAGACAAATCACTTCCGCATAACTGAGCAGACTGTCCCTGAATTCCTTCTCCGACATTTTATCATCGGCTGTCCCTTCCACTTTCATCCTTTCCGCCTCTTCAAAGGATACGCCGAATTTTTCCTGGATGGCCTCTGTCACGGCGTTTCCCCCCAGATTAAAATCCCTGAGAAAAATCGAAGCGCCGTTCTTTACAACATTGATATTGGTGATGCTTGCCCCGATGTTGATCAGCACCACCAGGTCATTTTCATCGGGTTCGTAATTCTCCTCGAACATGTTTTCGATGGCGAAAGAATCGACATCCATGATGTCTACGGAAACCCCCGCATTTTCAACGGCTTCAACAAACGGTTCAATATAATCCTTTTTTACGGCGACAATGAGGATATCCATCTGGTTGGGATTGTATTCGTTAACGCCCAGTATCTGAAAATCAAAATTGACGTCGTCCATGTTGTCAAAGGGCAAGTACTTGCTGGCCTCATCATGGATCATATCACGGACTTCATTTTCTTCCATGGTGGGAATATTGACCCTTTTGACGATGACCGACTGGCCGGAAAGAGATGTGACGATATGCTTGGGATTCAATTTGGATTGTTTGAACAACTCCTTGATGGTTTGCGTCAGCACATCATGTTCTACAAGCAAACCGTCAACGATAACGCCTTTCGGCAGGGAAATTTGTGAAAACTGATTGAGAAGATATCCGCTTGGTGTTTCCAATATCTCGGCTACCTTGAGCGCGCTGGAACCGATGTCAAGCCCAACCAGCTTCTTGGTGCTGCCAAACAAATCATTTATATCGATATTAAACATGGGATCACCGCTTTATTAAAAATTAAATCTGAATTAACGTTAATCAATCATTCCAAATTCAAATTTTTCTATAAAATTGATGAGAATTGCGCTGTCTGTATATTTAACATAATCTCCCATCAAATATTATCTCGCGGACCGGTAGACAACATCCCCTTCTTTTACCATGCCGAGTTCGTTTCGCGCGATGGTCTCGATATATGTCGGATCACTCCTCAGAAGCATGATTTTGGATTTTAATTGCTTATTTTGGACGGCAATATCACGGTTGACTTGTTTGAGAGATGCCAGTTTTTCTTTCATCGTGTAGTTATCCACAATGCCCCTGTTGCCGAACGTAATGAGAGCCAATACAAAAAAAATTAACATAACGACGTATCTGCCCAGCTTCATTCTCAAAGACGCCTTTCTGCGATACAGGAAGGAACTTAAGCGTTTCATATAGCAAATATTGATTTATTGCAATATAAAAAATGAAATATAAAGCAAATATTCTTTTAAAAGCAGCCTTCTATAGATCAACGGACGGCAGATTTTGTTGCGGTTCGCCCAGCAAGAAGGTCCCTTTCTCGATCCATTCCTTCAGGATATGGGCGATATCCCGGGCCTTGTAGTAACTGGACAGGGGCGCTGTTGTTACCTTTTTGCCGTTGAATGTAATTTCACCGCTTCGGAGATCCTGATAATTGACCTCGCCGAGACTTTTTGCCGTCCCTTTTGGAACATCCATGCTGTAATCGTAAATCTGCGTGTAAATATCTGCATCCTTTATGGCTGTGTAACGGGCGATTTCTTCGTTAAGCAGAGGAATGGGTACGCCTATCCCCACATACAGGGAAACACCGTATCCCAGCATGCTTGCCCCGACAAGCCAATGGGCGCTCATTTCCTTTAAGTTGCCTATGGCGGCAATGGTCCCGGCCCCTTCTCTCGGCACGCCGTTTTTCCCTCTCGGCGCATCGGGGTTGTGCTGGGTGCCGTGCCAGGCGACAAAGCCCTGGGCGCCGCCCAAGAATATCCTCGTTCCGATGCCGATCGTTCGATAGAAAGGATCATTCAAGAGAGGACTTAACTGGCCGGACGTTGCATAGTTTGCATTTGCCATGCGCGGCCTCAACATGCCCATATAGGTATAAATCGTTTTGTCGGACAAATTGACGGCGCAACTGTAGTTTTGGTAGGCATTCCGCGGATTGAACAGGATTGCGCTCCCGAGATCGTTGATGGTAATATTTTTTTCGTGCTTTCTTGCCGGATAGCAATCGGTGCCGTAGCCTTCCATCCTTAGCCGGATGACATTGCCCGCAACAAGGTCTTCAATCACATGTCCGCCGCCGTAATTGAATTCTCCGGGATAAACACTGTTGAGCGGATCGCCTTCCGCCACTTCCGTTGCGCCAAGATAGCAGTCCACGGCGGCAATCCCTCCATAGGCAGGAACATCGTTAAGCCAGACCTTGGAGGCCCTTATCCGGGGAGCCGTGTGACCGACGTTCAAAAAAACGCCTGAGGAACACATGGGGCTGAATGTTCCTGTTGTAACGACATCAACCCTTCGCGCCGCCTCCACATCGCCGTGCCGCTCCACGATATCGATGATTTCTTCTGCCGTGACGACAACGGCTTTGCCTTCTTTGATCTTTGCATTGATCTGTGCGTATGTCTTATTGACGGCGTGTTTTTTCATATTCATACCATAGATGACATTTCGCTATTTTGTGTGACCAAATCCTCCCGCGCCTCTTGCGGTCATATCAAGGTTGCTCCTTTCGTCCCATGTGACCTTGCACACCGGACGGACCAATATCTGGGCTATGCGGTCGCCCCTTCTTACGATAAAAGGTTCTTTCCCATGATTGATCATGATAATGCCGATTTCGCCCCGGTAGTCCGCATCAATGGTGCCCGGCGCGTTCATCAGCGTTACGCCGTGCTTGACGGCAAGCCCGCTCCTCGGCCTGACCTCGCCTTCGTATCCTTCGGGAATCGCCATGACGATGCCTGAGGGAATCAGTCGGCGCTCCCCGGGCAATATCACAATCTCCTCGGTCAAGGCAGCAAAAATATCCATTCCCGCTGCATGCTCGGTCATATATTTCGGAAGCGGCAGATCATCATGGCCCGCCAGCCTCTGAATTTGCACCTTTAATTCATCAGTCATGTGAAAAATCTTTTTCCAATGGCTCTTTATGCCCTCATGACATCCATGACCAAATCGTTTTCCGAAATGGGTCCCATGGCAGCAATGGATATGTGGCCGGGATTGAATATTTCCTCTGCGAGTGCCCGGATGTCGTCGGAATCGATTGCTTCTATGGCGTTGATGATTTCCTCCATGGGAATATTGCGCCCGAAGCAGAGTTCGTTTTTCGCCAGTTTGATCATCTGATTGTCCGTACTTTCCATACTCAGCAGGTAGTTGCCCTTCAGCAATTCCTTTGCGGATAGAAGCTCCTTATCTGTTAAGGAATCCTTGCAGATACGGTGCAGTTCATCGAAAATCAGTGAAATCGTTTCATGAAGTTTATCATCCGCAACGCCCGCATAGATGGCAAACATGCCACAATCCATATATTGGGCCAGATAGGAATGGATGGAATAGGCCAGACCTCTTTGCTCACGGATGTTCTGAAACAGCCGCGAACTCATGCTTCCGCCTAGAACGGCATTAAGCACGAAGCCGGAATAACGCTTCGGACTTACTGCTGAAGGAGCAGGCGTTCCCATGACAAGATGGACCTGGCCCAAATCCTTTTCCATCACAGCGATATTGGAGGATATGTCGGGTATGGCGGGTTCATCTTGGATGGAACTGACTTCCAGCCTATCGAATGCATTTTTTACCAGGGCCACCAGGCCATCATGATTGAGGTTGCCGGCGGCGGTCACAACAAGACCTTTCCCCCGGTACCGGGCATTGAAAAACCTGATCAGGTCCTCTTTATCAATGGCGCTGACCAGACATTTTGTTCCCAAAATAGGAAGACCGAGAGGATTTTCTTTCCAGAATACGGTCTCAAAAAAATCGTGGACATACTCATCGGGCGTATCTTCCAGCATACTGATTTCCTGCAGGATCACCGATTTTTCTTTTGCAATTTCTGCATCTTCGAAAAGAGAATTTTTAAAAATATCGGCCAGGAGGTCTATTGCCAGAGCGAGATGATAATCCGGTATCTTGACATAAAAAGAGGTCAACTCTTTACCCGTGAAGGCATTCATGACGCCGCCCACGGAATCGATAGCCGATGCGATATCGAAAGCCGAGCGTGTTTTCGTCCCCTTAAAGAGCATGTGTTCAATAAAGTGGGCAAATCCGTTGGTGCTGCCGTCTTCATAACGGGACCCGGAGCGGACCCAAACGCCGATGGATATAGATCTGACATGGCCGATCTGCTCGGAGATAACCCGAATGCCATTATCCAAAACACTCTTATTGTACATCGGCGCCCAGCGCTTCCTTTCGGCTCAGGCGGATTTTCCCCTGCTTGTCGATTTCCAGGACCTTTACCATGACTTCATCGCCTTCACTCAAAACATCCGTCACTTTATTGACGCGCTCTTTTGCCAGTTGGGAGATATGAACCAGGCCTTCCGTCCCGGGAATAATCTCCACGAAGGCCCCGAAATCGACGATCTTTTTAACGGTTCCCTTATAGATTTTGCCGATCTCCGCTTCCTCCGTCAACCACTTGACCATGGCAACGGCCCTTAAGGCGGCGTCGGCGTCGCTGGACGCAATCGTCACGGTTCCGTCGTCTTCCACATCGATCGTAACGCCCGTTTCACTGATGATCTGCCGGATATTCTTGCCGCCCGAACCGATGACGTCCCGGACCTTGTCCGGTTTTACCTTGATCGTTGTGATTCTCGGGGCATAGATGGAAATGTCTTTTCTCGGTTCGGAAATGGTCTCGCGGATCTTATCGATGATAAAAAACCGGCCTTCCTTTGCCTGACGAAGCGCCTTTCTCAGGATATCTTCGGTGACGCCGTCTATCTTAATATCCATCTGCATGGCCGTGATGCCGGTTTTTGTGCCGCACACTTTAAAGTCCATGTCGCCGGCATGATCTTCATCACCCAGGATGTCGGAAAGAATGACCACCTGATCCTCTTCCTTCAATAAGCCCATAGCAATTCCGGCAACGCTGTCTTTGATCGGCACACCGGCGTCCATCATGCTGAGTGTGCCTCCGCAGACGGTGGCCATGGACGATGATCCGTTGGATGATAGGATTTCTGAAACAATTCTGATCGTGTAGGGAAAAGACTCCGGGGAAGGCAGAACGGGCACCAGGGCCTTCCTTGCCAGGTTGCCGTGACCGATCTCTCGCCTTCCGGGACTTCTCAAGGGTCTCGCTTCTCCCACGCTGTAAGGGGGAAAATTGTAATGCAGCATAAAGGAACGCATCTCTTCGCCGCCGATATAATCCAATCGCTGCTCATCCGAAGAGGTGCCGAGCGTCAGCGCGGCGAGCGCCTGGGTTTCGCCCCGGTTAAACAGGGCGGACCCATGGGCGCGGGGCAGAATGCCGACCTCGGAACTGATCGGTCGGATATCGGTGTTGCTTCGGCCGTCGATGCGCCTTTTTTCATGCAGAATCATATCGCGGAGAATCTTCCGCTCCAATGCCTCGAACAGGTTGGCAGCGGGCTGCGAGAGTGCGGGATCATCGGCAGAAACCTCTTTTATGGTTTTGTCCCTGACCTGACTGAGCTTAGCGTTACGTTCCTGTTTTATGGCTGTTGTATAGGCATCCTTGAGATCATTTTCTGCTATGGCGCAAATACGAGCATAGAGGTTTTCATCCATCGCCTTGGCTTCAAAGGACCGCTTTTGTTTTCCCGCCTCCCGGCGTATGCGATCCTGTAATTCAAACACCGGCCTGATACTGTCCAATCCGAAGTTGATGGCGTCAACAACCGTATCTTCATCAACCTCTTTCGCTTCGCCTTCCAGCATGACCAGGTTGACATCATATTCATTTCCGTCCGCGTCGCGGGGAATCTTTCGACCTACCATAAAGAGGTTAAGATCGCTTTGCTCCATGATCTCATTGGACGGATTGCTGACGAAACGACCTTCCACGCGTCCGACCCGCACACCGGCGATGGGCCCTTTGAAGGGGATATCGGATATTTCGAGGGCGGCGGATGCCGCGAGCATTGCCGTTACATCGGAGTCGTTCTCATTGTCAACGGAAAGGACCGTGGCCACAATCTGGGTTTCGCAGGTGTATCCTTTGGGAAAAAGAGGTCGTATGGAACGGTCGATGATCCTGGAGGTTAAAATTTCCCGTTCGTTCGGCCGGCCTTCCCGTTTAAAAAAACCGCCGGGAATCTTCCCTGCCGCAAAGGTCATTTCCTGATAATCCACCGTCAAAGGAAGAAAATCAAGGCCCTCCCTGCCGGTTTTCATCGACACTGCCGTCACCAAAACAACCGTATCGCCGTACGTGGCAAGAATGGAGCCGTCAGCCTGACCGGCCATATAATCCGCCTTGAGCGAAATGGTTCTTCCCGCGAAATCTGCACTAAAACATTTAGCCATTTATTTTGTCGCCTTTCTCATTGTAATTTTTGATCGCCATATTCTACCCAACCATGGCAATCAAACCCCTGGATGTCGGGTGTTTTATTTTCTGAGTCCCAGACGCGAAACGGTTGTTCTATACCTTTCGACGTCCTTCTTTTTTAAATAGTCCAAAAGCCTTCTTCTCTGCCCCACGAGTTTTAAAAGACCCCGTCGAGAGTGGTGATCTTTTTTGTGGGTTTTGAAATGTTCCGTCAAGTACTCTATCCTTGCCGTCAGTAAGGCAATCTGGACTTCAGGGGACCCCGTGTCCTTCTCATGTAATTTGTAACCGCTTATAATCTCATTTCTTTTTTTTGAATCTAACACCGCTTCATCTCCTCCCTCTCATATAGTCAAGACATTACTATTTAATTATTGATGACCCTCAATATTTTTACTGCCGGTCTTTCATTCTGTAATAAGCCGATTTCATCTGTGGAAAACAGCATTTTCCCGACGGCGATCAAACAACCGTTGGCTGTGAACTTTACCATACCTCCCGCATCAAGAAAAGGAATTTGATATGTTTGCAAATCTCCGACTGTCGGCTGGCGCCCTGAACGTATCTTCTCCGATAGAGAAGGGGCAATGTCTATTGCCGCAAATTCCGGCAGCATATCCATCAGGGGAATGATATGTTGTGCAGCGACGCGCTGCTTTTCTTTATCGTCTATATGTTCAAGCGATAAAGCCGATTGGTCGGAAAAGCCGCCGGTTCTTGTTCTCCTCAAGCCGGCAAGACACGCGCCGCAACCCAGCGACTCTCCGATATCGGAACAAATCGAGCGAACATACGTTCCCTTTGAACAGGAAACGGTAAACGTTACATAAGGAAGATGAATTTCTTCAACATTCACGCGGAATATTTCCACCGCCCTCGGTTCGACATTGATATCACATCCCATGCGCGCCCACTTGTAAAGGGGTTTGCCCTGAAATTTAAGGGCGGAATATTGGGGCGGCCGCTGCTTGATTTTTCCTACCATGCCGTTTACCGACTGCCGGATCGCATGCTCGTCGACGTTTATTTGACGTTCCGCAACGATTTTCCCGTCCGTATCGAGGGTATCCGTTTCAACGCCCAATAGCATGGTTGCAAGATACTCTTTGCTGTCGTCTGCAAAAAACTGCGCAAGTTTTGTCCCTTCATTAATACATACGGCAAGGATCCCTGTGGCCAGAGGGTCCAGAGTTCCCGTATGGCCGGCTTTTTTTACCGCAAGAATCTTTTTTACATCCGAAACGACATCATGAGACGTTTTCCCTGATGGTTTATCAATAATTATAATACCGTTCATTCCAAATGATTCTCATTCCGTCGTTAAATATGCGCCTTGATCGTCTTGATAACATCCTGTTTGATATTGTCAAATGATCCTTCCATTCTGAAAGCGGCGGCATTGGGATGACCGCCTCCGCCAAAAACCCTGGCGATTTTCTCGACATTCACTTTTGCTTTCGATCGCAGGCTCAGTTTAAAGTTATTTTCCGATAATTCAATATACAGGATCGAAATCTGGACGCCTCTGATGGAACGGGGAAGATCGACAAATCCCTCCGTGTGCTCGGCAAGGGCTCCCGTCGAATCGAGCATTTGCTGATAAATCACCATGGACGCGACTTTTTCATCCAGATCAAACGATAGGGTCTCCAGGGTTTTCGCAAGGAGTCTGATTTTGGCAAGCGGTTCGTTCTCATAGACGTTTTCCGATATCCATTGCGGATCGGCGCCCTTGTCAACCAGACAGCCGGCGATAAACAACGTATCTTTACCTGTATTCCCGTAACAAAAGCCCCCCGTATCCGTCAGGATAGCGGCGTAGAGATTTGTCGCCATGTCCTGAGAAAGCGCGATGCCCATAGATTGAGACAGGCGATAGAGCATCTCTCCTGTGGAACTGGCTTTTGCGTCATGGAAATTAATGTCGTATGATTCCCCGGTCTCAATATGGTGATCGATGTTGATGATGTTTTTCATCGATGCCAATCGTGCAGATGCAGAACCGATTCTTGCAAGGGTGCTGCAATCCAAAACAAAGACGCAATCGTAAGTCGCGGCCTCCGGAAACTCGTGGACAATCACAGAACTTCCCGGCAGGAACCGATAACGATCCGGGGTTTTATCCTCGTTATATACGGCAACTTCTTTTTGCATCGCAACCAGCATATGGTAGAGCGCCAGTTCCGATCCGAGGGCATCGCCATCCAGCCTCACATGGGACGTGATGAGGAATGTCCTGTGCCTGTTGATCATATCGCAAATTTTATGGAGCATCGATTTCCTCTTTCCGGTGTATCTCGGCAATCAATTTTTCTATATGGTTCCCGTAGGCAAAGGATTTATCGAACATAAAATGGACCTCCGGAACATAACGAAGCTGCAATCTTTTTCCTAATTCCTTTCTGACGAATCCCTTGGCCTTTTCCAAACCGGCCATGACTTGGGGATCGCATGCGTCTTTTCCCATTTCCACGAAAAACAGCTTTGCTGAACGCAGGTCGTCCGTCAGTTTAACCTCTGTAATCGTCAGCGATTTCAACCGGGGATCCCTGATTTGCCGCAAAAGAATATCGGATATTTCACATTTAATGAGATCGGCGACGCGATCGGCCCTTTTAAACGGCATCGTACTTGCTTTCCACGTAATCCACCGGGTCCATCCAATCGGAAAAATGGGTGATTTCAAATTTCGTATTGACCATTTCGGCCATCTGCAGGTTGTCGATAAAAGTCATGATATGATCAATCTTTGCATTAATGTAAGCCGCATCATTTCCGACAACGCTGAACCCCACCTTTGCCTTCTTTAAGTCGTCGTTAGCGCCGACTTCAGCGATGGATATGTTAAAGGTGTTTTGCGTTCGTTTGATGATCCTGCTTAAGACGCCCCTCTTCTCTTTGAGAGAATGACATGCCCCGATTCGAAAATCAATAAGTCCTGTTCCGACCACCATCACGCCGTTAAACCTTCAACTATAATGTTCTTTCAATCTGTTCGTTCATGTAAGCCTCGATAATATCGCCGGGCCTGATGTCATTGAAATTTTCTATACCGATGCCGCATTCAAAACCGGTTGCCACTTCGCGGACGTCATCCTTGAACCTCTTCAAGGAAAAGATCTTGCCGTCATAAATGACAACGCCGTCTCTTACCAGCTTAAGCTGTGAATTTCTGTTAATCTTGCCGTCGATGACATAGCTGCCGGCGATGGTGCCTATACGCGGGACCTTGAACAGCTCCCGCACTTCGGCGCGTCCCTGAACGACTTCCTTATAAATCGGCTCAAGGAGCCCCGTCATGGCCGCTTTTACATCAGCAATGACATTATAAATGATGTCGTAGAGTTTTATTTCGACGCCTTCCTGTTCGGCCAACTCCGTGACCCTTGCATCGGGCCGGACATTGAAGCCGATAATAATGGCATTGGATGCCGATGCGAGCATGACGTCCGTTTCTGTGATAGCGCCGGTGGAGCTATGAATAATTTTTAGTTTGATGTCCTGCGTGCTTAACTTGTTCAAGGCCTCGCTCAGGGCTTCAATGGAACCCTGCACGTCGCCTTTGATGATCACGTTGAGATCTTTAACGCCTTCCTTGATTTTTTCATATAACTGCTCAAGGGTGATTTTGGATGACTTGGAGAGTTCCCGCTCCCTCTCTTTCCTGACCCAGTGATCTGCAATGGTTCTCGCCTTTTTTTCATCTTCGATGCTGACAAATTCCATGCTGACCTGTGGAACTTTCGAAAAACCGATGACTTCCACGGGCATGGACGGTCCGGCTTCTTTCACCCGCTGCCCCTTGTCGTTGATCATGGCCCTCACCCTGCCGGCCTCCGTACGGGATACGAATGCATCCCCCTCATGCAGGGTGCCTTCCTGGATCAGGACGGTCGCCACAGGTCCTCGCCCCCGGTCAAGCTTCGCTTCGATGACGACGCCGCGGGCCGGCATATCGAAGTCCGCCTTTAATTCCATGATATCCGCCTGGAGCAGAATAAGTTCCAGGAGTTCCTCAATGCCCAGTTTCTGTTTTGCCGACACTTCGCACATAATCGTGTCGCCGCCCCATTCCTCTGAGACGAGATTGTACTCCGTCAGGACCTGTTTGATTTTTGCCGGGTCGGCGCCGGGTTTGTCGATCTTATTGATGGCAACGATGATCGGGACGCCGGCCACCCGTGAATGGTTGATGGCCTCTATGGTTTGATCCATAACGCCGTCATCGGCGGCAACAACGAGAACCACAATATCCGTGACCTTGGCGCCACGGGCTCTCATGGCCGTGAAGGCTTCGTGGCCGGGCGTATCGAGAAATACGATGTCCCGGTCTTTGATATGAACGTGATAAGCGCCAATGGCCTGTGTAATGCCGCCTGCTTCCCCGTCGATGACGTTGGTCTGCCTGATGACATCAAGAAGAGAGGTCTTCCCGTGATCGACATGCCCCATGATGGTGACAACGGGCGCCCGCAGCTTTAGATTTTCAGGAGTTGTCCCCGCTTTTTGCAGGGTCTCCTCAAAATCATAATCGCTCTGTTCCACCTGATAGCCGAATTCATTGGCAATAAGCAGGGCCGCTTCGTAGTCGATTGACTGGTTGATGGTCACCATCAATCCAAGGCCCATCAGTTTGTTGATGACTTCGCTGGCCTTGGCGCTCATTCTCTTCGCCAGTTCGGCAACCGTTATGGCCTCGCCGATTTTGATCCTTCTTTTGATGGCTTTCGGTACGGTGATCAATGTTTTTTTCATTTTGGCGGCCGCCGACTTCTTATCATCCCGCCATTTATTCGGTCTTTCGTCCCTGTCTTTCTCCTCCACCCGGCGGTCTTTTTTGTCGACAAGTTTTTTGATGAAAGCCTTTTTCTTGACCGGCACAGACTCATCCATTAATACTTCAACAGGTTTTTTCCCTTTTTTCTTAAACTTGTCCGCTTCAGTCTTTACGGGTGCTTCTGCCGCTATGGGACCGGGAATGTCTTTAACAATCTTTAAGACCGGCCTGGGAGGGACTTCCCTTTTAACCACAGGAGGGATAAGGCTTTCTTTGTGGGTTTTAAGAGAAGTTTCTTTTGTTTCTTCCTTCTTGACCGGCGTCGGAGATTTGGCTGCCTGCGGGGTTGCTGCCGAGGCGCCCGCGTCCGGCGCCGCCGGCTTCTTTTCCGTGATGACGGCTTCTTCGACGGTTTTTTTCTCCGGTTTGGCCTCTGCCGGCTTTGTTTCCACCTCTTCCTTCCGAAGGTCTTCTTTTGTTGCCGGCGCCGTTAAAACTTCCACGGCGGGTTCCGCCGGTTTTTCCATCGGCGCCGGGGCTTCTTCCGGAACAGCCGCCGGTGTTTTTTGCGCCCTTGTTTTGGCAGAGGCAGCTTCAGCCTGGGTGGTTTTTTGAGGCGCTTCTTCACCTTTCTTCAGATCGGCCTGAACGGGAGGCGCCTCATCGAGAACTTCCTGTTTGACAGGCTCCTCTGCCGCTTCCTCCATGGGCGGACGTACCGCTCTCCTTCTGATCACCGTGGATTTAATCCGTTGCTCCACCACCTCCGTCGGTTCATTGGAGATCAAGGCTTTTTGTATCCTCTCCAGGTCGCTGTCTTCAAGGGTGCTCGAATGCGACTTGACGGCAATTCCCAGTTTTTCCAAGCGGGCAATAAGCTCTTTATTTTCGAGACCCAACTCCTTGGCCAACTCGTAAACTCTTTTCTTAGGCATGACTGAATCCCCCGCTTATCAGTATGGCTCCGTAGAGGCGACGATCGTTGCTGATTATCATGTTTTAGCTTTCTTTCTTTGCAAACGCTTCCTGATCAATAATTTTTCCTGCTTCTTCAATCCACAGGGTAGCCGTTTTTTGACCGATTCCCGGGATCGTGGATAAAGCATCGGGATCCATCGTCGCGATCATGGCGACGCTCTTGAAACCTTCCTTAAAAAGGCGCTCCGCCATGGCTTCGCCGATGCCCGGTATTTTCATCAGGGACGCGTGTCCCTGCTCTTCCTGTTTTATCGCCATGGATTCACTTTTAACGTCGATTTTCCAGCCCGTCAATTTGACGGCCAGCCTCACGTTTTGTCCGTTCTTGCCGATGGCGAGCGACAATTGATCGTCCGGCACAATAACTTCCATGGAATGGTTGTCTTCATCGATAAACACTTTATCGACTTTTGCCGGCGCGAGGGCGCTGCAAACGTACTTGGCCTGATCATCGGAAAACGGTACGATATCGATTTTTTCGCCCTTTAATTCCTGAACGACGCTTTGCACGCGGGACCCCCTCATGCCGACACAGGCGCCGACAGGATCGATATCTTTATCCCTCGTTTTGACGGATATTTTCGCCCTTTTGCCCGGTTCTCGCGAAACATCGACAATTTCGATAAGACCTTCGGCGATTTCCGGCACCTCGACTTCAAAGAGGGCCTTTAAAAAACCCGGATGGGTGCGGGAAAGAATGATCTGCGGTCCCTTGGCGATTTTTTTAACGTCAAAAATATATGACCTGATCCGGTCTCCCCGCTTGTAGCCTTCGCGAAATATTTGCTCTGAGGGCTGGATGATGCCTTCGGTTCTGCCGAGATTCACGATAATGCTGCCGCCTTCGAATCTTTGCACAAAGCCGCTGATGATTTCACCTTTTCTGCCTTTGTATTCGTCGTAGATGTTGTTTCGCTCCGCGTCCTTGACCCGCTGAATGATAATCTGTTTTGCCGTTTGCGCGGCAATTCTTCCGAAGGTGCTCGTTTCGATCTTGATCCCGAGACTGTCGCCAAACTGCGCTTCTTCATCGAAATCCTTTCGCGCCTCCCGAATACAAATCTGGGTATCGCTGTCGATTGTTTTTTCGACAACGGTTTTGAACAGAAATACTTCGATTTCTCCGGCGTCTTCGTTGTAATGCGCTTCAATGTCAACGTGAGGTCCCAGTTTTTTTCGCGCGGCGGACAGCATAGCCGTTTCCAAAACCTCGACGATGATATTCTTATCTATGCCTTTATCCTTACCCATCTGCTCAATCAGACGTTTAAGTTCTGGGAACATTTAAGAATCCTCCATGATTAATTATTCACCGTTGGGATGATGTTCATCCTCGTTAAAACATCGGAATGCCGGTTGATGCCGGAAGCCATCCGATGGTCGTTAAACATACGGCCCAAAGCCGTCCGCGTGATTTTCAAACCGTTTCTTCAAGACGAGCCTTGGCAACCAAAGCCATCGGGATGCGATAAAACCTTCCCGATACGTCAACAACCAATGTTTTCTCTCCATTTCCGCTGATAAAATCAACCAGGGTTCCACGGAAAATTTTCATGCCTTCCAGCTTTTCCCTCACTTTGATTTGCACCTTATGACCCTTGAACTTCATGAAATCCTGGTCGCGTTCAATTGGCCTGTTGAGGCCCGGCGATGAGACCTCCAGGGTATAGGGGCCTGGCGGAATATCATGCACGTCCAGAAGGTCGCCAAGCTGGTTGCTGACCTCGGAGCAATCCTCAATGGTAACGCCGCCCTCCTTATCCAGATAGAGCCGCACCAACCATCGTGATTTCATCCTCAGACATTCAACGCAGATCAACTCCATGGCTTCGGATTCAACGACAGGTTCGGCGAGGCGCCGGATTTCTTCCCCGTATGTTTCCATTTTTTTCCCGCATCTTCTTTTGAAAAAAAAAGTGGGCAAAAGCCCACTCATCGAAAGAACACGACGATTTTGAAGACTCGATAACATATTACCGGCGCCGATGCAAGAAAAAAATCACCGATTTATGGGGCATTGAATCATTGAAAACAGGGGGCGTTGAAAAGGTGAAGGCCATAAGCCTCATGATTAGTTTGGCCCTAATGTCTTATTTTTTTATAATCGGCGGCACCATCTGCCGGCTGTTTCTTTCGGATAGATACCAATGCCTTGCCTGCGGCAACCTTTAGCTTTTCCGGATAGGGCCGAAGGCGCAGAAAAGAGCCGGATTCGGCAATTTCCGAAAGACAGGGGATGGCTGCCGCAGATCCGATGGAACCCAGGGCCATACAAATTTTCTCCTCCAACTGGTTCCGCAGGGCCGTGGCAATCATTGGTCTGGTCTTCAACAGGTCCACGAGATCATCCACGACGTCGGCACATTTTGCGCTGCCGATCGCTTCGATGATGTTGATCTTGAACTGATCATCTGCATCGTTAAGCGCCGATGTCAGCATTTGCCCTCTCTTAGCCCCTCCGGTGCGATAGATGCTTTTCAATGCTTCCAGCTTCACGCGCTGGTCTTTGTGGCGCAAGAGGGGCTGAAGATCGGCGGCGCTTTCCTCATTGCCGATTTGTCCCAGCAGATACGCCAGATTGCGCAGATAATACCAGGTTTCGTCATCGCTGACTCTGCTGCGCACATATGGGATAGCCCTTGATCCGATTTCCATAACAAGATGCATGATTCGCATGCGCTCATTGCTGTCGTGCGTCTCCCGCAGATCATCGAGAAGCCGGAGCAAAGCCGTATCGCCGAGTTTCACCAATATGCGGCCTGATTCGACCTGTTTGTTCTGTTCATTGCTGCAGAATTCTTTAAAAAGGACCGCAATGTGCTCTTCGTCAGCCAGGTCTCGAATAATCCCTGATGCAATATCACAAATTCTGTCGTTCTTTTCCAGGGTGCCGAAGCAGATGTCGTTGAACAAATCCAGGATAGGAATCGTTTCAGAAAATTGCCCCCGGAAGATTCTGTGGCGGACAAGGTTTTTCATGTGGTCACAGATTTTTTCAAAAGCGGGTGTGGCCGATGTTTCGCATCGGATCCATTCCATTAAACGATCGGATAATCTTTCCGTCAATTCAGTTTGTTGTTCCTGAGGGAGGTCCGCAATGATATCGGTCAGGGCATTGGATTCCCGGGCACGTATTTCGGCATCATCGGAAAACATGTTTTCAACCAGGCGTTGCAAAACGATTTCCAGAGTCTGCTCTTCTTTTTGTTTTATAAGTTGATCAATGACCCGCGGCAATTCGGCCATCAAAGAGGCATTCAACGAAATAGCGCCTTCATCGCTCTGTAAAAGCGTACTCACGGCTTCCTGGAGATCAAAGTCGCCCTTTTGAGATGTTTTCTCATCGCCTCCTCCTTCTGATGAGGTCCCGTCGGTGAAGGAGTCGGTTTGTCCGGCGGCACCCCCCGGCTGCCCGCCCGATCTTTGAACCATTGGATCATCCTGACTCGCAGAATCCCTGCCGGCAAAGGGACCGGTTTGTCCACTGGCGCTTGCGGATCGCCCATATGCTCCTTTTTTCTGCGAAAGTTCGTTGACGATGTATTGCATCAGCATGCCGCCGAACAGGTGCTCCAATTTTTTACTGTCCATCTGACTGACAACGGCACTGTCCATGGAGGCAATGGACGAACCGATGCGTTCCGACAGCAGCTTCTGATCCTTGGTACCGAGATGAGCGGCCACTTTATCGAGGAGTGCAATTGTGTTTTCGATTTTGTCGGATAATTCACTGTAGTTGACCGGTCCTTCCGAAGAGGTCGCCTGAGATACGCCGGACTGGTATATTCTGAATAAAAGATCGGGATCTTTAATGATTTCTTGGAATTTACTTGGATCTTCCGCCAGAGCCGGATCGATATTCAGAAAAAAGCGAGTGATACTTTCGTCCGTTACGTCAAGACCCGCTACAATTTGATGAGCCTGATCCACCGCGACATATACCTTTTGATCAAGGGCGATATGGGATATGTTTCTATCGGCCATCATCTTGGACAGACCACCGGCGGCGATTACGGTTTCGGGTTTCATTGACAGCAAATCGACGAACTGACCGAGCTCTTCTATTTGCAGCCCTTTATGGAACGAAACGCTTTTGATGTTGAATCCCGTCAGGATTTGCAATAAGGTCTTGACATGCGGTTTTTCCTGATCTTTCTGTAGCAGAACTTCTCCGCAAATCAGGATGTTCTTTTCGGATTCGGCATAAACAAGCGAGGGAATCTGATCAACAATTTCCAGAATATTTGAATGTAATTTGTCCATCGTCAATACGATGCTTGTACTGGTCGGGGGATACAGACGGATATTTTTGATGGCGGTATTGAAGACCGTGATGATTTCCAGCGCTTTTTGTTTGACATCCAAACCTTTTATTTGATCAAGGACAATGTGCGATATTTTTTTATCCGACATCATCCTGGCGAGACCACCCAAAAGCATCACGGCTTCGGGTTTCATCGACATCAAATCGACGAACTGAGCGAGTTCTTCCTTTTGCAGCCCTTTATTGAAGGATATGCTTCTGATGCCGAATCCCGTCAGGATTTGCAACAAGGTCTTGACATAAGGTTTATCTTGATCCTGCTTCGGCAGAACGTTCCCGAAGATCAGGATATTCTTTTCGGATTCGGCAAAAACAAGCGAGGGAATCCTATCTACAATGTCGAGAAGATATGAATAGAGTCTGTCCATTGTCGATGCAATGGCTGCGCTGCCGGGAGGATATATGACGATGTTTTTTATGGCGGTGTTCAGGATATTGATGGTTTCCAGCGCTTTTTGTTTGATATCCAAATCTTCCATAGGCAACTGTGAATCATCGTTGTGTTAGGAATATTCTTTTCCTTCAAACGGTCAAAAAAATATACGTCAAATGCTCCACGTTAACCACGCATAAAAACAGAGGCGGGAATGATTTATTGGAGCGGGCGATGGGGCTCGAACCCACGACGTCCAGCTTGGGAAGCTGACATTCTACCACTGAATTACGCCCGCCTTGAACTTGAATATAAGGCGCACATTCTATTAATCGATGTGTTCTTTTGTCAAGCTATTTTCGCGACAGCCTTACACTGATGGACTTCCCGTGGCCGCTTAAGCCTTCCATATCAGCGAATGCGGCGGTTTGCGGGCCGTATTTTTCCAGTGCCATCCGGTCAAAAGAAATGACGCTGGTCCGCTTGATAAAATCGTAAACACCGAGGGGCGACGAAAATCGCGCCGATCTTTCTGTGGGGAGGATGTGATTGGGCCCGGCCATGTAATCTCCCAGCGCTGCAGGCGTACTGTATCCCAGCAGGACGGCGCCGGCGTTTTTGATCTTTTCCAGCATCTGCCGGGGATTTTCCAGCAGCAATTCCAAATGCTCCGGCGCCAGGTCGTTGGCGATTTGGGCAGCTTCGTCCATGTTCCTTGTGACGATAATAGCGCCGAATTCCGTCAGGGCTTTGCCGGCGAAGGCCTTTCTTGGAAGGTCTTCAAGCTGGCGATCGATTTCATCGGCGACTTGCCGGGCAAACGCTTCATCGGGCGTAAGCAGGATAGCGCCGGCCAGCGCGTCATGTTCCGCCTGGGCCAGCATGTCGGCTGCGGCAAAGGCGGGATCGGCTTTGCCGTCGGCAATGATGACGACTTCGCTGGGACCGGCGGCGATCATGTCGATGGCCGTCCTTCCATAAATCATTTGTTTGGCGGTGGTGACATAGGCGTTGCCCGGTCCGACGATCTTGTCCACCTGGGGGACGGATTCGGTGCCGTAGGAAAGCGCGGCAATCGCCTGGGCGCCGCCGATCTTAAAGACCTGTTTAATGCCGCATATTTTTATCGCCGCTGCGATCAGGGGATGCGGTTTTCCGCCTTTTGTCGGCGTAGCGATGATGATTTCTCCGACACCGGCGATTTTGGCCGGTATGGCGGCCATGAGCAACGTGGAGGGATAAGCGGCGGTGCCGCCGGGGGTGTAAATTCCCACGCGTGAAAGCGGCAATATGCGCTGCCCCAGTTCAATGCCCGGTTCGTCTTCGAAAGACCAACTCTGAATGACTTGTTTTGCATGGAATTTCTCGATCCGGTCGGCGGCAAGTTTAAGGATGCTCCATTCCTTTTGCCCCACGCGGGAAGCGGCTTCTTCAATATCTTCTTCCGACAGCATGATATTGCCGGCGGTCAGCTTATAGCCGTCGAATTTTTCCGTGTAGTCAAAAAGGGCTTTATCTCCCTCGGCGGCGACTTTATCCACGATTTCTTTAACGGTTGCCCGGAGCTTCTCATTATCTAGTTTGCCCCGGTTGCCGATCTTGATCAATTGCGTTTTGAAATCCGGACTGTCTGTTTTGGTGATGTTCATGCTAAGCCTTTATCCTTCTAATATCAGCGCCCAGGGCTGAGAATTTTTGTTCAATCGCCTCATAACCGCGGTCGATGTGGTAGACGCGGGAAAGCTCAGTCTTCCCTTCTGCGACCAGTCCTGCCAGAATCAGGGAAGCTGACGCACGCAGGTCCGTTGCCATGACCGGCGCTCCGCGGAGATGATCGACACCCTTGACAATAGCGCGGTTTCCCTCGATGACAATGTCGGCGCCCATGCGCATCAGTTCACTGATATGCATAAACCGGTTTTCAAAAACCGTTTCCGTGATCACGCTCAAGCCCCCGGCAACGGCCATATAGGACATCATCTGGGCTTGCAAGTCCGTGGCAAATCCGGGATAGGGGTGGGTTTTAATGTCGACGCTTTTCCGCGTTTCACAGCCCGTCACTCTCACGCCATTTTCGATGGGGATCACATCCATGCCGCTGTCTCTGAGCTTTGTGATGACGGCGTCCAGGTGCCGGGGGTTACAGTCCAGAATCCGGACATCCCCTTGCGTCATGCCTGCCGCGATCATGAACGTTCCCGCCTCGATCCGGTCGGGAATGACCGTTGCCTCGGCGGGTGATAATGCATCGACGCCGTCGATCCGGATCACGTCCGTTCCCGCACCGGAAATCCGGGCTCCCATGCCGTTTAAGACCTCCGCCAGGTTGACGACTTCCGGCTCCTGGGCGGCGTTTTTCAAAAAGGTGGTTCCCCTGGCGAGACAGGCGGCCATCATGATGTTTTCCGTTCCCGTAACCGTCACAATATCGAAATAGATGGTGGTCCCTTTCAGGCGCTTTGCCCTGGCTTCGATGTAACCCTCCTTTAAATCCACAACCGCGCCCATGGCCTGAAGGGCCTTGATGTGGAGATTGACGGGTCTTGCGCCGATGGCGCACCCGCCGGGAAGGGACACCCGCGCCTTGCCCATCCTGGCCACCAGGGGGCCTAGGACAAGGATGGATGCCCGCATGGTTTTCACCAGGTCATAAGACGCCTCGCAATGATCGATGTGGTCTGCGTTGATCCTGATCGTTGTTCCTTCCGTATCAACTTTTGCGCCCATGCTCGACAAAAGCTTTTTGATGGTTTGAACATCCACGAGATTGGGGATATTATGAAAGGTATGGACGCCCGCCCCAAGCAGGGATGCCGTCATGATGGGAAGGGCGGCGTTCTTGGCGCCGCTGATCCGGACTTCCCCGGTCAGTCTTTTACCGCCGTGAATAATGATCTTATCCATCCGTTAATTTTTTCTCCTTGCTGTAATGCATCGTTCGATGCCCCCGTAATCTTTTCTACACGCAACGTCTTCATAGTCGCCTTCGTTCCTGAAAAGACCGACGACTGTTTCTTTCTGTCCCGCACCGATCTCCAGGAAAAGCCGCCCCCCCTTCTTTAAATAATGCTTCCCTTTCCGGATGAGGCGACGGTGAAAATTCATGCCGTCCGGCCCTCCCATAAGGGCCGACGCGGGCTCGAAATTTCTGACTTCCCGTGACAACGCATAAAATGTGTCGTCTTCAATGTAAGGCGGGTTGGAAACAATACCATCAAATAATCCGGAAACAGGGGCAAACATATCTCCGGCGAAAAAAGCAATGCGATGAGCCAGACTGTGGGCTTCGGCATTCCGCAGAGCCACCTGAATCGCCTTTGAGGAAATATCACAAGCCGACAGAGAGGCGTTTTTCAGCTCCGCTGCCAGGGCAATGATAATGGCGCCGCTGCCCGTTCCCACATCCAGAATTCTGGCATCTGTCTTATCTGAATCTTTATAGTATTTCAATACTTCTTCTACCAGAATTTCCGTGTCCGGTCGGGGGATCAACACATCCGGATTGACAATCAGTTCAAGGGACCAGAATTCCTTGCGACCCGTGATATAAGCAACAGGTTCGCCCATCCGACGCCGGTAAACCCAGGGGTGAAAATCCGCCAATTCTTTATCCGTCAGTTCCCGTTCCGGATATTTGAAAAGATCGAGACGATCAACCTTGAGCAAACGGGCAAGCAGCACCTCGGCGTCCAGTCTGGGCGATGCCAGACCATTATTCTCAAAATCCTTTGTTGTCTGATTCAGTATTGTTGCGACATTCATGGATGATGATGGGAACAGATCTTAAATCTGTGCCCCCGATTGCTTCAGGACTTCGGCCTGGAAATGGTTCGTCAGGGCGTCAATGACGGATTGGATGTCGCCGTTGAGAAAATTTTCCAGATTATACAGGGTCATACCGATACGGTGGTCCGTCATGCGTCCCTGGGGAAAGTTGTAGGTCCGGATGCGTTCGCTCCGGTCTCCGCTTCCCACCTGGTTTTTTCTCGTTTCAGAAATCTCAGCGTTTTGTTTTGTCGTCATCAAATCCAACAGCCGGGCCTTTAGAACCTTCATGGCTTTGACCTTGTTTTTAAGTTGTGATTTTTCGTCCTGGCAGGTTACGACAAGACCGCTGGGCAGGTGGGTAATCCGGACGGCGGAATCCGTTGTATTAACGCTCTGCCCCCCGTGCCCTGTGGAGCGATACACATCGACGCGCAAATCATTGGGATCAATGTTGACCTCGACATCGTCCGCTTCGGGCAGGACGGCCACGGTGACCGCCGAGGTGTGAATCCTGCCCTGGGCTTCCGTAATGGGAACCCGCTGCACCCGGTGGACGCCGCTTTCATATTTCAATTTGCTGTAAGCGCCTTTGCCCTCGATGAGGGCGATAATCTCTTTGAATCCCCCCATACCGCCCGCCGGGCTGCTGCTGATGATTTCCACCCGCCACCGGCAAAGTTCCGCATACCGGGCATACATGCGGAACAAGTCGCCCGCAAACAAGCCGGCTTCATCCCCGCCCGTACCGGCCCGTATTTCCAAAAACACATTGCGTTCATCGTTGGGGTCCTTAGGCAGGAGCAGGAGGGTGAGTTGATCTTCCAGGGCGGCTAATTTTTCCTTAAAGGCCGGCATTTCCTCTTTGACGATTTCCTTGAGTTCCTCGTCATTTTCTTTCAGCAGGTCTTGGCCTTCTTCAATGCGCTCTTTTATCTTTTCATATTGACGGTACGTCTCAACCAGTTCCTCGATGTCGGCATGCTCTTTGGCATACTTCTGGTAGATGCCGGGCTTGCCGACCACGTCGGCATCGCTCAAAAGCCGTTCCAGTTCTCTGTATCGAAGGTCGATGTCTTTTAACTTTGCGAACATCATATTGCTATTTTCATGACCATTATTTCCAAGACGCCGGTAAACGAACCCGTCGTATTTTGCTATGACAGCAATTTTTTTAAGGAATCGCCCTTAAGGGCATCATGAACATACACAGGGAGGTCGGGGAAACTCTCTTATCATGGACGTAGGAACAGGTTTTGTAAAATATGTCCTGTTCCTACGCAATGCTATTGAATACTGCGGGATGAAATTTCAGGCGGATTTCTCAGCCTTGCCTGTCGCCCCTTCCTGACCGTATTTCTTATGGAATCTTTCCACGCGACCCGCCGTATCGATGATCTTCTGCTTGCCCGTCATAAAGGGATGGCATTTGGAGCAGATTTCTATTTTGATGTCTTTTTTCGTGGATCTTGTTTCAATAACGTTTCCGCAGACGCAGGTAATGGTCGTTGTCTGATAATCCGGATGGATGCCTTTTTTCATGGTCGTTTTGCTCTCCTGATAAAAATCATTATTTTCGCCCGTTTTTTTAAGCCTTTGCAAGCCGATTGCCGGGGCATTATAAACATCTTTCCAACAAATTCAAGTTATTTTATGCTTGTTGCCTTCTTTTCCTTGTTTTTACTGATTCATCGAATCGAGGAAAGCCTGGTTGGTTTCCGTTTTTCTCATTTTGTCGATGATGAATTCCATGGCGTCCACCGGATTCATTTCCTGAAGGAGCCGTCGCAATATCCAGATGCGGTTGAGATTGACTTTCGGGATCAGCAATTCTTCTTTTCTCGTCCCGGAACGGATGAGATCAAAGGCCGGGAAGACCCTGCGGTCGGCGATGCGGCGATCCAGATGAAGCTCCATATTGCCGGTTCCCTTGAATTCTTCGAAGATGACTTCATCCATCCGGCTGCCTGTGTCGATCAGGGCCGTGGAAATAATGGTTAAACTGCCGCCGTTTTCAATATTTCGGGCCGCACCGAAGAAGCGCTTCGGTTTGTGCAGGGCGTTGGAATCAACGCCGCCGGACAGGACCTTGCCGCTGGGAGGCACTACGGTGTTATAGGCGCGGGCCAGCCTCGTGATGCTGTCCAAAAGAATCACGACATCCATTTTGTGCTCCACGAGGCGCTTTGCCTTTTCGATCACCATCTCGGCCACCTGAACGTGCCGCGTTGCCGGTTCGTCAAAGGTGGATGAAATCACCTCTCCTTCGACGCTGCGCTGCATATCCGTCACTTCCTCCGGCCGCTCGTCGATCAAAAGAACCATCAGGATGACTTCCTTATGATTCTTTGTAATGCTGTGAGCAATGTCCTGAAGGAGGACTGTTTTGCCGGCCCTGGGGGGAGAAACGATCAGTCCTCTTTGTCCCTTGCCGATAGGCGTAAAGAGATCCATTACCCGCGTGGAGAGATTTTCCGGGTCCATTTCCAGATTGAATTTTTCTTCCGGGTACAGGGGGGTCAGGTTGTCAAAAAGGATTTTATCCTTGGCGATGTCAGGCCCCTCAAAGTTGACGCCGTCGACTTTGAGGAGGGCAAAGTATTTTTCGCCTTCTTTGGGCGGCCTTACCTCTCCCGAAACCGTATCACCGGTCCTCAGACCGAATCTGCGGATTTGGGAGGGGGAGATGTAAATATCGTCCGGGCTGGGAAGGTAGTTGTAATCCACGGCGCGGAGAAAGCCGAAGCCGTCCGGCAGGATCTCCAGGACCCCGGCCCCGGAAATGACGCCGTTTTTCTCGGCCTGGGCCTGCAGGATGGCAAAGATCAGGTCCTGTCTCCTCATGCCGCTTGCGCCGGCGACATTTAAGTCTTTTGCCAGATTTGCAAGTTCACTGATGGGCTGCCTCTTGATGTCTTCAATGTTCATAAAGGGATTCCTTTTGTTTATACCTTTCTATTCTATGCATTTTTACGGGCAACGCCCGTTAAAAGTATTTTATGCTTGATAATTGTTTAATTAGATATTTTCATGAAATAAAAGTGAGAAGATCTTATTTTTTTGCAACGAGCTTATGAAAATTTTAAAAGATAAAACGGGTTGCTACCTTGAACTCCTGAAGCATTCCAAACGGGAAGGACTTAATGCATGCCTTTCTCAGATTGCAAATTTCCCTATAACAATCTTTTTACCGTGTCAAGTAATTTTTATTACAGGAATTTTTTATATAAATGAAATTCAACTGCCTTCCCGTCTTTCCTCCCTCCGCCCGGTGGGAGAAAAACATATCTTTCCGGCAGGCTGTACAACAATCGGCTAAAAAAATATTTTCTTCCGGAACACCCCTGTTGAGAATATGTAATTTGTTGGCCAGGGGCAGGTCGAACATCCATTTGCCTGCATCCGGCAGCGGCCTAAACAGGCGATCCCGGTTTTTGTCATACATCATGGCTTCATGAACCTGTTCATCGACTTCATAGCAGCATGGTCCGATGGCAGGTCCGATGACGGCCAGGATGTCCCCCGGCCGGCCGGCAAATCTTTTGATGAATACATCGACCGTTTTGGCGGCAATTTTTAAGGTTGTACCCCGCCAACCCGCATGGACGGCGCCGACGATCCGCCTGACCGGGTCCACAAGGAAAATGGGAACGCAGTCGGCCGTCTTGACGGCCAGAGCAAGACCCGGCCGATCCGTGACGATGGCATCACAGGCGGCGGATGCATATTTCCCGGTGCTGTCTGCCGGATCACCCAGGACGAGAATGCCATCGCCGTGCACCTGATCAACGATGATGAGATTTCGGGAATCCAAATGGAAGGCATCGGCAATCATCGCACGGTTTTTCAAAACATCTTCTTCCCTGTCCCCCAAGTGATCACCGGCATTGAGGCTGAGAAAAGGAACTTTGCTGACTCCCGTGCGGCGTGTGCAGAAGGCATGGCGGATAAAATCATAAGTCTCCAGGGCAAGGCATTGCAAACTCTCAACGGAACCGTTTTTCCTGAATGCAAATAACACTGATCCTCATCTCCGCAACATATTGCACAGTTCTGCCATATCCGGAGGCAGGCCGGACAAAAAGGCCATCGATGTTTTTTTGACGGGATGGCAAAATTCAATCGCGCCGGCATGCAGGGCATGATGCTCCAGGGCCTTGATCTTTGTTCTGAGGACCATGTTGCCGATGGCGTTTATTCTCTTCGGGCTCCCGTAAACACTGTCTCCCAGCAGGGGATGGCCGATGTCTGCCAGATGCACCCTGATCTGGTGCGTTCTGCCCGTTTCCGTATGAATTTCAAGCAATGTCACTTCCCCGTAGCGTTCAAGAACCCGCCAGCGGGTAACCGCTTCTTTTCCGCGGCGGCTTTGAGTAGACATCTTTTTCCGCTCTGTCGGATGCCTACCAATGGGCGCATTAATGATGCCCTCATCTTCTCTGACATGCCCATAGACCATGGCCTGGTAGGTTTTCTTGATGTCGTGTCTCTTGAACTGTCCCGCCAGGTCCTGATGGACGCCGTCGGATTTGGCAACGATCATGAGCCCCGATGTCCCTTTGTCGAGGCGGTGAACAATGCCGGGCCTGAGGACGCCGCCGATTCCGGACAAGTCTTTGCAGTGGAAAAGCACCGCGTTGACCAAAGTGTTTTGATAGCTCCCCGCTGCCGGGTGAACCGTCATGCCCGCCGGCTTGTCGATAACAAGAAGATGCGGATCTTCATAGACGATGTGGAGCGGAATGTCCTGGGGCTGCACATCAAGCGGGACGGCCTCCGGCTGGTGAAGATGAATGACGTCTCCTTCCCTCAATTTGTAGCCTGCCTTTATCGTCTTCTGATTAACCAGGATATGTCCGTCGTCGGCGGCCTTTTTAATCTGCGACCGCGATAAGGTCATCTCCTGCCGGGAGAGAAAAACGTCGATTCTCAGGTCCTTTTCGCTTTTTGCAACAGTAAATTCAAATGATTGCTTTTTCATATCCTTGATTTACGACCGGTACGGTTTTGCCGGGACCGGGCATTTATGGCATGGGATTAAGGCTGCATTTTCAGGCCTATGAATTTTTTTAAAATCTACAAATGAAAGCCGTTTCATAAAATACGGAGAGACAGCCGTTTATATCTTTTTCCCTTCCATATATCAAGCAGCTTGAATTTTCATGTCCGTCATGTTAGCCTCTTTCCTGAAAGTTTTAGCCAACATGGATCGGATAAATCTAAGGAGGAGGCTTGAAGTACTACCCTGTCGGCCTTGATATAAAAAACAAAAAGTGCGTCGTCATCGGCGGCGGCGATGTGGCGGAAAGAAAGGCCCTCAAGCTTTTGGACTACGGAGCGGACGTTTGCGTTGTTTCACCGGCCCTGACGCCTCACCTGAAACAGCTGGCCGGGGAGGACAGAATCCGGCACATCCATGCCGATTATCAGGCGGATCATCTGGCCGGTGCATTTCTTGTCATCGGGGCCACGGACCGGCCGGACGTGAATGAACAAATTTCACAAGATGCACGGGCCCGCAGCATCCTGATCAATATTGTGGATGATCCTCCCGAATGCGATTTCATCCTGCCGGCGCTGCTGGAGAGGGGCGATCTGGTCATCGCGATTCTGACGGGCGGTAACAGCCCGTCCCTGGCAAAAAAATTGCGGCTGGAACTGGAGCCGCAATTCGGTCCGGAATATGAAACCTTCCTCAGAATCATGGGCGCCGTGCGGCAAAAGGTACTGGCAAAGGGGCTGCCTTTCGAAGAGAATAAAGAGATATTCGAAGCGATCGTAAACAGCGATATGCTGAAATTGATTAAATACAAGAGGTGGGACGTCATAAAAAGCTACTTGAAGCGGACAACGGGCGAAGACATTGAGGTGGGCGTTTAATGGACATGAGCTTTTTTTATGCCGCCCTCGGCATTTATCTGATCAGCGCCATCGGTTACATTGCATCCCTTTTGATCCGCCGGGTTTTGATCGCCAAGATTTCCACATGGATTATGGGCGCCGCTTTTGCCGCCCATTTTTTCTCTTTTGCTTTCCGTTTTCTGCTAACGGGCCACAGTCCCGTTGTCAATTTTTACGATACCTTGTCCCTCATGGCCTGGGTTATGTCCGGCGTCTATCTGGGATTGCAGTTTAAATCGAAAACACGGGTTTTGGGCGCGTTTGTCTCGCCTGCAACCTTTCTCCTCATGATTGCCGCGTCCTACGGCATGTCGGGCCGGGTTGCCGTCTCTCCGATCCTGCAGAGCGGTCTCGTGCCGGTTCATGTGATCCTGTCTGTAGCGGGTGAAGCCCTGTTTGTTCTTGCTTCCCTGGCAGGCGCCATGTATCTCATGCAGGACCGGTTAATCAAACATAAAAAGGTCACAAGCTTTACGAAATTTCTTCCGTCATTGAAAGAGTTGGATCGGATCAACCATATCTGCCTCCTTTGGGGTTTCCCTCTGCTTACCTTGGGTGTTTTAGCGGGATCGATCTGGGCGAGGACGGCCTGGGGCAGCCACTGGCAGTGGGACCCGAAACAGGTTTGGACGATGCTGGTATGGCTGATTTACGCGATTTTGCTGCATCAGAGACTGGCTATCGGCTGGAAGGGCCACAAGGCCGCCCTCTTTTCCATTCTCGCTTTTCTGATCCTGCTGGTCTCCTTTTGTATCGAGACTGTTTTCTTTCGGACGGTGCACAACTTTATATGATGAATAACGCGCAATGAATATCATTCTGATCGGTATGAATCACAAAACGGCCCCCCTGGAAATCAGGGAGAGGCTAACGCTCGCCTGTGCGGAGGGCGTCGATCCCATCGCAGAGATCATGAAAATTCCACAGATTGAGGAGGCGCTGTATCTCGCTACCTGCAACCGGGTGGAAGTTGTGGCGAAAACCGCCGATGCGGCGGAATCGATCGAAAGACTTAAGGATTTTATCTTCCGTCAAGGCAATCTGGCGGCGGAAGAGTTGGAACAATACCTTTACCTCTATCGCGATCATGAGGCGGTGCGCCATCTGTTTCGGGTGACGGCGAGCCTGGATTCCCTGGTCATGGGGGAGCCGCAGATATTGGGCCAGGTCAAGGACGCCTTTCGTAAGACCGTAGAAAATAATGCGAGCGGCATTATCCTGAACAAGATCCTCCACCACGCCTTCCGGACGGCCAAACGCGTCCGGACGGAGACGGAAATTGCCGAAAATGCCGTATCCGTCAGTTATGCGGCGGTGGAACTGGCCAAAAAGATCTTTGGCAGCCTTGAGGGAAAGACCATTCTTATCGTCGGGGCGGGGGAGATGTCTGAACTTGCGGCCCGCCATCTGATCCATCAGGGGGTGGATCGCATCCTTGTGGCCAATCGCACCTATGCCAGAGCCCTTAAAATGGCGGAGGATTTTCATGGAACGGCGATTGAGTTCGATCATCTGGGGAAAAAACTTCAGGAAGCGGACATTGTCATCAGTTCGACAGGCGCCCTCCACTTTGTGATCACGGCGGAGATGGTTGCGGCGGCCCTGCGGCGGCGGAAGAACCGCCTGCTTTTCCTCATCGATATCGCCGTTCCCAGGGATGTAGAGCCGCAGGCCGGGGAGATCGACAATGTTTATTTATACAATATCGACAACCTCCAGACCATCGTGGACGAGAATCTCAAGACCCGCAAGAAGGCCGCCGAAAAGGCCGAGGCCATTATCGAGGAAGAGGTGCTGAAATATGAACAGTGGCAAAGCACCCTGGAACTCGTTCCGACGATCGTTTCCCTGAAGGAGAAACTCACGGCCATCGTCCAGGGCGAGATGGAGAAATCCAACGCCTGGATGCAGAATTTAAACGAAGAAGACAAAAAAAACGTTGCAATCATGGTCAATGCCATTATCAATAAGATCGTCCATCAGCCCATTGCGGGGTTGAAGGAGGAAAGCCTGAACGGCAGCGCCATGCCTTATGCGGCGGCGTTGAGAAGACTTTTCCGTCTGGACGGGAATGATGTGTAAGGAGGACTGAATATCGGCAAGGTACTGAAAATCGGAACACGGGGGAGCGACCTGGCGCTGAAACAGACCCAATGGGTAGCGGACAGGCTCAACAATTGCCACCCAGAATTCAGCATTGAGTCCGTAATTCTTAAAACCAAAGGGGACATCATGCAGGATGTTTCCCTGGCCAGGATCGGCGGAAAGGGTGTGTTCGTGAGAGAGATTGAAGATGCCCTCCTCAAAGGCGCCATCGACATGGCCGTTCACAGCATGAAGGATATGCCCGCCGAACTTCCCGAGGGCCTTGAAATCGGGGCAACGCCGGAAAGGGAAGACCCGCGGGATGTCCTCATTGCAAAAGACCGGCGAAAACTGGAAGAGTTGCCGAAGGGCGCCCGCCTCGGGACAGGCTCGCTGCGGCGGGGCCTGCAGGTGAAGAGTCTTCTGCCGGATATTGAGATCGTCCCGCTTCGGGGCAACCTCGATACCCGGATCAGAAAAATCGAAACAGAAAACCTCGACGGCGTCATCCTTGCCGCCGCCGGTCTGCGGCGCATGGGCTGGGTCGGCAGGGCATCCCAGTTCATCCCCGTGGAAGTCATGCTGCCTGCCGTCGGCCAAGGGGTTCTGGGGATTGAGATCCGCATGGATGATGGGGCAGTCAAAAAAGCCGTCGCCTCTTTGCAGCATTTCACAACATGGCTGGAGTCGGGCGCCGAAAGGGCTTTTTTAAAACGCCTCGGGGGCGGTTGTCAGTTGCCCATTGCCTGTTATGGAAAGATAGAAAACAAGATCCTGAAATTGCGGGGACTCATCGGCAGTCCCGACGGACGCTTCATCATCCGCGATGAGATAACGGGGCCGCCTGATGAATTTGCGTCTCTCGGAGCCATGCTGGCCGACAAAATCCTGGTCCAGGGGGGGCAGGCGATATTGAACGAAATCCAGAAGGAGTCAATCTAATTGAAAGGCAAAGTGTATATTATCGGGGCCGGGCCCGGCGATCCGGGACTCATCACGATCAAGGGCATGAAATGCCTGGAAGAGGCGGACGTCGTCATTTACGACCATCTGGTGGGTGATGCAATCCTCCGCCATGTGAAAGCCGAGAAACGTTTTATTTACGCCGGAAAAGAGGGGGGCGCCCATACATTAACCCAGGATGAAATCAACGCCTGTCTGGTGGAAGAGGCAATGAAAGGAAAGATTGTCGCGCGGCTTAAAGGGGGTGACCCTTTCATTTTCGGGCGCGGCGGCGAAGAGGCCGATGTCCTGGCCAAAGCGGGAATCCCTTTTGAAGTCGTTCCCGGCGTAACCTCCGCCATTGCCGTTCCGGCCTACGCCGGTATTCCCCTGACCCATCGGGGCTATACGTCGGCTGTGGCCTTCGTGACGGGCCATGAAAACCCTGATAAAGACAAGAGCGAGATTGCGTGGGAGAAACTGGCGGGCATCGGGACGCTCGTGTTTCTTATGGGGGTCAAGAACCTGCCCCGCATAACGGCGGAACTGATGGCCAACGGCCGCCCGCCGGAGACGCCCGCCGCCCTCATCCGCTGGGGCACGACGCCGGAACAGGAGACGATTACCGGCACGTTGCAGGATATTTGCGCGAAGGCCGAGGCGAGACGCTTTTTGCCGCCTTCCATCCTCGTTGTCGGCGAAGTGGTTTCCCTGCGGGACCGCCTGAACTGGTTTGAGGAAAAGCCCCTTTTCGGAAAGGGAATCGTCATCACGCGGCCGGAGGCCCAGGCAGAATCATTTGCCGCACTGTTGCAGGCCCAGGGGGCGCGGGTCATCCATTTCCCGACAATCAGGATCGTTCCGGCCGATGATTCACAAAAACTCAATAACGCGATCTCCGGGATCGAAAACTATCAATGGATCATCTTTACGAGCGCCAACGGCGTCCGGTTCTTTTTTCAACGCCTTATGGACATGAAGCGCGACATCCGGGACCTGAGAGGCATCCGGTTTTGCGCCATCGGGCCGGCCACGGCGGACGTCATCGAAAAACACGGCATCCGGGTGGATATCGTACCTAAGCAGTTCATCTCCGAGGGGGTCGTGAAGGCCTTTGAAAAGGTCGATATCAAAGGCAAAAAAATCCTCCTTCCCCGTGCGGAAAAAGCGCGGGACGTGATCCCCGAAGGCCTTGAAAAAATGGGAGCGGCCGTTGACGTCGTCACGGCATACAAAACCGTCAATTCCGGCAGAGATAAAGCGGAGATAGAGGATTTTCTGAAAGAGGGCAAGGTCGATGTCGTGACATTCACGAGCCCTTCAACGGTGCATCATTTCATCGAAATCATGGGGACAAATCTACTTCCTGCAACTACCAGGATTGCCTGCATCGGACCTGTAACCGCCGCCGCCGTGCGAGGGGCCGGTTTACAGGCGGATATCGTTCAGGAACGCTATACCATACCGGGCCTGGTGGAGGCCCTGGCAGATTACTACCGCAAGGATGGCTGAGATGAAAAAACTGATATTGCGTTTCGCCCTTTTCCTGTTTGTCTTTCTGATGCCTCTTTCTTCATTTGCGCAAACCATTGATGTGCTCATCAAAGGCATCGACAACGGCGTGAAAACAAGTCGCGACCAGGATTATAAGGAAGCCGTCATGAACGCCAAGCTCCAGGCCATTGAACGGGCCGGGGTGGCGGTCCAGTCAATGACCAAGATTGAAAATTTTATCCTGAAATTCGATATGGTCGAATCGCAGGCGAATGCCGTTTTACTCCCGGGATTCCAGATCGTCGATATGGGTTATCAGCAGGATGGGACGTATCAGGTGGTTCTGTCCGGCAAAGTCCAGGCAGACGGGGCAAAGGAGGGCAAGCTTTGGGGGAAGCTGCGGGTCGAACCCAGGGAATTCGGTAAATTCAAGGATGCCTACGATCTCTGGTCCACAGTATTGGTCAGCAATGTGGAAAATCAGTTTGTCAATAATGAGGATGGGACCATAACCGACCTTAAGACGGGACTGATGTGGCTCCGGTCCTATGATATTAAAGAGACGATCCTCGAATGCCGTCAGTCTGTCGCGGAATTAAACGGAAAGAAGTTCGCCGGTCACGAGGATTGGCGCGTTCCGACGCTGGAGGAAATCGCAGCCATCGTTGAAACGAAGCCGAGTGCGAAACTTGATTCCGGCAGGGAAAGCTATCTGGATGCCGTTTTCGATGCCCGCCCTTACTGCTGGTATCTCTGGAGCGCGGACCGTACACCCGACGGCTACCTTCTGGCTTATATCGGCGAAAAAAGAGGCGGCATTGCCCTTGTGGGCGACCATTACCAGAAGGACGGCATTTGCGTTGCCTGTCTTAAGGCAGTGCGCTCGATAAAATAATCAGTTTTCGATTTTCATTTTATTTTTGACGGAATTCATTTTCGTCTGCACGATCTCTTCATAGTCGCCGGCAATCCACCTTTTTTCAATTGCCCAATAGTCGGGGCTCTTCTTTTCGTTAACGACGGCATTGGCCGCCATGGTCAGCATGAGGGCCTGGCCTTTTTGATTGGCGATAAACTCGCGGGATAGTCCCGACCAGTCGACGATCATATCCAGTTTTCCCCCGGAGGCGTTTTTCTCAAAGGGTTCATAATAAAGCCTGTCTTCTTTCGTGAACGTGCGGATTGTGGTTCCATCATATTTGTCGATTACCCGGATCGTGTCCCGGGGGCGGTAAACAACGGCAAAGAGGGTATAACCTTTGCCTGTGGCGGTGTCGATACTGGTTAAAATATAGTGGTCGGCGTCCTTTAGCCCATAACGGCGGAGGACTTTCTGGAAGTATTCCGTAGCGTGTTTCATTCGCCGGAAAACCTCGCCGGTGTCGCCGTCCGGTGAAACGGCCTTGATTCTTTTGCCGTAAGCCGATTCGTAGGTGTCGTCCAGCGTCACTTTGGCGTCGGCGGCGACCATGCCCTGATTAATGTCCTGAAGGCTCATGGACAGATAATAGGGAACGGACGCTATTCCCTCCAGAAGACCGGCGGCAATCTGAAAGGGCGACAACACCAGTTGGGCGACGCCAAGCACGGCTTTGCCGAATCCGTGAGGCTCGCTTTTACCGCTTCCATTGGGGGCAGCGCAGGCCATGATCAGTACGAGACACAGGCAAATGGTGAACGCTCTTTTTTTCATTTTCATCAATCCTCCATTTTTTTATAATTTCCATGAACCCGCGGGATGCCACAAGGTATGAAGACTTCCATGTCATTCCGGCGAAAGCCGGTATCCAGTGTAGTGTTGCAATGATACATTGTCATATCGACCGTAGGGAGATATCTTTCTTTCTGACCGAAGTCGTAGAGATTTCTCACTTCGTTCGAAATGACATCAATGTAAAGTCGTTGCTGTAACAGCACACGAGATATTTAGACCTGGATCCCGGATCGGAGTCCGGGATGACAGGAAGGTTTATTTTCGTAGTATTTACCATTACCCCGCGGGTTGCCGCGAGACAAGAAAGAGTTTATTTCAGCCCGTCTTCATCTTTTCAGATATGTAGGCGGCGATAGCGGGATCGGGAGGCGACGTTTTAGTTCCTTCTCCGGCGTCTTCCTTCAGGCGCCGCCAGAGGGTGCTGCCTCCCATGCCGAGGATGCGGGCGGCATCGGATTTGTTATGGTCCGTCTTTTGAAGAACGAAGCGGATATATCTTTTTTCCAATTCATCCCAGGTAGGCAAATCCGCTGCCAGCATGGCCAGGGGATCAAAAGAGGTCTTTTGGATGTCGGCAGGCAGATGTTCCGGCCGGATGCGCTCCTTTCCGGACAGAATGACGGCATACTCCACCCAGTTTTCCAGTTCCCGTACATTGCCCGGCCAGTTGTAGCTTTCCATCTGCCGGATGCTTCTGGGGATAAATCCCGGATGATCCTCATGCATCTTGTCGAGAAAATGGCGGGCCAGGGGCAGAATATCTTCCCGGCGCTCCCGCAGGGGCGGGATGGAAATGGGAAAAACGGACAAGCGGAAAAAGAGATCTTCTCTGAAGCGTCCTTCCTCCACCAGGACTTTGAGTTCCCGGTTTGTCGCCGCGATGATGCGGGCCTGTACAGGAATTTCCTTGACACCCCCAACCTGCCTCACGACTTTTTCCTGGATGGCCCGGAGCAGTTTTGCCTGAATTTCCACAGGGATGTCGCCGACCTCATCAAGAAACAGGGTTCCGCTGCCGGCCTCGATAAACAGGCCTTTTTTATCAAAATCGGCGCCCGTGAACGACCCTCTCATGTGGCCGAACAATTCCGACTCCAATAAATTGGCAGGCAGAGCGGCACAGTTAATGGCCAAAAACGGCTCATCGGGGGTTGCAGAATGGCGGTGAATAAAACGGGCGATGACTTCCTTGCCCGTTCCGCTTTCCCCTTGCAGGAGCACGGTGGACCTGGTCGGCGCAACCTTCTCCGCCAACTGCAGGACATTGGCCATTGCTTCACTGCGGTAAATGACGTGGGGATCTTCCTTTAACTCAACTTTGTTTTTCAAATCCCGTATTTCGGATTTCTGCCGCTCCATGACGTCCCACGCCTGCCGCAGGGCTGTCTGCAGCTGCGTCATCTCTTCTTCCTGATTGTCGAGAATAAGCCCGCTCGTGGAATCTTGGGCGTCAATACCCCAACCGCTCAAAGGTCGGCCTTCAAATGTGCAATAATCTTGATGCCCCTGCGTTTCGCAGGCCAGTTCCCTGACAAGCACCTCTTGTCCGAAGATCGCGCTCGTGTAGCCGCTGATCATGCCGGCCAGAATGACGCAGACCGGTCCCTCATAGTTTTTCTTAAATTGGGATCGCCAGATGTAGGCCTCCAGGGAATCACGCCAGGTGCCTGTAAAACGCAATAATTTCCCTTCATTGTCGAACTCTACCTCTTTGAATTCGACGTGCGCCACGCCGGACATGGTTTTTACAAACTCGCATATCCTGAGATACTCATCATAACCGTTGAAATGATAGCGCTCCGTGACCACCAGAGCCTGGGCAATGCCTGCTTCGTAACCGTAACGGAAACAGATGATCGAACCTTTTTTCAACCCTAAAGTCCTGATAATGTCCCTGATAAGACTCGCCAATGCGGTAATGCCGAAAGTGACGACCCTGTTGGATCCAAACCGGGTAAAACCATCTTCATTATCGACATTGATCAGGTTTTTTTGTATTTCTTCCACAAGCATGCTGTTGTCCTTATATCAAGTCGGTTGCTCCGATTGCATTACTCATCGTGCAATCAACTGATATGTTTTTATACCATAATGAAAGGTTTATTTCATTATGAAATATCATTTGTCCTGCCCGCGCCAAAAGCGATTAGACTAAGGTGCCGTTATAAAATAGATTTTTTTATTCCCGTATTTTGGCACGATTAGTGCTGCATGAATGCAAGATTATGAGAGCTGCAACAGCGGCCGAAGTACAAAAAGCGATAGCGGGTTTACGTCATCTCACGTAAACGGAAAAGTCATCAAGCTTATAGAAATTAAACAGTTAAGGAGCAAAAGGTAGAAATGAGCAAGTCAATGAAAACAAAGTTATCGATTGTGGTATGCGTTACGGTTCTTTGCTGCTGGATTATGGCGATCGGCGTATCTCATGCGGCAAAAACCGGCGATCCCGATATGATCTGGGGAACACCCGCCGGCGTCGTAAAAACAGCTTCCGGGTCGGAAATGAGATATTATACGGTTGTTACGTACGACAGCAGTGCTTATCGCGTATTTGAAATCGACAACGGTCAGGTAATCGACAAGGGATTGAGCCCGACGATGCCGTAAGCTTTAACAGATTATCCCTCTTTTCGAAGTAAATTTAGAAGTAGAAGGGCTGTACCGGTTGCAAAACGGTACAGCCCTTTTATTTTGAAGCGCAAGAATGGATGAAATTTGACAAATATGCCGAATGACGGTAGATAAAAAATTACAATACGCTCAAGACTCAAGTTCAAAGACTGAAAAAAATGAGTCATGGCCGTTTTTAAGCACCGAAAAGAGGGCATATCAGTGATCGGCATATCCAAACTATACTGCGGGGCCGTGGAGCCGGGAGACGTCTTGCGGTACAACCGCGAATCGGGAAAACTCCCCTCCCACCTGCTGCAATTTTCCCGGGACAAAAAACCCGTCATCGTCTGGAATATGACGAGGCGATGCAACCTGAACTGCGTCCACTGCTATTCAAGTTCACAAAATATCAAATACAGCGATGAATTGACAACGGCGGAGGCGAAAAGCATGATCGCCGATCTGGCGGCCTTCGGTTCGCCGGTTATGCTCTTTTCCGGCGGCGAGCCGCTTATGCGGAAGGACCTGCCGGAACTGGCGCAGTTTGCCGTGGATCGGGGAATGCGGGCGGTTATTTCCACGAACGGGACGCTGCTGACAAAAAAGCGGGCGGAACAATTCAAGGAAATAGGACTTTCCTACGTCGGCATCAGTCTTGACGGCATGCGGGAGACCCATGACCTCTTCCGGGGCAGGAAGGGCGCTTTTGCCGCATCCATGCGCGGAATTCGCATTTGCCGGGATGCGGGAATCAAGGTGGGTGTCCGCTTCACCATGAACCGGAGAAATGCCGCCGATATTGCCGCCATTTTCGATCTGCTGGAAAAGGAGAACATCCCCCGGGTCTGCTTCTATCATCTCGTCTATGCCGGGCGGGGCTCGAAACTCATGGAAGAAGACCTCTCCCGTGAAGAAACAAGGCGCGTTGTCGATCTGATCATGGACCGGACGAAAGACCTCTTTACCCGGGGAATCCCCAAAGAAGTCCTCACAGTGGACAATCACGCCGACGGTCCTTATTTATATATGCGTATGCTCAAAGAAAACCCCGACCGGGCGGCGGAGGTCATGACCCTTCTCAAAATGAACGAGGGAAACAGCTCCGGAAACGGCATCGGCTGCATCAGTTGGGACGGAGAAGTCCATGCCGATCAGTTCTGGCGCAACATCTCCTTCGGCAATGTGCGTAGGCGGCCGTTCAGCAAAATATGGTCGGACACATCAAATGAATTGATGGCAAAATTAAAGGATAAGAAACCCCATGTCAAAGGGCGGTGCGCAACCTGCCGCTGGCTTTCCGTCTGCGGCGGCAATTTCCGCGCAAGGGCGGAGGCGGCTACGGGCGACATCTGGGCGCCTGATCCGGCCTGCTATCTGACGGACGAAGAAATAACAAAATAAGGAGACGATCCATGTATTTTCCCGATTACCGGCCGAGGAGGCTCCGAAAAAATGAGAATTTCCGCAGAATGATCCGAGAAACGAAACTGTCCGTGGACGACCTTGTCTATCCGCTGTTCTGCGTTCCGGGGAAGGGCATTAAGAAACCCATAAATTCCATGCCGGGTCATTTTCAAATGTCCGCCGATCATCTTGTCCGGGAAGTCCAAAACGCCAAGGAACTGGGCATCCCCGCCGTCCTGCTTTTCGGAATTCCGGATAAGAAGGATGAGATGGCCACGGGCGCTTTCGCAAAAGACGGCGTCATTCAGAAGGCCATACGTGCAATTAAGGACAGGGCGCCCGATATTCTCGTCATTACCGATGTCTGCCTCTGTGAATATACGAGTCACGGCCACTGCGGCATGATTGCCGGCGGCGATGTGGACAACGACACAACCCTCGAAGTCCTTGCCGAAACAGCCGTTTCCCACGCAAAAGCGGGGGCCGACATGGTCGCGCCGTCGGCCATGATGGACGGCCAGGTGTCGGCCATCAGGGAGGGTCTCGACGAGGCGGAATTTGAAAACGTCCCGATCATGGCTTACGCGGCAAAATATGCCTCTGCATTCTACGGTCCCTTCCGCGAGGCCGCAGAGAGTGCGCCCCAGTTCGGAGACCGGCGATCCTATCAGATGGACCCAGCCAACAGTGATGAGGCTATCCGGGAAATCAATCTCGACGTGGAAGAAGGGGCCGACATCATCATGGTGAAACCCGCCCTGCCTTATCTCGACATCATCCGCCGGGCGAAAGAAGAATTCGATTTGCCGCTTGCGGCCTACAACGTGAGCGGCGAGTTTGCCATGATCAAGGCAGCGGCAAACCTGGGCTGGCTCGACGGCGAGCGGGCTATGATGGAGGCATTGACCGGCATCAAGCGCGCCGGTGCGGACGTTATTATCACCTATTTTGCCTGTGAGGCGGCAAAGGTGCTTCAGAATAAGGGGGCCGGGTCTTAGCCGAATGGTTCATAAATCAGATAACGTATTGTCATTTCGAATGAAGTGAGAAATCTAAATGGAAGATAAATTAATATTACCTGGAACATTAAGGATGGTGGCCTGGGAGGTCACCCGAAGTTGCAACCTTGCCTGCGTCCATTGCCGGGCCTCTTCCGTAAGCGGCCCCTATGAAGATGAGCTCGACACGACCCAGTGTTTCAAACTCCTCGACCAGATCGTTGCCTTTGCCAAACCTGTGATCATTCTGACGGGCGGAGAGCCCCTGCTGCGAGAGGATATCTATGACATTGCCGCTTACGGAACGGGAAAAGGCCTGCGCATGGTTCTGGCCACAAACGGCACCCTCGTTACGGAAGAGATCGCCCGGAAAATGATTGCCTCCGGCATCCAGCGGGTGAGCGTCAGCATCGACGGAAAAGACGCAGCAAGCCACGACGCTTTCCGTGGCGTTCCCGGGGCTTATGCCGGATCGTTCCGGGGCATCGAGACCATGAAAAAGGCTGGAATGGAGTTCCAGATCAACACCACGGTCACGCAAATGAATCTCAAGCAGGTGCCGGAAATTCTCCAAATGGCCATGGCGATGGGTGCGGCAGCGCATCATATCTTTCTCCTCGTCCCGACGGGGCGGGGCAGGGAAATGGCCGATCAGGCTATTTCCGCGCAGGATTATGAAGACACGCTTAACTGGTTTTACGAAGCGGGTCTCACAAGCCCCATCCAGCTCAAGGCAACCTGTGCCCCCCATTATATGCGGATTGTTCATCAAAGAGGAGGTGCAAAGAAGCAGATCCATCCGCACGGCGAGGGCAGTCCGCTGCAAGCCATGACGCGGGGCTGTCTGGGCGGCAGTGCGTTTTGTTTCATCTCCCACACGGGTCAGGCGCAGCCCTGCGGTTATCTGGAAATCGACTGCGGTCAGGTCAAGGAAAAGGATTTCCGGGAAATATGGGAGCATTCGCCCGATTTCCTGAAATTGCGGGATTTAAACCTTTACGGCGGCAAGTGTGGCCAGTGCGAATTCCTGAAAGTGTGCGGCGGTTGCCGCGCTCGGGCATATGAGGCGACAGGCGATTATCTGGCTCAGGAGCCCCTGTGCATCTATGAACCGAAGCGAAAAACACGTCTACATACAAAGTAAAAAACATGGACGCCGTCGATAAAAAAATCCTCAACATCATCCAGAAAGAGTTTCCCGTTCATCCGGAACCCTTCAATGTCCTGGCAGGCATGATCGGCATCACGGAGGATGAAGCCCTGGCCCGCGTCACAAAGCTCAAAAATGACGGCATCATCCGAAGGATCGGCGCCGTCTTTAATCCGAAGAAACTCGGTTTCTCCAGCACCTTATGTGCAGCACATGTTCCCCCGGATAAATTGAAAGATTTTGTGGAAACCGTCAACGCCTGCCCCGGGGTCACGCATAATTATCGGCGAAACCATGCGTACAACGTCTGGTTTACTTTCATTGCCCCTTCGGAAGAAGCAATTGAGCAGGCGATTGAGGCCATTAAAGCAAAAACCGGCATAGAAGACATCATCAACATGAAAGCCGTCCGGACATTCAAGATCAACGCGATCTTTCCCTTGTAATTCAATACCTTTTGATAAATGATTGACAAGCGTGAAAATATAATTTACAGACCAAAATCAATCCATAAGACACAATGCCGTCATCTAAAGAGTGGTATTTTTATTACCCTCTGAATAGTGGGATTCCATAACGATTCTGTTCAGGCATCGCTTCGTTCACAAAAAACTAAAGCGTTGACGCCGGCCCATTGAGCCGATCACGTAAGATAAAAACGGTATTCTCAAGTCAGTTTCCAATTTTCTGTTCAGCCAATACAATCAGAGGAGGGAAATCAGCATGAAACGGGGACACAGTATTGTATTACCATGGTGTGGGCAAGCGGTACTTCTGGCGCTGCTTGCTTTTTTTATGGTGTGGGTTGCGGGCTGCCATAAAGACAGCAATCCATACATGATCGGCCAATTTGTAGACGGTCCGGTGGAGGGATTGACCTTCCAGTCCGTCGCGGCAACAGGCGAGACGGACGCGAAAGGAGGATTCGGTTATTATCAGGGAGAAAGGGTTACCTTTTACGTGGGTGGGGTGAGCGGTCTGAGATTAGGTGATGCAAAGGGCGCGAGCGTCCTTTCACCCATCGATCTGGTGCCGAGCGGGACCTCCTCTGATCCCAAGGTGATCAACATTGCCCGGTTCATACAAACGCTTGACGCCGACGGCGATTACAGCAACGGCATTAAAATCACATCCGCCATTGCCGATAAGGTTGCTGCTTATGTGGCGGCCAATGGCGCCATCAACTTCGATCAGACAACGGCGGCCTTTGAGGCCGATGCGAGGGTTGCCGGTTTGCTCGCCGCTCTCAATAACGCCAATCTGTTTACAAATAAGGCAGTTGCCGGCGACCGTCTGTTGCGCGGCATTGCGGATGCCCGTGCCCATCTGGAGGCGTCTATCCAGCTCGAGCGGATCATACAGACGGCAAACGGGACTTTAAGCGGCTATACGGACGGCACGGTATCCGCCTGGCGGGGCATTCCCTATGCCACACCGCCTGTAGGCGATTGGCGATGGCGGGCGCCTCAGGATCCCCAGTCCTGGTCCGGCAAGAGGCTGGCAAGGGACAGCGGGGCCCCTGCCGTCCAGCATGAGATGGATCGCACATGGCATCAGACGGGCCGCATCATCGGCAGTGAGGACTGTCTTTACCTGGATGTGTACCGGCCCGATACGAGCGAAACGATGCTGCCGGTCTATTTCTGGATCCACGGGGGATCAAACAAATTCGGCGCCGCTTCGGGCTACATGAGCAAGGCCAAGATCATGGCGAAGAAACTCAATGTTGTGGTGGTTATTATCCAATATCGTCTGGGTCCCCTGGGCTGGTTCCGTCATGCCGGGCTGCGCAACGATGATGCGGCGGATATGGGCAATTCCGGCAATTTCGGGACCCTGGACCAGATTCAAGCCTTAAAATGGGTCCGGACCAATATCAAAACGTTCGGCGGCGATCCGGACAACATTACCATTGCCGGTCAGTCGGCGGGCGGCCATAACGTGATGAACCTGGTCATTTCGCCGTTGGCGAAGGGGCTCTTTCATAAGGCCGTCTCTCAGAGCGGCATCATGCCCGTCATCAAGGCGGAGGATACGATCGCCAACGACGCAGCAACGGCGCTGGGACTGACGAATGGGACCGTTGCACAAAAATTACGGGCAAAGACGGCTCGAGAGATCCTGCAGGCCACAGCCGCCGTATCCACCTTCAGCGCCTTTGCCGACGGGAATGTCGTTCCCGACACGGTGATCAATGCCCTCCATCAGGGCAACTACAACAAGGTCCCCATCATCGTCGGATACAACCAGAACGAATGGAACGATTTTCTTCCGCTATACGGCGCCGCCTTCGGAAAGACGGTCTGGGGTAAAGTCTACGACCTGTTCGATGCGACTTTTGACCCTGCGAAAAGCTGGACCTACGCGGAAATCTTCCCGAACAGCAACGAAGAGCGGGTCTATCAGGACATGGGGCGGATTACGTCTCTGAACTACCGGGCCAAATACCTTGACGAACTGGCCCATGAGTTGAAGATGAACCAGAATGAGGTGTATGCCTATCTGTTCAAATGGGCCGGCGGGGGTGTCGCCAAAATGGAAGAATACCGGAAGATTTTCGGCGCCGCCCACTCCATGGAGATCGTCTTTTTCTTCGGCGGCGACGACGATCTCTTCGGTTACTCCTTTATTCCGGAGAACGAGTCGGGCCGTAAGGCCCTTCAGGATGCCATGGGAACCTATCTGGGCAATTTCATGCGGACCGGCGATCCGGGCAAGGTCGGCAGCATGACCTGGGATGCCTGGTCCAACAGCGCCGCAACCGGCGTACCCAAGGCCATTACCTTCGACGCCAACGCATCGAGTGCCGTGATCGGCTTTGAAAACACCGAAATTTCCTTTGCCGACGTGAACACGTCTATCACCTCGATCCTTGCCGGCTGGGATGCGGACTATCGCAACGCCTGGGGCAACACGGTCCAGGTCCTCGCAACGGCGAAAGCGGAAACGCTGCGCTTCACGGCCCGCAATCATCTGCAACTGGCTGCACGGACGGGGGCCAAAGCCTATGGAGGAACTTACGGCTATTATGTCAATTCTTACTCGGGCTATCAGATCGCCGGCTATTGGATTGAAATTCCCGACAACTGGAATAAAAAGCTGGTTCTTTACTGCCACGGATACCGGGGCACATCGCCGTTATTGAGCATTTCGGCGCCGTCCATCCGCAGCCACCTGGCCGACAACGGCTATGCCTGGGCTGCGTCGAGCTACGGCGAAAACGGCTACCAGATCGCCACGGGGGTTGTCGGCACCCACGAACTCCTTAAAAATTTCAAAGTGCGCTTCGGCAATCCGGAAAAGGTCTACATCATCGGACATTCCATGGGCGGCCATGTCACAGCGCGGTCCGTGACCCAGTATCCCGAGGCATACAACGGGGCGCTCCCCATGTGCGGCGTCGTGGGCGGTGCGCAGGAGCAGTTCAGCCATTCCATGGACATGGCCCTGCTGGCCAACTATTTCTCCGGCTTGAATTACAACATCGGCAGCGAGTTCACAACGAATGAAAGCACTTTTCTGGAAACCGTCTTCGGGCTCATTGTACCGGAGACGGGCAGGCGGTCCGGCAACGGGGTCTTCGGATTTATTTCCGCATCCTCCAGCCTGCCTTACGTCTATACGTCCGCCCAGGCGGCGGTTCTGAACGCCCAGGGCGAGTCATTGAAAAATGCCGCCATGTACCGTTCAGGCGGAAAGCGTCCCCTGTACGACGCGTCTTTCTCCAATCAGGCGTATTTTCAGATTGTCGGACAGGGCGTCCAGTTTGCCAAGAACCCTGCGCTCGGCTCCGCTACGGGAAATATGGTTGACAACCAGAGTCAGGTTTACCAGCTCGACGACGATTACGCTTCGCAGAGCATGGCCGAACTGTCTCTCAATACGGACATTAAGCGCGTCGCTATCAGCAGCACTTTCGATTACGACAACATCATGTTCCCCGTCCACGGCAATATTACCATTCCTGTGATGACCCTCCATGATATGGGCGACTATTTTGTGCCCTTTTCCCATGAGGTCATCTATGCCGATAAAGTGCGGCAGGCGGGCAAGAGCCATCTTCTCAAACAGAGAATCATACGGAGCATCAGCCATTGCGGTATGAACGCGACGGAAACCGTCGAAGCCTTCAACGATCTTGTGGCCTGGGCAGAACATGGTGCGGCGCCTGACGGAGATGATCTCCTCGATCGGGCAAAAGTGGCGGCGGATAATTTCGGCTGCCGCTTCACGCGGGCACAGCGCGCCGGCGTGGACCCGGATGTAAATGGTTCATGGATCTGCTCGCAGTAACTGACGAATATCAAAAAGAACATCGTTGAGCAAGGGCCGAACGGACAGGCGGATCGCTTGTCCGTTCGGAATTTATTCGCCGTAAAACAGATCGATCCGGGCGGCAATCCGAATGGTTTTGCAGGGCCGGATCAATATGAAATATCGCCGCCTCCATGTCGTTGACAGATATTCAATAATAGCCTATAGGTGCAACGCTCCAATGGATTATATGAGATAATATTAGTTGCATTTTTTCTTAAACGTGCTAAAAAAGAAAAAGTAATTGCACTGCCAATCACAACGGCATGTCTTTTCATTGACATGCAAGTGACCATGCAACAACAGGGATAGAGTGAAACGGCAAGAGAGTCGAAAATAAAAAAAACCGGTTTTGCCCCGCGTGTTCGGCCCTGTTTTCCAATACGAGTATTTATGAGGATGAGGTTGCCCCATGGACATGAAGCGAGATTATTACGAGGACATTGAGCTCTTTAAAAGCGGAACGATTCTGTTTTGGTCTGTCGCTTTTCTTGTGTTTCTCTTCACCCTTCCCCTGTATACCGAAAGTTATACGATGTTTCTTTTAAAATTGATTATGGTCCATGTGATCCTTGCGGTGGGCTTGAATATCCTTGTGGGCTACACCGGTCAGATATCCCTTGGGCATGCCGGTTTTTACGCTATCGGCGCTTACGGCACAGCAATCCTCATGATGCAATTCCATTTGCCTTTTTTTATCGCGATTATCCTCGCTGCTTTTATTGCCGCCGCGTTCGGATTTCTGTTGGGACTTCCAGCTCTACGGCTTGAGGGCCCCTATCTGGCCATTGCCACTCTCGGCTTCGGCCTCACCATCATGCATATTATCGGGCGCTGGGATGTTTTCGGCGGGCGCATGGGCATCAAGATGCCGCCGCTCGATCTCGGTATCCCGGGGACGGCGTACAGCTGGGTTCTCAAGTCGGAAACGGGGATGTATTACCTTATTCTTATTATTGCCGTGCTGATGGTTATCGGGGCCAGAAACATCATGAAGACCCGCGTCGGACGGTCCTTCGTCGCCATCCGGGACAGCGACATCGCCGCGGAGGTGATCGGCGTCAATCTGACCCTTTACAAAACCTTGGCCTTTGCCGTGAGCGCTTTTTACGCAGGCATCGCCGGCGGGCTCTTCGGATTTGTCCTGGGGTTTTTCGATCCCTTCACCTTTAATATGATTCTTTCCATCGTCTTTCTCGTCATGGTCGTTGTCGGCGGCCTGGGGTCCATGATGGGCCCTATCGCGGGGGCAACCCTGATTACATATCTGCAATACGATTTGCTCAAGAACCTGGCGGAAAAGCCCGTCATCGGCGATTTTCTGGTCGATATTTCCCGGCGCTGGTTTACCGTTATCGGGTTGGAAAACTTAAACGGCATCATCCTGGGGCTCATCATGATCGGCATTATCATCTTTGAACCTCTCGGGATGTTCGGCATCTGGATCAGGATTAAGAAGTATTGGAAAACATGGCCGTTCTAAATTAATATAAAAATCTCCCCATTCCCGCTTTAATAAAGGGATACAAGGGGGGATTAGAGAGGATATTCTATGATCGGACAACTCATCATCGAAGGACTTGCCATCGGCGCCTGCTACGGCCTTTTCGCCATCGCCGTCGTCATCATATACAAGACATCGGAGGTCGTGAACTTTGCTCAGGGTGAAATGGGCATGCTGTCCACCTTCATTGCCTACCATATCCTGACCTATTATCATTTGCCCTTCTGGCTGGCGTTTATCATCACCATGGCCTTTGCCGTCCTGTTGGGGGTGTTTATCGAGATTGCCTTTCTGAGACCGGCTAAAGACCCCAATCCTCTGGGGCTTATCGTCCTGACCCTCGGCGCGGAGATGCTGCTAATGGGGGTCGCGGGCTGGAAGTGGGGCGCGGAACAGAAGCAGTTTGAAATCCCCGCATCCACCGTATCCGTCCATGAACCGCTGCCGGGGCTCATTTTCAGCGACTGGAGCATCGGCGTTTTTGTCACGGCAGCCGTCATCATGGTCCTGCTTTTTGTTTTTTTCAAATACACCAAGCTTGGCGTTGCCATGCGGGCAACCCAGCAGAACGAAAACGCCGCCAAAATCATGGGAATCCGGGTGGAGCGGGTCTTCTCTATCGCCTGGGGGTTCAGCTCCCTCATCGGCGCCGTGGCGGCCATGTTTTTTGCCGCCCGTTCAACCCTTGATCCGATCTTCATGCTGGACCCCTTTATGAAGGCTTTTGCCGCTGCCGTGCTTGGCGGGTTGATGAGCATCCCCGGCGTTGTTCTGGGCGGCGGTCTTTTGGGACTCATTGAGAACTTCTTCGGATATGTCTGGCCGGAATGGAAGCCCATCGTGGCCTTTGTGGTCATTGTACTGGTCCTCTGCTTCCGGCCCAGCGGACTTTTTGCCAAACATTACGTGAAGAAGGTGTAATGTACGATGAGCGGTTTCTTGCACAGCGGAGGGTTGATGATCAGGGCGGCCATTCTCCTTTTGCTGCTCCAAGGGTGTGGTGATGCAGGAAATCGCCTGGCGCTGTTCTTTGAAGAGGGGAAAATCCGGGATGCCGCCCGACGCTACCTCGACGCGGAAGTAAAAAGGGATTTGAAGGCAGTTTATGCCTGTCTGGCGCCGTCTTCCCATTATATGGCGGCAAACCCCAGTTACGCCAAGTATAGGGAAGAGGCGGATCGGTCCCCTGTCCGGATTGTGGATTATCAAATTCTTTCGATTTCCCAACTGCGGGACAATCACGATCCGGCAAAGTATCCCCGGATCGAAAAATTCGTTCAGGTCGAGGTGGATGTCAACCTGGCTAAAGAGGAAAACAAGGAACGGATTGCCGTCAATTACAGCTTCACGTTTATCAAGGAAGGCGGGAAGTGGTATAAAGGGTGAATAGATTCAGGGGGCCAAGGATTTGGGTGAAATACATGATGCGTTTCCATTCTTGAACCCGCGAATCCTGGACCCCTCGAAACCTTATTTACATTAACGAATCATTTGAAAAAGGAGGAATGACCATGCAGTTTAAAAAGTATTATCTTGCGACAGTGCTATCTGTTATTTTTCTGTTAACGTTATGTCCCATGTCCTTTGCCGCCAACCCCCCCGGGTTCGACGACAAGGAAATCCGGGTCGCCCAGTGGGGGCCCCAAACGGGACCGGCAGCGCCCTGGGGTTCGGTGGCCCGCGGGACCGACATTCTTTTTAAGATGGTGAACGATGAAGGCGGCATCGCCGGCCGAAAAGTCAAATACTTCGTCCGGGACGATCAGTACAATCCGGTCCAGACCAAGACGGTCGTGAAAGAACTGGTTGAAAGACAGGGCATCTTTGCCTTTGTCGGCGGTGTGGGCGCGGCCAACGGCATGTCCGTCATCGATTATCTGGAAGAGAATAAAATCATCTGGGTCGGCCCCTCGACGGCGGTCAAGGAATATGTGTTTCCGGCGAGAAAGTACGTCTTCTGCCTTTATCCGCTATATGAAGACGAGGCAAGCATCCTGATGAAATTTGCCATTGAAAAGCTCAAGGCCAAGAAAATCGCCCTCTTCTATCAGAATGACATCTACGGGAAGAACGGCCTCGACGGATGCAATCAGAGACTGGCAAAGCATAATATGAAGCTCGCCTTGGAAATCCCCGTGGAGCCGGGCGAAAAAGATCTGGGCTCCCAGATCCTGAAGCTCAAAAACGCCAACCCCGACGTCGTTTTCCTGTGGGTAAATCCGACGATTGCAACGATTGCCGTGAAAACGGCCGCCGCCCTGAATTTCAAGCCCCAGTGGATTTCCTCCAACACCCTTTCCGATTATCCCCTGATGAACAAGATCACGGGCGGCCTTTGGGAAGGCGTCATTACGGGCAACTTCGGCGAGGCTCCGGATTCAAAGCTCCCGCTGTATCTTAAATATCTCGAGGTCAAGAAGAAACATGCTCCGGAAGAACGGTTGGGCACTTTTTACACGGCCGGCATTATGTATGCCGAACCCCTGGTCTACGCCCTGAAAAAAGTGGGTAAAAACCTGAGCACCGATGCCGTTCTCAAGGAATTGAATTCCATTAAGGACTTCCAGGGCATCGGACCGAGGATCACATGGACGGAAAAGCAGCACCAGGGCACAGATTCCATCATTATTCAGAAGTGCGGACCCAACAGCTCCTACATTCTTTTACAGGGCTGGGCCGCGAATGATCTGGCGCACTGGAAGAAATGATCCTGTTTGAATGTTTTCTCATAAATGAACAAATTTCCCCGATCATCCCCTCCTGGAGACGGGAGGGGATGGGGGAGGATGAGGCTTGAACACCATGGCTGAATTTAAAGTTGAAAACCTCAGCATCAGCTTCGGCGGTCTGAAGGCGGTGAGCGACGTCAGCTTCACCGTTCCTTCCAATGCAATCTTTTCCATCATCGGACCCAACGGGTCGGGCAAAACGACGATCTACAACATGATCAGCGGCATCTACAAGCCCGATTCCGGCAAGGTCATGCTCGACGGCGAAAATCTTATCGGCCTTTCGCCGGACCGGATTGCCAAAAAGCGGATCGCCCGGACGTTTCAGAATATTGAATTGTTCAAAAACGCCTCCGTCATGGACAACCTTATGCTGGGCCGTCACATCCACATGAAGACCGGCGTCTGGGGCGGAGCGTTCATGTGGGGAAAACGCTCCCGCGCCGCCAAAGAAGAAATTGTCCACCGGGAGATTGTGGAAAAGATTGTCGACTTTTTAGACCTTCAGTCGGTCCGCGATCAGTTCGTGGCCAACCTTCCCTATGGAACGAGAAAGCTGGTCGAACTGGGCCGCGCCCTGGCCCTGGAGCCCCAGGTTCTGCTCCTCGACGAGCCGTCGGCGGGCATGAACACGGAAGAAAAAGACAACCTGCGCATCTGGATCAAGGATATTCGGGAGGACTATCAAACGACGATCCTCCTGATTGAACACGACATGAATATGGTGATGGGGATTTCCGACCGCATCCTGGCCATCAATCACGGCGAGATGATCATTGAGGGAACGCCGCAGGAGGTTCAGGTTCACCCCGAAGTCATCAAGGCCTATCTGGGGGAGGAGCAATAAATGCTCAAGGTACGCAATATCGAAACGTGGTACGATCTCATCCGGGCCCTCCACGGGATTTCCTTTGAAATCGAGGAGGGGAAAATCGTCACCCTTCTGGGGTCCAACGGCGCCGGCAAGTCCACGACGCTCAAGACCATCATGCGTCTTCTCGACGACGACCAGCCGGAAAAAGGGGCTATCGAATTTCTGGGCAAGCGCATCGACCGGCTGGATACGGATGAGATCGTGAGGATGGGCATCAGTTACGTGCCCGAAGGCCGCGAGGTCTTTCCCGAACTGACGGTCATGGAGAATATCCAGATGGGCGCCTTTACGCGGCGCGATACGGCAAAGATCAAAGAGGAAATAGATGCCGTCATGGAGTATTTCCCGATCTTGAGGGAAAGAAAAAACCAGGAGGCAGGCTATCTATCCGGCGGTGAGCAGCAGATGCTGGCCATTGCAAGGGCCCTGATGAGCAAACCCAAATTGCTTATGCTCGATGAGCCGTCCCTGGGCCTGTCGCCGCTTTTGACCCATCAGATTTTTCAGATCATCCAGGACATCAACAAAGAAGGGATGACGATCCTCCTTGTGGAGCAGAACGTCAACATGGCCCTGAAATACGCCCATTTCGCCTATCTGATGGAAAACGGCCGCATCGTCCGTGCGGACAAGCCGGAAATCTTGCGGGAAGACGAAGACGTCAAGGAATTTTATCTCGGCATTGCAACGGAACAATCCGTGAAGGGTTACAAACGTTACAGAAGGAAGGTGCGGTTCCGGTAGTTTCCGTACTCGTCATTCCCGCGCAGGCATGAATCGGGATTTTAAATTTTGCATTTTGATACAGGAAAACCGAAAGAAGTGAACCATGGAAACTGATACCCTGCCGAAGGCATTGTTGGAAGTCGCCGCCCGGGACCCGAAGCGGGTCGCCATGCGGTCGAAAGACTTAGGAATCTGGCATGACATCACCTGGGCCCAGTACGTCGAGAAAGTCCGTTACGTCTGCATGGGGCTTCATGAACTTGGCGTCAGACGGGGAGATCATGTGGCCATCATCGGCGAAAACCAGCCGGAATGGCTCTATTCCGCTCTCGGCGTCATGTCGGCGGGCGCCACCTTTGTCGGCGTCTACACCACCAATCCCGTCGCGGAATGCGAGTATGTGGTCGGTCACGCAAACGCCGTCGTCTATATCTGTGAAGACGAAGAGCAACTCGACAAGGCATTGGTTTTCCGGGAGAGAACCCCAAACCTCAGGAAGATGATCGTTTGGGACATGGAGGGTCTGAAACATTATCACGACCCCATGATGATGAGCTTTGACGACCTGCTCGCCTTAGGCAAAAAGAAAGATGAAGAAAACCCCCGCCTGTTCGAGGAGCTTGTCGCGGCAGGCAAGGGTGAAGACATCGCTTCGATCATTTATACCTCCGGGACGACGGGCCCGCCGAAGGGCGCCATGCTGGCTCAGGAAGGCTATCTCTGGATCGGCCGCGCAGCAAGCCAGATGATGGAAACCTCGTACAAGGAACAAACGATTTCCTTTCTGCCGTTAAATCATGTGTATGAGCAGATCTATGATCTCATGATGCATATGACCATCGGGCACACCGTCAACTTCACGGAAAATACGGACACGGTCATGAACGACATGAAGGATGTATCGCCCACCCTCTTTCACGCCGTCCCCCGCATCTGGGAAAAATATTATTCGTCCATCGTAATCAAGATGGACGACGCCACCTGGTTTAAAAGGATGGCCTACAAGACAGCCTATGCCGTCGGCGTACGATACAATGACATGCGGCTTGCCAAGACGCCTGTCCCGTTTTACACGCAGTTGGCCTACTGGCTGGCCTATTTTGCCGTCTTCCGCAAATTGAAGGAGCGTCTGGGATTTGACAAGGTTCGGCTGGGATTCTCCGGCGCCGCTCCCATTTCCCAGGAGGTTCTGAAGTTCTTCCAGAGCATCGGCATCCCCATCCGGGAAGGCTACGGCATGACGGAAACGACGGGCGTCACCCATATGTCCGACGAGAAAAATTTCAAGCTCGGCACCGTAGGGAAGGCCCTACCGGGGACAGAGGTCAAAATCGCCGAAGACGGCGAGATCCTCGTCAAGCATCCGGGGATTTTCAAGGGCTACTTCAAAGACGAGTTGAATACAAAAGACGCCCTCATCGACGGCTGGATGCACACGGGGGATGTGGGGATCATCGACGAGGACGGTTTTCTCAAGATCACGGACCGCAAGAAGGACCTCATCATCACGGCAGGCGGCAAGAATATTGCGCCCCAGTACATCGAAAACATGCTCAAGTTTTCTCCCTACATCAACGACGCCGTCATCATCGGCGACCAGCGGAAGTTCATCTCCGCCATCATCGTCATCGATGAGGAAAACGTCGCCAAATACGCCCAGGATCATAAGCTGCAATTTACGACCTTCGCCACCCTGACAAAAAACGCGGAGGTTGTGGCGCTCATCCAGGAAGAAATCGATAAAGTGAACAAGCAGCTTGCCCGCGTGGAGAACATCCGGAAATTCAAGATCCTCGACAAGAAGCTCTATACGGAAGACGGCGAGGTCACCCCGACCATGAAAGTGAAACGCAAATTCATCAACGAACAGTACGCCGATCTCATCGAGTCCATGTACAAAGGCGGGGATTGAAAGTCAAAGGATCGTTGCGGATAAGCGGATGCTTTTCGCAGGCAAGACCTGATCCGTCGCCTGACTCCGGCCGTTTTTTCTGCTCATCGACAAACTTATTCCCATATCGGGGAAAATAATGTAAAACGCATCATGGGAAAAAGGCTGATGCGTTTTGCTTTATTTTACGCTTTTTTTTAAGGCTCGATCAGGAGCGCCGTCCATCAGCCGAATTTCAATCATTCCTGCCGGGTTTAAATGTAAAATGAACAAGGAAAAACCATGATGAAGCCGAATGTCATCATCATCAATCCCCTGGACAACGTCGCCATCGCCCTTGAGGACATCAGCGAAGGCGGGGACGTCCGTCTGCCGGACGGTGCGCCCATCAGAGCCCTGGCCGCCATACCCTACAGCCACAAGGTTGCGCTGACGGATATTCCCGAAGGAGAAAATATTGTCAAATACGGTGAAATCATCGGCAAGGCGACGGAGACGATCCACAAAGGCCAGTGGGTTCATACCCACAATCTCAATATCGACAACAAGAGGTGACGGCAATGGAAACTTTTCAGGGCTATGAAAGACCGGACAGGTCCGTTGGCATCCGGAATTATGTCGCCGTCATTCCTTCGGTCTCCTGCGCAAACGGGGTTGTCGGCCTGATCGCAAAGGGCGTTCCGGACGTCGTGCCCCTTTATCACGGCCACGGCTGCGGCCGGAGCATCGAGATTCCCCTCCACAAAAGAGCCCTCGTCAATTTGGGGAAAAATCCCAATTGCGCCGCCGTCCTTATCATCGGCCTGGGCTGCGAGATTCTCAAGGCGGAGGGGCTGGTTTCGGCCATCGCCGAATCGGGAAAACCGGTGGAATACCTGTCGATTCAACGTGACGGCGGTTCACGCAGAACGGCGGCCAGGGGCATCGAAATCTGCAAACGCCTCCTCGCCGATGCGGCAAAAATAAAACGCAAATCCTTTGGTCTGGACCGGATCATCATGGGGCTCGAATGCGGCGGCTCCGACGCCTTCTCCGGCGTGACGGCCAATCCCGGCGTCGGCCTGGCGTCCGACTGGCTGGTCGATGAGGGCGGCACGGTGATCCTGACGGAGGATACGGAAATGATCGGGACGAGCCACATCCTCGAGCGCCGGGCCAAGACCCCTGAAGTCGCTGCGGCCGTTTCTAAAATGGTCGCTGACGCCGAAAAGCTCACCCACGATCTTCTCGGCCCCCTGGCCCCCTATGTCATTGCACCGGGAAATATGGACGGCGGCATGAGTTCCATCCAGGA